>NZ_JASTTJ010000023.1:0-184432 GCF_032248645.1 Streptomyces zaehneri
GGCCCTCCAGCATCGCCTCACGGAACTTCTTCGAACCGTTGGCGTTCGTGCGCTCACCGATCGCCATATAGGCGGTGTCCTGGCGGAACGGCACCGTCTGGTAGAGCGAGGCGGCGCCGGGCTCGGGCTGCGGCCGCCGCTCGGCGGGCGAGGCACCCCGGACCCGCTCCACGAGCTGCCGCAGGTGCTCGGGGGTCGTGCCGCAGCAGCCGCCGACCAGGTTCAGCCCGTAGTCGCGTACGAAGGTGTCCTGGGCGTCCGCCAGGCCCTCGGCGTCGAGCGGGAAGTGGGCGCCGTCCTTGGTGAGGATCGGCAGACCGGCGTTGGGCATGCACAGCAGCGGGGTGCGGGAGTGGCGGGCGAGGTAGCGCAGGTGCTCGCTCATCTCGGCCGGGCCCGTCGAGCAGTTCAGACCGATCATGTCGATGCCGAGGGGCTCGAGGGCGGTCAGGGCCGCGCCGATCTCCGAGCCGAGCAGCATGGTGCCGGTCGTCTCGAACGCCATCGAGACCAGCAGGGGCACCTCGACGCCGGTCGCCTCCATGGCGCGCCGGGCGCCGAGGATGGAGGACTTGGTCTGGAGCAGGTCCTGCGTGGTCTCCACGATGAGCGCGTCCGCGCCGCCGGCCAGCAGGCCCTCCGCGTTGGCCTGGAAGCCGTCGCGCAGGGTGCCGTAGGCGATGTGGCCGAGGGTGGGCAGCTTGGTGCCCGGGCCGATCGAGCCCAGCACCCAGCGCGTGCGCCCGTCGCGTCCGGCGAAGGCGTCCGCGGTCTCACGGGCGATACGGGCGCCCGCCTCGGACAGCTCGAACACCCGCTCGGAGATGTCGTACTCGGCCATGGCCGAGTGGTTTGCGCCGAACGTGTTGGTCTCGACGCAGTCCACACCCGCGTCGAAGTACTCCTCGTGCACGGAGCGGACGATGTCCGGCCGGGTGACGTTGAGGATCTCGTTGCAGCCCTCGAGCTGCTCGAAGTCCTCGAGGGTGGGCTCCTGGGCCTGGAGCATGGTGCCCATGGCTCCGTCGGCCACCACCACACGGGTGGCCAGCGCCTCTCGGAGCGCGGACACACGGGTCCGGCTGTCGGCGGAAGGGGTCGGCGGCACAGAGGCCATGAAAGGGCTCCCTCAGATGCGACGGCTGTCGGCTTTGCGTCACCTCAGGATGCGGGCAGAAACACTTCCCGGGGCGAGCGCACGCCGTCAGGGTAGCCGGGACGGAGGCCTTATGGTCAGGGCGTCCACGGGACGGACGGGCGTGGCGGCCTCTCACAGGGCGGCCACGAGCCGGGCACGAGCGCAGTACGACCGGAGCACGAGCGTGCGACGGCCGCGTCACTCCGTGGAGACGAATGGCGTAACACGTATCGACCGAACATTAGCGAGAGGTCGGCATCGACCGGTAGTGTTCGACATTGCCGAACGGCGGCAGGAGATGTCGCGCGTGGACGGTCCAGGGGACGGAGGCAGGACGGCGATGGCACGGAACATCCAGTCGGTCGAACGTGCGGCCGCGATGCTGCGGCTGCTCGCCGGTGGCGAGCGGCGACTGGGCCTGTCGGACATCGCCTCGTCCACCGGCCTGGCCAAGGCCACCGCCCACGGCATCCTGCGCACCCTCCAGCAGGAGGGCTTCGTCGAGCAGGACGACGCCTCCGGGCGCTATCAGCTGGGCGCGGAGCTGCTGCGCCTGGGCACCACCTATCTGGACGTGCACGAGCTACGCGCGCGTGCCCTCGTATGGACGGACGACCTGGCCCGCTCCAGCGGCGAGAGCGTCCACCTGGGGGTGCTGCACCAGCAGGGCGTACTGATCGTGCACCACGTCTTCCGGCCCGACGACAGCCGGCAGGTACTGGAGATCGGGGCGATGCAGCCGCTGCACTCCACGGCCCTGGGCAAGGTACTGGCGGCCTACGACCCGGTCGCGCACAGCGAGGTACTGGAGGCCGAGCGCAAGCCGTTCACAGACCGCACGGTGTGCGAACCGGAGGCCTTCGAACGGGTCCTCGACCTGACCCGCGCGCGGGGCTACGCGGCCGACGTCGAGGAGACCTGGGAGGGCGTCGCCTCCATCGCCGCGCCCATCCACGACCGGCGGCGCATGCCCGTGGGCGCGGTCGGCATCACCGGCGCGGTGGAGCGGCTGGGGCGGGACGGCGAGGTGCGCCCCGAGCTGATCGCCGCGGTACGGGACTGCGCCCGCGCGGTCTCGCGCGACCTGGGCGCCGGACGCTTCTGAGCGGCCCACCGTCCGACCCTCCGTTTCCGAGGGGTACGCATGAGCAGGCCGGGACGTCCCGCGACGTTTCCGGCCTTTGCCATACGCAGAAATAACCGCTCGAAACGGCCAAAGAGGGCGAGTGCGTGCGCACCGGCGCGAAGATCGATAACTCGCAGCGATCAATAACGATCGCACTTTCGATAACAACACTCTTGACGCACACGTAACACCGCGGCAAGACTCCCGTCCATCGGTCGACATTGTCGAACACCTAACGGCAATACGCGCTAGAGTGTGACAACGCCAAAGGCCGGCATCGCTCTCACCCCCGAGGGCGCTCGAACCCCCGGCGGGACCCGGGGTTCGGCTTCCCTGGACGAAGGACAAAGGAGTCGCGGGTGTCCAGCTCCGACATCTTCATCGGCGAGACCATCGGTACCGCCATACTCATCCTGCTCGGCGGTGGCGTCTGCGCCGCCGTGACGCTGAAGGCCTCCAAGGCCCGTAACGCCGGCTGGCTCGCCATCACCTTCGGGTGGGGTTTCGCCGTTCTGACGGCTGTCTACACCTCGGCGCCCCTCTCGGGCGCCCACCTCAACCCGGCGGTCACCCTCGCCCTCGCGATCAAGGACGACGACTGGAGCAACGTTCCGGTCTACTGGGCCGGGCAGCTGCTCGGTGCCGCCATCGGCGCCACCCTGGTCTGGGTCGCCTACTACGGCCAGTTCCACGCGCACCTCACCGACAAGGAGATCGTCGGCGAGCCGGCGGCGGAGACCGCGAAGGCCAAGTCGGTCGAGGCGCGGGAACAGGGCGCAGGACCGGTCCTGGGCGTCTTCTCCACCGGCCCGGAGGTCCGGGTCGTCTGGCAGAACCTCGCCACGGAGATCATCGGCACCATCGTGCTCGTCCTCGCCGTGCTCACGCAGGGCCTGAACGACAAGGGCAACGGCCTCGGCAACCTGGGCGCGCTGATCACCGCGCTGGTGGTCGTCTCGATCGGTCTGTCCCTCGGCGGCCCGACCGGTTACGCGATCAACCCGGCCCGTGACCTCGGTCCGCGCATCGTGCACGCCCTCCTGCCCCTGCCCAACAAGGGCGGCTCCGACTGGAGCTACGCCTGGATCCCGGTGGTCGGTCCGCTGATCGGCGGCGCGATCGCTGCGGGTATCTACAACGTCGCTTTTGCTTGAGAGCACCAGCCACACCGCGTAGTCAGCAGCGCCGTACAGACAGCCCCCTCACCACGGAAACCCAGGAGCACACCGTGACCGACGCGCACACCGCCGGCCCCTTCATCGCCGCCATCGACCAGGGCACCACCTCCTCGCGCTGCATCGTCTTCGACCGGGACGGCCGTATCGTCTCCGTCGACCAGAAGGAGCACGAGCAGATCTTCCCGAAGCCGGGCTGGGTGGAGCACAACGCCACCGAGATCTGGACCAACGTCGAGGAGGTCGTCGCCTCCGCCATCGCGAAGGCCGGCATCACCCGCGACGACATCAAGGCCATCGGCATCACCAACCAGCGTGAGACCACGCTGCTGTGGGACAAGAACACCGGTGAGCCCGTCCACAACGCCATCGTCTGGCAGGACACCCGCACCGACGCGCTCTGCAAGGAGCTGGGCCGCAACGTCGGCCAGGACCGCTTCCGCCGCGAGACCGGCCTGCCGCTGGCCTCGTACTTCGCCGGCCCCAAGGCCCGCTGGCTGCTCGACAACGTCGAGGGCCTGCGGGAGCGCGCCGAGGCGGGCGACATCCTCTTCGGCACCATGGACAGCTGGGTCATCTGGAACCTGACGGGCGGTGTGAACGGCGGCCGGCACGTCACCGACGTCACCAACGCCTCCCGCACCATGCTGATGAACCTGCACACCATGGAGTGGGACGAGAAGATCGCCGAGTCCATCGGCGTGCCGCTCGCGATGCTCCCGGAGATCCGCTCCTCCGCCGAGGTGTACGGCGAGATCACCGGCGGCAAGCTGGGCGACCTGCTCGGCGGCATCCCCGTCGCCTCCGCGCTCGGCGACCAGCAGGCGGCCCTGTTCGGCCAGACCTGTTTCGCGGAGGGCGAGGCCAAGTCCACCTACGGCACCGGCACCTTCCTGCTGATGAACACCGGTGAGAAGCCGGTCAACTCCTACAACGGCCTGCTGACCACGGTCGGCTACCGCATCGGCGACCAGAAGGCGGTCTACGCCCTCGAAGGATCGATCGCCGTCACCGGTTCGCTGGTGCAGTGGATGCGCGACCAGATGGGCCTGATCTCCACCGCCGCCGAGATCGAGACCCTCGCGCTCTCGGTCGAGGACAACGGCGGCGCCTACTTCGTGCCGGCCTTCTCCGGTCTGTTCGCCCCGTACTGGCGCTCCGACGCCCGCGGTGTGATCGCCGGCCTCACCCGGTACGTCACCAAGGCGCACCTCGCGCGCGCCGTCCTGGAGGCCACGGCCTGGCAGACCCGTGAGATCACCGACGCCATGACGAAGGACTCCGGCGTCGAGCTCGCGGCGATCAAGGTCGACGGCGGCATGACCTCCAACAACCTGCTGATGCAGACGCTCTCGGACTTCGTGGACGCCCCCGTGGTGCGCCCGATGGTCGCCGAGACCACCTGCCTCGGCGCCGCCTACGCCGCCGGCCTCGCCGTCGGTTTCTGGACCAGCACCGACGATCTGCGCGCCAACTGGCGCCGGGCCGCCGAGTGGACCCCCCGCATGGACGCGGAGACCCGCGACCGTGAGTACAAGAGCTGGCTCAAGGCCGTCGAGCGGACCATGGGCTGGCTCGAGGACGAGGAGTAAGAACCCCACATGACCAGTCAGACCACCCTGAAGTCCGTGCCTGCCCTGGGGACGCACCCGGCGTCCGGCTCGAACCCGAGCCGCGCCGAGACCCGGGAACAGCTCTCCAAGGCGTCGTTCGACCTTCTCGTCATCGGCGGCGGCATCCTGGGCATCTCCACCGCCTGGCACGCCGCGCAGTCCGGGCTCAGGGTGGCTCTGGTCGACGCCGGCGACTTCGCCGGCGCCACCTCCTCCGCCTCCTCCAAGCTCCTCCACGGCGGTCTGCGCTACCTGCAGACCGGCGCGGTGAAGCTGGTGGCGGAGAACCACTTCGAGCGCCGTGCGGTCTCCCGCCAGGTGGCCCCCCACCTGGCGAACCCGCTCACGTTCTACCTCCCCGTGTACAAGGGCGGGCCGCACGGCGCGGCGAAGCTCGGGGCGGGCGTCTTCGCCTACTCCGCGCTGTCGGCGTTCGGCGACGGCGTCGGTCACCTCCTGTCCCCGGCCAAGGCCGCGCAGGACGTGCCCGAGCTGCGCACCGAAAACCTCAAGGCCGTGGCCGTGTACGGCGACGACCAGATGAACGACGCGCGCATGGCGCTGATGACGGTCCGCGCGGCCGTCGAGGCGGGCGCCGTCGTCCTGAACCACGCCGAGGTCTGCGGGCTGCGCTTCACCAAGGGCCGGGTCACCGGCGCCGAGCTGCGCGACCGGCTCTCCGGCGACGAGTTCGGCGTGAGTGCCCGGCTGGTGCTCAACGCGACCGGTCCGTGGGTGGACCACCTGCGCAGGATGGAGGACCCGAACGCGGCTCCGTCCATCCGCCTGTCCAAGGGCGCCCACCTGGTCCTGAAGCGCACCGCCCCCTGGAAGGCCGCGCTCGCGACCCCCATCGACAAGTACCGCATCACCTTCGCCCTCCCCTGGGAGGACATGCTGCTGCTCGGCACCACCGACGAGGAGTTCGAGGGCGACCCGGCGGACGTCGCTGTCACCGAGAAGGACACCGCCCAGATACTCGACGAGGCCGCGTTCTCCGTCCGCGACCAGCAGCTCGACCGTGACCTGATCACCTACGCCTTCGCGGGCCTGCGCGTGCTGCCGGGCGGTCCCGGCAGCACGGCGAAGGCCAAGCGCGAGACCGTGGTGACCGAGGGCAGGGGCGGCATGCTGTCCGTCGCCGGCGGCAAGTGGACGACCTTCCGGCACATCGGCCGTACGGTCATGCAGAAGCTGGAGGCGCTGCCCGGCCACCCGCTGGGCGACGACTTCGAGCCGATCTCCTCGCTGCCGAAGAAGCTGCCGCTGCCCGGCGTCGCCAACCCGCGCGCGGTCGCCCACCGGCTGCTGGTCGACAACCCGGCGCCCGGCCCGCGCATGGCGGCCGACACCGCCCGGCACCTGGCCACCCACTACGGCTCGCTGGCCTTCGACATCGCGCGGCTGGCCAACGAGAACCCCGAGCTGGGCGCGCGCGTCCACCCGGACGCCCCCGAGATCTGGGCGCAGGTCGTGTACGCCCGCGACAACGAGTGGGCCCAGACGGCGGACGACGTGCTGCGCCGCCGTACGACGCTGACGATCCGCGGTCTCGCCACGGACGACGTCCGCGGCAAGGTGCAGGACCTGCTCGACGAGAAGTAGGTCCCGGTCCGCCCGGCAAACCCTCCGGAAGACCCTCCGCCGGCCCGCTCCCCTGACCGGGGCCGGCGTCAGGGACGGCCCCTCCGTACCGGGGCCGGAACAGGAAGGGGCGGCTCCACCCCTATGGAGCCGCCCCTTTCGCCTGCCCGTCCGTCCTCGCGGCGGTCCGGTTGTCAGTGCCGGGTGCTTTCCTGGGGACATGAACATCGATCAGGCGGATCCCGCCGAACTGGCGGCCCTGCGGGCGGCCTTCGCCGTGGACGACGGCGGGGGGCCGGCGCTCGGCTGGGAGGCGGTGCGCGCCTTCGAGGCGGAGCACGGGGTGGTGCTGCCGGAGCCGTACCGCACGTTCGTGGCGGAGGTGTCCGACGGGTCGTTCCAGGGGCCGCCGGAGTACGGACTCGTGGGGCTGGCCGAGCTGCCATCCGACTGGGGCGACGACGGCAGGAGGAGAGATCTGGCCAAGCCGTTCCCGCTCACACGGCAGTGGCTGTGGGAGGAGGAGGACGTGCCCTACGAGGACCAGGACCCCGAGGCGGTCGTCGAGCAGGTGCTCAACCACGGTTCCGTCGTGCTGGGGACGGACGGGTGCGCCATGAACTGGCATCTCGTCGTCACCGGCCCGCACCGGGGGCAGATCTGGCAGGTGACCGAGGCGGGTGCCGTGCCGTTCGGCGCGGAGTTCGGCCATACGACCTCCGCGCCCGGCTTCGCTGGCTGGGTCGCGCACTGGGCGGCCGGCAGGGAGTGGTTCGACGCCGCGTGAGGCGTCACCGTCACCCCCTCAGGCCGGTCAGCCGAGCGACTCCACGACCGCACGTACCGCCTCCACGTCCGTCAGCTCCTCGCGGCGGACGATCAGTTCGCGCCCCAGCAGCAGCGCGCGCCGGGAGGCGGGCACCGGGTCCGGCAGGGTCGTCAGATCGGTCAGGTGGGCGAAGCCGATGATGCGGCGGACGATCTCCGTGCCGGCGTAGCCGACGGCGTCGGTCCACAGGCGGCGCAGGAAGCGGTCGAGGTAGGCGTCGTCGAAGAAGGCGTCGACGCGGGTCGGCCACAGGCGGCGGAACTCGGCCTCGAACGCCTCCCAGGAGAGCCGGAGCTGGTCGGCGTGGTCGGACAGCGCGCCCAGCGCCCGCGCCCGTTCCTCGGAGACCAGCACATTGGCCCAGTAGAGGCCCAGGTCGTAGCCGATGGGGCCGACGAAGGAGAACTCGGGGTCGAAGACCCGGACCACGGGGGCCCCTTCGCGCCTGCCGACCATCACGCTGCCGGTGTGCAGGTCGCCGTGGAGGAGGGCCTGGGCGCTGGTCATGAAGGTGTGGCGGAGGTCGGCGACCTCGGTGCGCAGCAGGGCGTCGGCGCGGAAGGCCGCGGCCAGGTCGTCGAGGCCGGGGTGCCAGTGGTTGTGTTCGTGCTCGACGTACGGCTCGGACAGCACGACGTCTTCGGTGATCTTGCACAGCTCCGGGCTGACGGAGGCCGCGATCAGGGCCTTGCGTTCGGCGGACGGCATGCCGAAGTCGCTGGTGGCGAAGGAGAACTGGGCGACGAACTCGCCGATCCTCGCCGAGGTGTGCGGGCCGTATGCCGCGCCCTCGTTGAGCAGCGTGCGCAGGACCTCGAGGTCGGACATGTCCTCCATGACGAGGGCGTAGTTCTCGGGGTCGTAGCCGTGCACCGCCGGGATCTTGTCGGGGGCGACCTTGGCGACCTGCTGGTAGGCGCGGGCCTCGGCGTCGGCGCGGTCGGGGTTCATCGGCCAGGACGGACCGGCGACGCGGACCCAGGGCAGGGCCTGCTTGACGGCGAGGCTGCGGGCGCCGTCGGCGGAGGAGGCCAGGAACACCCGGTTCATGTTGCCGTCCGACACCTCCCGGACCCGGATGTCCGCGAGGTCCTCCCAGTGGCCCCGCTCGCCGAGGTAGGCGGGGATGTCGTCGGTCTCCAGGATGCGGTAGCCCATGGTCGTGAACTCCCTTATGCGGTGCGGCGCTTGGACAGGGTGAAGCTGAAGACCAGGGCGAGGATCAGCACCGCGCCCTCGACGACGTCCTGCGTGTAGTACGGCAGGCCCTTGATGGTCAGGCCGGTGGTGATGATGCCGATGAGCACCGCACCGAGGGCCGTGCCCCAGACGTTCGGCCGGCCGCGGCCCAGGACGGAGGTGCCGACGAGTGCCACCGCGACCGCCTCCAGCAGCTGGGAGGTGCCGGCCGACACGTCGCCCTGGCCGATCCTGGACGCCAGGATGAGGCCGCCCACCGAGGCGAGGACGCCGGAGATCACGTAGGCCAGGGCGCGGTAGGCGCCGACCCGGATGCCGGCCAGCCGGGAGGCCTCGGGGTTGGCGCCGATGGCGTAGAGGACGCGGCCCCAGCGGGTGCGGGCGAGGAAGACCCAGGCGGCGATCGTCAGACCGCCGAAGATCAGCACGGAGATCGGGATGCCGGCGACCGTGCCGCGGTCGATCTTCAGGAAGCCGTCGGTGAACCTGCCGGGCGCGGTCGATCCGTCGGACATCGTCATGCCCGGAGTGATCGACTGGCCGTCGACGAGGATCAGCTTGCTGCCCTGGATGACGAACATCGTGCCGAGCGTGGCGAGCATGTCGGGGATCTTCAGTACGACGATCAGCAGGGCGTTGAGCAGGCCGGCGAGCGCGCCCGCCACCAGCACCGCGAGGATCGCGACCGTGCCGACCTGGTTGAAGACGACCATGGTCTGGGCGGCGACGGAGACGCCCAGTCCGGCGACGGCCCCGACGGACATGTCCATTCCGCCGACGGCCATGGTGAGGGTGACACCGAGGCCGAGGATGGCGGCGACGGAGACGTACCGCAGGGTGTCGAGCAGGGTGGCCGACTCGCGGAAGGAGCCCTCGCTCAGGGCGAAGTACAGGAACAGCGCGACCGTCACGAAGATGAAGCCGTACTTGATCACGGCGTTCTGGACGCGCACCGCGGTGCCGGCCGCCGGCCGGATCGCCGCCTTGGTGGGGACCTCGGTGCTCTGGGTGGTGGTCATGGGGTGATTCCTGGGCCTTCGTGGGGGCGGGCCGGCATCAGACGGACGCCGAGATGGTCTGGATCACGCGGTCGCGTTCCGCGTCTTCGCCGTACGCGTCGAGGTGGACCTCACCGGCCGCGAGGACGACGACCCGGTCGGCCACCTCCAGGACCTCGTCGACGTCGGCGGACAGGACGAGGACGGCCGCGCCCTCGGCGGCGAGGGCACGGGCCCGGCGGCCGATGTCGCGCCGCGCCCCGATGTCCACGCCTCGGAACGGTTCGTCCAGGATGAGGACACGTGGGGTGTGGGCGAGCCAGCGGCCGACGACGACCTTCTGCTGGTTGCCGCCGGACAGCTCCTCGACGGTGCTGTGCTCGTCACGGGCGACGACGCCGAGGGCGTCGATCGTCTCGCGGCCGAGGGCGTCCTCCTTCGGCCGGTTCATGAGACCGGCCCGGGAGAAGGACTTCAGGAACGGCAGCGAGATGTTCCGCGCGACCGACCAGCCGGGCACCAGGGCGTCGGCGTGCCGGTCCTCGGGGACGAGGTGGACGCCGGCGCGGATGGCGTCAAAGGGGCGGCGGGGCGCGTAGGCCGTGCCGTCCAGTGCGACGGTGCCGGTGGCGAAGGGCTCCGCGCCGAACAGACCGCGCGCCAGCTCGGTCTTGCCCGCGCCCAGCAGGCCCACGACGCCGGTGACCTCCCCGGCGCGCAGGTCGAGGTCGAGGGGGGTGCGGCCCTCGAAGAGGCGGACGCCGCGCAGCGAGAGGGCGACCTCGCCTTCGGCTCCTTCCCTGACGGGCCGGGCCGTCGTCACCTCGTGGGCCTGAGCCAGCATCGCGCGCAGGGCCGCGTCCCAGTCGAAGGGCCTGGCCTGGTCCTCGGTGAGAAGACCGTCGCGCAGGACGACCAGCCGGTCGGCGAGCGCGTCGATCTCGCCGAGCCGGTGGGAGACGTAGAGCACGGAGATGCCGTCCTCGCGCATCCGCTCGACGAGCGCGAACAGCCGCTCCGCCTCGGCGGCGGAGAGCGCGGAGGTCGGCTCGTCGAGGATGAGCAGCCGGGGGCGGGTCGCCAGGGCGCGGGCCAGGATCAGCAACTGCCGGTCGGAGATGCCGAGTTCGCCGACGTCCTGCTTGAGCACCTGCTCGTTCCAGTCCAGGCCGAGGCCGGCCTGGATCTCGCGGGCCCTGGCGAGCGTGGCGCGACCCCTCAGGAACGGGTTGCCGCGTTTTTGCGCGAGCTCCTCGAAGACCAGGTTCTCGGCGACCGTGAGGCCGGGCACGATGCCCTCGCCGATCCGCTGGTGCACGGTCTGGATGCCCAGTTGACGGGCGGCCAGCGGCGAGGCGAGGGCGACCGGGGCGCCGTCGACGCGCACCTCTCCCCCGTGGTCCGTGTGGACGCCCGAGAGGATCTTGATCAGCGTGGACTTGCCGGCGCCGTTCGCGCCGAGCAGCGCGACCACGCTGCCCGGTGCGATGTCCAGCGTCACGGAGGCGAGCACCGTCTTGCCGCCGAAGGCCATGCTGACATCGGTGAGACCGACCGCCGGGACGGCCCGCGAAGGGCCGGACTCAGTGGGCGACATTCGAGATCCAGTCCGCGGTCGAGACCTGCGACAGGTTCAGCGCGGGCAGCGCCTCCCGCAGCTGGTCCATGTTCGCGATCTTCTTCTCGCGCAGGAAGTCCTGCGTGATGGCGACGGCCGGGAACTCGACGGAGGTCTTGTTCAGCTGACCGGCCAGCTCCAGCGCCGTGGTGCGGACGACGGCCGCGCCGACGGCGGACGGGTCGGTGCCCGCGGTGGCGACCCAGGGGCTGTCGGCGGCGGTCATCTGCTGGATGTCGGCGTTGGAGACGTCGGCGCCGAAGACCTTCACCTTGTCCTGGAGCTTCTTGTTCTGCACGGCGAGCACGGTGCCCTTGGCCAGCTCGTCGTAGGGCGCGAAGACGCCGGCCACGTCGGAGTGCTGGGTGAGCGCGGCGGAGACGAGGGGAACGTTGTCGGTGGCCGTGGAGTCGGTGACCTTGCCGACCTTGAACTGCTGCTTCCAGGCCTGCGAGGTCACCGTCGACCTCCAGACGCCGTCGCGCTTGTCGAGGGCCGCGTAGCCCGCCACGTTGACGTAGCCGACCTTGGCGTTCTTGCCGACCTCCTTCGCCATCACGTCGAGGACCGCCTGGGCCATGCTCGCGTCGTCCTGCTTGGTGGAGACGACACCCTTCGTGGCGGTCTCGACGTCGTAGACGACGACCTTGACGCCCTTCTTCACCGCCTTGTCGATCTCCGGCTGGATGGTCGCCGGGAAGCCGTGGTCGATGATGATCGCCTTCGCCCCGGAGTTGATCGCCGAGGACAGGTCGGTGGCCTGCTTGGCGTTGTCGGCCTGGGCGTCGTACACGGTCAGGTCGATACCGAGCGCCTTGGCCTGGGCCTTCGCGCCGTTGCCCCACTGCTCGAAGTAGTCGCCGGCGCCGCTCTGCCGGACCAGGGCCACCTTGACCGCGCCCGCGCTGAAGGGGGCGGGCTTCTTGCCGGTGGCGGCGGAGGCCGACGCGGCGGAGTCGCCGGTGTCCTTCGAGGCGTCCGTGGACTGCGCGCAGCCGGAGAGGACCAGGGCGGAGACGGAGGCCAGCGACAGCGCGGCGAGAGGCAGACGGACACGGGACATGAGGGGCTCCAGGTGCAAGGTGGCGCAGAGGGGTGGGGCGCGGGGGAGGCGAAGCAGGGGTGCGTGAGCCCGGAGCGAAGGACGGGAACGAGCCACCGCGCGTGGCGGGGAGCGCCCCGGGAACGGGGGCGCGACAAAGCTCCGGGAGGGGTCAGCGACAGCTGGCCGTGGTCGACCGGAGCAAGTCCACGTACAGCCGCCGCACGAGCAGCAGCGTCTTCATATGCAGATCATGAGAACGATTTCAGCCACCCGTCAAAGGAATGGACACCATATCTCAGTATTCGAGACAACGATTACGTCACAGGCGAGGTACGCGCCGCCGGGAGTTACCATCACGGAACCGGCATCCGACCCGGCACAGTGAGGCCCCGATGACGTCATATCGCGCGAACGCGCTGCGCATGCCCTGCATGCGGCGCTGTCCCGGCGCGCCGTGTCGCGGCTGAGTGACCGTCCCCCGCCGCCCCGCCTCTCCCCCTCCTGCCCCTCTCCCCGTCCGATCCGTCTCGGTATCCGGACACCCCTTCCAGAAGCCTGGAGTTGCTTCCATGACGCTGCTGACGACCTGGTCCGAGTCCGGCCCGGAGACCCTGGTCCGCCGCACCTGCGACCCCGTCGAGATCGCCGCGGCCCTCGAGCCGCTGGGCGTGCGCTACGAACAGTGGCCGGTCCGCGCGGACGTGCCGTTCGACGCCGACAGCGAGACGGTGTTCGCGGCGTACGGCCCGGAGATCGAGAAGCTGAACGCGCAGGAGGGCTTCACCACCGTCGACGTCCTCGGTCTGCACCCGAGCGACGACCCGGAGTTCCCGGCGAAGGCGAAGGCCGCCCGCGAGAAGTTCCTCCAGGAGCACACCCACGACGACGATGACGAGGTCCGCTTCTTCGTCTCCGGCTCCGGCATCTTCTACCTGCACGTGAACGGCGAGGTGCACGCGGTCTTCTGCGAGAAGGGCGATCTGCTGGGCGTGCCGCGCGGCACCACCCACTGGTTCGACATGGGCACCAGCCCCTCGTTCACGGCGATCCGCTTCTTCCACGAGGAGGACGGCTGGATCGGCAGCTTCACCGGCTCCACCATCGCCGGCCGCTTCCCCGACTACGACACGATCGCGGCCGGCTACGAGGCCGACCGGGCCGCCGCGTGAGCCTGCCGGGCCCGGCGTACGACGTGGACGCCGTGGTGCTCGACATCGAGGGCACCACGAGCGCCACGGGCTTCGTGGTGGACGTGCTGTACCCGTACTCCCGCGCCCGCTTCGCCGAGCTGCTCACCGAACGGGCCGGGGAGCCCGCGGTGGCACGGGCGATCGCGCAGGTACGTGAGCTGACGGGCGAACCGGACGCCGACGCGGCCGCGATCGAGAAGACGCTGAACGCCTGGCTCGACGAGGACCGCAAGGCGACCCCGCTGAAGAGCCTGCAGGGCGTCATCTGGTCCGAGGGCTTCGCGCGCGGCGACCTCGTCTCGCACTTCTACGACGACGTCGTGCCGCGGCTGCGCGCCTGGCACGCGGCGGGGCTGCGACTTTACGTCTACTCGTCGGGCGCGGTGTCCGCCCAGCAAGCGTGGTTCACCAACAGCCCGGCGGGCGACCTCACCTCGCTGCTTTCCGGGCTGTACGACACCGAGAACGCCGGCCCCAAGCAGGAGCCGCAGTCGTACCGCCGTATCGCCGCGTCGACCGGAGTGGCGGCCGACCGGCTGCTGTTCCTCTCCGACCGGCCCGGCGAGCTGGACGCGGCCCGCGAGGCCGGCTGGCACACGGTCGGCGTCCGGCGGCCGGGGGAACCGTATTTCGAGCAGGGCGTCGGCGACCACGCGCAGGCGGGGACGTTCGACGAGATCACCGTGAGCAACTCCAGGAGCACTTCATGACCGCCGACCTCACCGCATCGGACCTGGAGGAGGCGGGGGCGGTCCTCGCCGCCGAGGCCGCCCGCTTCGCCTCCTTCGGCTGGATGCGCGGCACCTCGGGCAACCTGTCGGTGGTGCTCACCCGCGACCCGCTGCGGCTCGCGGTCACCGCGAGCGGCCACGACAAGGGTGAACTGACCCCGGCGGACGTGGTGCTGGTGGACGGCAACGGCGCCGCCGTGCACGAGGGCAAGCCGTCCGCCGAGGCCGAACTGCACGCGCGCGTGGCCGCGCTGACCGGTGCGGGCGCGGTCGTGCACGTGCACACGGTGGCGTCCGTGGCGCTCGGCCACCGGCACCCGGGCGGGATCGTCTTCAAGGACATCGAGATGCTCAAGGGCGTCGGCCAGCCCGCGCACGACGTCGAGGTCACCCTGCCGGTCATCGCCAACAGCCAGGACATGAAGGTCCTCGGCGACCGGCTGGAGGCGGCCCGCGAACCGCGGATGCCCGCGGTGGTCGTGGCCGGGCACGGTCTGTACGTGTGGGGCGACACCCCGCGCCAGGCCCGTCACCACACCGAGGTCGTCGAATGGCTCCTGGAGCTGGAGCTGACGCGGCGCTGACCACGAGAGACCCGCGACGCACAGGGGACGCGCGAGACACGCGAAAGGCCACGGTCCCTCGACCGTGGCCTTCGGTGCGTCCGGCGCGGCCGGTGTGCTCGGCGCGGCTCAGCGCAGCCGGTCCCCGGGCAACTCCCCCGAGGACACCTCAAGTACGCCCCGCTCGGTCACCAGGCCCGTCACCAGCCGGCCCGGCGTGACGTCGAACGCCGGGTTGTGACCGCGCGACTCGGCGGGCGCGGTGCGCACCCCGGCCCACTCCAGCACCTCGTCCTCGCCGCGGAGTTCGATGTGGATGGCGGCGCCGTCCGGCGTCGAGAGATCGACCGTGGTGGTGGGCGCCGCCACCAGGAACGGGATGCCCGCGTCGGCGCAGGCGAGGGCGACGCCCACGGTGCCGACCTTGTTGGCGGTGTCGCCGTTGGCCGCGATGCGGTCGGCGCCCACGATCGCCGCGTCGACCTCGCCGCGCAGGATGGTGCCGGCGGCGGCCCCGTCGGCCTGGACGAAGTGCGCGATGCCCTCCTGGACCAGCTCCCAGGCGGTCAGGCGCGATCCCTGGAGCAGCGGGCGGGTCTCGTCGGCGTAGACGACCTCGAGGCGTCCGCGCGCGTGCAGTTCGCGGATGACACCGAGGGCGGTGCCCCAGCCGGCGGTGGCCAGCGCGCCGGTGTTGCAGTGCGTCAGGATCCGCAGCGGGCGGTCCGCGCCGACCCGCTCCAACAGCCAGTCCGCGCCGAACGCGCCCATCGCGCGGTTGGCCTCGACGTCCTCGCGCTGCACCGCGGCCGCCTCCGCCACAACCGCGTCGAGCCCCTCGTCGAAGCGGGTCATGACCCGGTCCACGCACACCATGAGGTTCACGGCGGTCGGGCGGGCCTCGCGGACGCGGGCGACGGCCTTGCGTATCTCGTCGGCCGTCCAGCCCTCGCGCTCACCCTCCATGAGCGCGATCGCGACGCCGTAGGCGCCCGCCGCGCCGATCGCGGGGGCGCCGCGCACGACCAGCCGCTGGATCGCGTCGACCAGGGTGTCCACATCGTGGACATCGACGATCGCGGTGCGGTGCGGGAGAGCGGTCTGGTCGATCAGCGCGAGGCCGGTTCCGGTCCACTCGACGGCGCGCAGTTCCTGGGACATAACGGGACGCTCCTGATGTTCCAATGGTGTTCGACACCGTACATGACCTCGAAGAACCCTCGACGGACGGCGAGCGAACCACAGTTCGAGACACCCCGTCGGATGTCCGGAAACGAGTGTTAGAGTCCAGCACCTGCATCCGCAGGGCGATACCAGCATCCCGCAGAACGAGACGGAGGGGGAACGCATGCCGCTGCTCACCAGGCGCCGCTTCCTCGACTTCGGCCGCTGCGCCGGCGACGGCTGTCGCGGCTGAGTCCGTCCTCTCGGCCCTCCCCCGCGGTCTGAGCCGCACCGAGCACCGTCGCTCACCTCACCCCGCCGTACGCGCGCACCTCAGCATCGCGATGCGCCTCTCTCGGCATACCCGGAAGGTTCCCCGATGCCCCGCAGACACCGCCGTTCCGTGCAGCTCGCCGCCCTCGCGACCGGCACCGTGCTCCTCGCCACCGCCTGCAACGCCGCCGCGGAGAAGGACGACTCGGCCACGGCCGCGAGCGGCGGCAGCGGCAAGTCCTTCACCCTCGTCACCCCCGACGCCGTCGGCCAGAACGAGTTCCTCAAGCTCGCGGTGACCGGCATCAAGAGCGCGGCGAAGCAGCACGACGGGACCCAGAAGGTCTACGAGTCCACCGACACCGCCTCCCAGCAGCAGAACGTGCAGGCCGCGGTGGACGCCAAGCCGGACGTCATCGTCCTCGTCGGCTTCGAGTTCGCCGACCTCGTCGCCCAGCAGGCCGAGAAGAACCCGGGCCAGCAGTTCCTGATCATCGACGCGTGCACCACCAAGACCTTCAAGAACGTCAGCTGCGCGGTCTTCCGTGAGCACGAGGGCGTCTACCTCGCCGGCGCCGAGGCGGGCCTGCTGAGCAAGTCCGGCAAGGTCGGCGCCGTCGACGTGCTCGACACTCCCCAGTTCCGCCGCTACAGCGACCCGTTCGCGGCCGGCGCCAAGAAGGTCGCCGCGGGGACGCAGGCGTCGACCCGCTTCGTGGGCGGCCAGTCCCCCTTCGACGACTCGGCGCGCGCCAAGGAACAGGCGAACACCCTGCTGGCCAAGGGCTACGACCAGATCATGGCGGCCGCGGCGGCCGGCAACTACGGCGTCTTCGAGGCCGCGAAGGCCAAGGGCGCGTTCGCGTACGGCGTCGACGTCAACCAGTGCGCCTCGGCGCCGGGCACGGTCGTCGACAACGTGATCAAGCGCACGGACATCGCCGTCGAGAAGGGCATCGAGTCGGTCCTCGGCGGCACCACCGGCACGACCGTCTCGTACGGCCTCAAGGAGGGCGGCATCAGCCTGACCGGCCTGGAGGACGGCGTGGACACGTCGAAGTGCGTGATCGCCGACCACAAGGACGTCCTCACGAAGGTCGAGGCGCTGCGCGACCAGATCGTCTCCGGAGAGCTGAAGGTCGATGACCCCGCCGCCGGCTGAACCTGGGACCGGCACGGAAGAGAGCGGCGCGGGCGTGACCGGCGTCGCCGTCGAGCTCCGGGGAATCACCAAGCGGTTCCCCGGCACGCTCGCCAACGACGCCGTCGACCTGACCGTCCGTCACGGTGAGATCCACGCCCTGATGGGCGAGAACGGCGCGGGCAAGTCCACCCTGATGTCGGTCCTGTACGGCATGGAGCGCGCCGACGCCGGGTCGATCCGGGTCGACGGGCGGGAGGTGCGCTTCGCCAGCCCCTCCGACGCCATGGCCGCGGGGCTCGGCATGGTCCACCAGAGCTTCAAGCTGTTCGACTCGCTGACGGTCGCCGAGAACGTCGTCTACGCGGCCGAACCGCGCCGCTTCGGCCTGGTGGACCGGGCCGCGGCCCGCCGCCGGGTGCGTGCGCTCGCCGAGGAGCACGGGCTGGCCGTCGATCCCGACGCCCGGGTCGGCGGCCTGCCGGTCGGGCTGCGGCAGCGCGTGGAGATCCTCAAGCTGCTGCACCGCGGCGCCCGTACGCTCATCCTCGACGAGCCGACGGCCGTGCTCACCCCGGCGGAGGCGGACACCCTGTTCGGCGTGCTCAAGTCGCTGACCGCGCAGGGCCGTACGGTCGTCCTCGTCACGCACAAGCTGCGCGAGGTGCTGGAGGGCAGTGACCGGGTGACCGTCCTGCGGGACGGCCGGGTCGCCGCCCGGCTGGTCACCTCCGAGACGACGGCCGACGAGATCGCCGCCGCGATGACCGGCCGCGCGGTGGAACTGGACCGTGTCCACGCGCCGGGAACGCCCGGTGAAGCAGTGCTGCGGGTCACCGGGTTCAGCACGGATTCCGTCCACGATGTGGACCTCACCGTCCGCGCCGGTGAGATCGTCGGCATCGCGGGCGTCGCCGGGAACGGCCAGAGCGAGCTGGTCGAGGCGCTGGCCGGGCTGCGACCCGTCTCCGCCGGACAGGTCACGCTCCAGGGCGACGACATCACGCACGCCTCGGCCACCGAGCGGCGTGTGAAGGGGCTCGCCTACGTCCCCGAGGACCGGCACGCGGTCGGTACGGCCCCCGCCGCCTCGGTCGCGGACAACCTGGCGATGGGACACCACCGCACCACCCTCTCCGCCCGCGGCCTGCTGCCGCCTGCGGCCGTCCGCGCGCACGCCCGGCGGCTCGTCGAACGCTTCGGCATCAAGGCGTCGACCACCGAGGTCCCGGCCTCCGCGCTGTCCGGCGGCAATCTCCAGAAGCTGCTCATCGGCCGCGAACTCGCCCACGAAGCACCGCTGTTGCTGGTCGAACAGCCGACCCGGGGCGTCGACATCGGCGCCATCCAGAACATCCACGACCAGCTGATCGCCTACCGCGACGCCGGTCACGCCGTCCTCCTCGTCTCGGCCGAGCTGAGCGAGATCCGCGGCCTCGCGGACCGTGTGCTCGTCATGTACGAGGGCCGGGTCGCGGCCTCGTACACCAAGGAAGAGGCGGACGAGCGGACGCTGGGCCTCGCCATGGCGGGCGCCCCCGTGGAGGCCACCGACATGAACCCACTGACATGACACGCATATCCGGAGCCCTGCGCTCCCCCCTCACCTTCTCCGTCCTCGCGGGCCTCGTCATCGGCGCGCTGTTCCTGCTCGGCACCGGCGCGGACCCCGTCACGGCGTACCGGGCCGTCGTGACCGGCGCGCTCGGCGCCGACGGCATCGGCTCGACCCTGACCACCGGCACCAGCGTGCTCGGTCTGGCGCTCGCGCTGGCGATCCCGCTGCGGGCCGGGCTGATCAACCTCGGCGGCGACGGACAGATGGTGCTCGGCGGGATCACGGCCGCCGTCACCGGCCTCTACTCGCCGCTCCCCGCGCCCCTCACCGTGGTCCTGGCGCTGCTCGCCGGGATGGCGGCGGGCGCCGGGTACGCCGTCCTGGCCGCCCTGTGCGAGAACCACCTCGGGGTCCCGCTGCTGGTCAGCAGCCTGCTGCTCAGCTATCCGGCGGTGTCGCTCGCCTCCTACCTGGCGCGCTACCCGCTGAAGGAGCCGGGCTCCAGCCTGCCCCAGACCCGTGCGCTGCCGGACGGGGTGGCACTGCCCGCGTTCGGCGACTCCACGGTCACCCTCGGGCTCGTCCTCGTCGCGATCGCCGCCGCCGCGTACTGGTTCACCGACAAGCGCACCGCCGTCGGCTACGAGATCCGCATGACCGGCCTCAACCCCCGCTTCTCCGCGTACGCCGGCGTCGAACGCCGAGGCCTGACCCTGAAGTTGATGGCGCTCTCCGGCGGCCTCGCAGGCCTCGTGGGCGCCATCGGGGTGCTGAGCTTCCCCTACCGCTTCGTGGACGGCTCGCTCACCGCCCCCGGCTACACCTGGACCGGCCTCACGGCGGCCCTGCTCGCCGCCGCGGCTCCGCTGGGCACGGTCGTCGCCGCGTTCTTCTTCGCCGTCCTCCAGGTCGGCGGACTGGCGATGGAGCGCACCACCGAGGTGCCGCGCGAACTGACCCAGGTGCTCCAGGCGATCGTGATCGTGTTCCTCGCGGCCCGGCTGCGCTTCCCCAGCCGCCTGTTCCCCAGCCGCTGGTTCGGCCGTCGCACCCGGGAAAGCGAGGCGGTGTGATGTTCCTCGACTCCGATCTCCTCATGTCGGCGCTGCGCGCGCTCACCCCGATCCTGCTGGCGGCCCTCGGCGGCGCCCTGTGCGAGCGTGCCGGGGTCTTCAACATCGGCCTCGAGGGCATGATGCTGATGGGCTGCTTCACCTCCGTGGCGACCAGCTGGTTCACCGGCAGCCCCTGGCTCGGCGTCCTGGCGGCGGCCCTCGCGGCGGCCGCGTACTCGCTGATCCTGGCCGTGGGGGCGGTCACCCTGCGCGGGGACGCGGTGGTCCTCGGCATCGCCATGAACCTCCTGGCCGTCGGCCTGACCAGCTTCCTGCTGCGCACCGTCTTCGGCGTGCAGGGCACCTTCGACGATCCCTCCCTCGCCGGGCTGCCGCTGATCGGTGGCTTCACCCCGCTCGCGTACCTGTCGTGGGCGGCGGTCGCGGTCGCCGCCCTGCTGCTGTCGCGCCATGTGTGGGGGCTCCGGCTGCGCGGGGTCGGCGAGGCGCCCGACGCGGCGGCCACCCTCGGGGTCAGCCCGGCGAAGTACCGGTACGGCGCGATCCTGCTGTCGGGAGTGCTGTGCGGTCTCGCGGGCGCCCAGCTCGCCCTCGGCAACGTCACGTTGTTCACGGAGAACATGACGGCGGGCCGTGGTTGGATCGCTGTCGTGGCCGTCATGCTGGGCCGCGCCGCACCCCTGGGCGTCCTGCTCGCCGCGCTGCTGTTCGGGCTCGCCGAAGCGGCCGGGTTCCGCCTCCAGGGCCTCGGCCTGCCGCAGCAGGCGACCGACGCCGCGCCCTACGTCGTCACGCTCGGCGCCCTGTTCCTCACGACGGCCCGCCGCCGTCGCCGCCCCCGTACCACCGGAGCCGTCCAATGACACAGGACCTGCTGCCCGTCACCCGCATTCCGCGCACCGGTCTCCCGGCGCACGCCGTGGTCGTGGGCGACCCGGCCCGCGCCGCCGCCGTCGCCGCGCTCCTCGACGGCGCCGAGGAGGTCTCGTACCACCGCGAGTACCGGGTGTTCAGCGGAAGCTGGAAGGGCGTGCCGGTCGTCGTGGCCTCGCACGGCGTGGGCGCGCCCGGCGCGATCCTGCTGTTCCAGGAGCTGGCGGACGCGGGCGTGCGCACCTTCCTGCGGTTCGGTACGGCGGGCGCCATGAAGCCGGGCATCGGGGACGGCGACCTGGTCGTCGCGGAGGCGGCCGTACGCGACGACGGCGTCACCCATCAGCTGCTGCCCCCGGAGTACCCGGCGGTGTCCGCGCCCGAGGCGGTCCTCGCCCTCCAGCGCGCGGCCCGCGAAGCCGGCGCCCCGCACCACCGGGGCGTCGTGTGGACCCGGGCGGCCTTCCAGCCGGGCCTGCTCCCGCTCTTCTCCTACGAGGGCGCCGGGCTCGCCGCCATCGAGATGGAACTGTCCGCGCTGCTGGTCACCGCCTCGCTGCGCGGCCTGGTCGCGGGCGGTGTGCTGGTGATCGACGGGGCCAACGCGGACGAGCTGGTCGACGAGCAGGCGACCGGCGGCTACGACCCGCACCGGGAGATCGTCGCGGCCGGCGTCGAACGGGGCGCGGTGGTGTCGCTTGAGGCGCTGCGGCTGCTCGCGGAAGCGGAAGCGCGGGGTGCACAGGCGTGAGCATCGACCTGCTGGTGCACGGCGGCGACGTCCTGACGATGGACGACGCCGGAACCGTCGTCCAGGGCGGGGCCGTAGCCGTCCACGAGGGCGCCGTCCTCGCCGTGGGACCGGCCCACGAGCTGCGCGAGCGCCACACCGCGGCCGAGGAGATCGACGCCGGCGGCTGTCTCGTCCTCCCCGGGCTGATCAACACGCACACCCACCTCGCGATGACCCTGCTGCGCGGCCGCGCCGACGACGTGACCCTCCAGGGCTTCCTGGAGCGGGTGCTGAAGTGGGAGGCGGAGCTGCTGGCGCCGCAGAACGTGGCGGCGGCGGTGCGGCTGGCGGTCGCCGAGAGCCTGCGGGCCGGGGTGACCTCGGCGCTGGACATGTACTGGTTCCACGAGGCGGCCGAGCGGGCGGCCCGCGAGACGGGCTGGCGGCTGCACACCGGGCCCACCTTCATGGACGTTCCCGGGCCGCCGGACGGCATGGCGTACGAGGAGCGGCTCGGGTGGGCGCGACGCGACCTCGAGGCGCGCGGGCCCGCCCGGCCCGGACACCGGCCGGTCGTCTTCGCGCACTCGGCGTACGCCCTCTCCCCCAGGCAGCTCACCGATGTCTTCGCGCTGGCCCGGGAGTTCGGGGCGCTGGTGCACATCCACGCGGCCGAGAACGCCACCGAGGTCGCCACCGTCGAGGTGCAGCACGGGAAGCGGCCGGTGGAGCTGCTCGACTCCCTCGGGCTGCTCGGCCCCGACGTGCTGCTCGCGCACGCCGTCGACCTCACCGGGCCCGAGATCGCGGCGCTGGCCCGGACGGGCACGGCCGTCGCCCACTGTCCGGTGTCGAACCTGAAGCTGGGCTGCGGCATCGCGCCCGTGCCGCGGCTGCTGAGCGCGGGCGTGACGGTGGGACTGGGCACGGACGGCGCCGTCAGCTCCAACTCGCTGGACGTGCTGGGGGCCGTACGGCAGGCGGCGCTGGTGCACAAGGCGTCCGGCGATCCGACGGCAGTCGGCGCCGAGCAGGCCGTACGGATGGCGACGATCGAGGGCGCGCGGGCGCTCGGGCTCGGCGAGCAGCTCGGTTCGCTGGAGGCGGGCAAGCGGGCCGACCTGATCGTCATCGACCTGGACGCACCGCATCTGCGGCCGCGCCACGACCCGTGGTCGACGCTGGCGTACGCGGCGCACCCCTCGGACGTGCGGGACACCGTCGTCGACGGGCGGGTGCTGATGCGCGATCGTGGGCTGACCACGGTCGACGAGCGGGCGGTGATCGCGGACCTGGAGGCACTGCTCTGATCTGCCCCCATAATGGCGCTGAGACATCCGATGTCTAGATCTGATGTCCAGATCCGATGTCCGGATGCGATGTCCGGGTCCGCCGCCCGGATCCGACGTCCGGGCGATGAACGACAGGGAGGCCGGCATGGCAGTCACCGACGAGGCGATCGAGAAGATCAAGGGCATGATCGTCTCGGGTGCGCTGCGCCCCGGGGACCGGCTGCCCAAGGAGAGCGAGCTGGCCGCCGATCTGGGTCTGTCACGCAACTCCCTGCGCGAGGCGGTGCGCGCCCTGTCGCTGATCCGGATCCTGGACGTGCGACAGGGCGACGGCACCTACGTCACCAGTCTCGATCCGCAACTGCTCCTCGAGGCGCTGAGTTTCGTCGTCGACTTCCACCGCGACGACACGGTCCTGGAGTTCCTGGCCGTACGCCGCATCCTGGAGCCGGCCGCCACCGCGATGGCCGCCCTGCGGATCAGTGAGCAGCAACTGGACGCGCTCGACGCCCAGTTGGACAAGCTCGGGGCCGATCCCTCGGTGGAGGAACTGGTCGCGGGCGACCTGGAGTTCCACCGGGGCATCGTGCAGAGCGCCGGCAACTCGGTGCTGTGCTCGCTGCTCGACGGACTGTCCGGGCCCACCACCCGGGCCCGCATCTGGCGCGGCCTGACGCAGGAGGACGCGGTCACCGGCACACTCCGCGAACACCGGGCGATCCTGGCGGCGCTGCGCGACCGGGACGCGGAGGCGGCGCGGTCGTGGGCGACGGTGCACATCGCGAGTGTGGAGCAGTGGCTGCGCTCGACGCTGTGAGTCCGCGGCGCGCGGCCACCCTGTGCGTTGCCTGTGCCCCGACGCCGTGAGTCGGGTGCGGGACGGGGTGTTCGGGGGTGGCGAACGGGGCAGTGATCCGTTCACTCCCCCGCACAAGGGGGCTGCGAGCGCCCCCGCGGAACGCCGTAAGGTTGGGTGGTCAAGCGAGGGCACGTCGGAAGGAGGCGCTGGGTGATCGAGCTCGAGGGGGTACCCGAGCTGATCGACCCGGTCATGGTGGCCGCGTTCGAGGGCTGGAACGATGCCGGCGACGCAGCCTCCACCGCGGTCGGGCATCTGGAGCGGGAGTGGAAGGGCGAGGTGTTCGCGGCGCTGGACGCCGAGGACTACTACGACTTCCAGGTGAACCGCCCCACGGTGTGGATGGACGCCGGCGTGCGCAAGATCACGTGGCCGACGACAAGGTTGTCGGTCGTCCGCGTCGGCGGCGACAAGCCGCGCGACCTGGTGCTCGTCCGCGGCATCGAACCGTCCATGCGCTGGCGCTCGTTCTGCAACGAGCTGCTGGGCTTCGCGCACGAGTTGGGTGTGGAGCTGGTGGTCATCCTGGGCGCCCTGCTCGGTGACACCCCGCACACGCGTCCGGTGCCGATCAGCGGGACCACGTCCGACGCGGACCTGGCCCAGCGGATGGACCTGGAGGAGACCAAGTACGAGGGCCCCACGGGCATCGTCGGCGTCCTCCAGGAGGCGTGCACGCACGCGGGGGTGCCGGCGGTGAGCCTCTGGGCGGCCGTGCCGCACTACGTCTCGCAGCCGCCGAACCCGAAGGCGACGCTGGCCCTCCTCAACCGCCTGGAGGACCTGATCGACGTGCGCATCCCCCTGGGCGAGCTGCCCGAGGACGCGCGTGCCTGGCAGGTGGGCGTGGACCAGCTGGCCGCCGAGGACACCGAGGTCGCCGAGTACGTGCAGACGCTGGAGGAGGCGCGGGACACGGCGGAGCTGCCGGAGGCGTCGGGCGAGGCGATCGCCCGCGAGTTCGAGCGCTATCTGCGGCGCCGGGACGGCGGCGGTCCGCCGGACCCCGGGGAGCGGACCCGGCCCCCGAAGCCGCCGAAGCCGAGCGGCGACGCCTCCGACGACAGCGATTCCTCGGAGGACTAGGACACCGGGCGGGACGCAGAACGACGAGGGGCGGTGCGCATCGGCGCACCGCCCCTCGTCGTACCCGGTGTACGGGCGCCTTCGGCTACAGCGCCACGCCCAGCAGCGCGTCCACGGCCCGCGAGACGACGCCGGGGGCGCCGATGTCCGTACCGCCGTGCTCCTGCTGGAGCGCCGCCCAGCGGTCGACGGCGGCGAGCGCGGCCGGGGCGTCGAGGTCGTTGCCGAGCGCCTCGCGGATCTCCTCGACGAGCGCCTCGGCGGGCGGCCCGTCGGGCCGGGAGACGGCGGCACGCCAGCGCCCGAGCCGGGCCTCGGCGTCGACGAGGACCTGGTCGGTCCACTCCCAGTCGGCCCGGTAGTGGTGGGCGAGGAGGGTGAGGCGGATGGCGGCGGGGTCGACGCCGTCCTGGCGCAGCTTCGAGACGAAGACGAGGTTGCCCCGGGACTTGGACATCTTCTCGCCGTCCAGGGCGACCATGCCGGCGTGGACGTACGCCTGGGCCATGGGGAACTCGCCGGTCAGCACCTGGGCGTGGGAGGCGCCCATCTCGTGGTGCGGGAAGGCGAGGTCGGAGCCGCCGCCCTGCACGTCGAAGCCCATCCCGAGGTGGTCCAGGGCGATGGCCACGCACTCGATGTGCCAGCCCGGCCGGCCGCGGCCGAGCGAGCCGCCGTCCCAGCTGGGCTCGCCCTCACGGGCCGCCATCCAGAGCATCGGGTCGAGCGGGTTCTTCTTGCCGGGGCGGTCGGGGTCGCCGCCGCGCTCGGCGGAGAGCAGCCGCATGGCGGCCGCGTCCAGGCCCGAGACCCGGCCGAAGTTCGGGTCGGACTCGACGGAGAAGTAGACGTCGCCCTCGAGCTCGTAGGCGGCTCCCGCGTCCCGCAGCCGCTCGACGAGCGGGACGATGCCGGGTATCGCCTCGACGGCGCCTATGTAGTGCCGCGGCGGCAGCATCCGCAGGGCCGTCATGTCCTCGCGGAAGAGCGCCGTCTCCTTCTCGGCGAGGGCGACCCAGTCGACGCCGTCGCGTTCGGCCCGCTCCAGGAGCGGGTCGTCGACGTCGGTGACGTTCTGGACGTAGTGAACCTGCCGCTTGGTGTCGAGCCACACGCGCTGAACGAGGTCGAACGCGTTGTAGGTCGCCGCGTGACCGATGTGGGTCGCGTCGTACGGCGTGATGCCGCAGACGTAGATACGGGCGACGGGACCGGGGTCGAGGGAGACCAAGCCGCCGGTCGCGGTGTCGTGGATCCTCAGGTCGCGGCCCTGACCAGGCAGGGCGGGGACCTCGGAAGCGGGCCAGGCATGCATGTCATGAGCCTAACCGGACGGAAGTTGCGTATACGAACCGGAGCAGGCCAGATGGCCGGGAAGACCCTCTTGTGTGATTCCGTCCGGCATGCTCCGGGCCGGTGGGGGCGGTCCGCATGCCGGACGGTTCAGACCGGGGGCCAGGGGATGGCCGGCCAGTCGCCGCTCGGCTCCGGGTGCTTCCCGGCCGCCAGCAGCGCGTCGGCACGCGCGCGCGTGGCGTCGACCTCGGCGGGGGTGAGGAGCGCGGCCAGGGTGACCGCCAGCCGCCCGCCGGGCTCCAGGGCGCCTCTGAGGCCCTTGAGCACGTCGAGGGCCTCGCCGCTCAGGGGCTCCCCCGCCCAGCCCCACAGGAGCGTACGCAGCTTGTTCTCGGCGTTGAAGGTGACCCCGTGGTCGATGCCGTACAGCCGGCCGTCGGCGGTGGGCAGGAGGTGGCCGCCCTTGCGGTCGGCGTTGTTGATCACCGCGTCGAGGACGGCGAGCCGGCGCAGCCGCTCGTCGTCGGCGTGCACGAGCAGCGCGGTGCGGCCCTCGCCGACCTCGGCGAAGCCGATCGCCCTCCAGCCCGGCTCGGGCTCCTGCGCGTCCACCAGGGCGAGCAGGTCGGCCTCGGGGGCCGTCTCGATCCACAGCTGGCACATGCCCTCGCCGTACGGCCCCTCGCGCAGCACGGTGGGCGGCACGAGGCCCCAGCCGGTCGCCTCGGAGACCTCGTAGGCGGCGACCTCACGCTGGGCGAGGGTGCCGTCGGGGAAGTCCCACAGCGGCCGCTCCCCGGCGACGGGCTTGTAGACGCAGGCGGCCTCGCGGCCCTCGTGCGCGACGGTGCAGTACAGGGCCGCGTTGGAGGCGTCGCGGATGCGCCCGCGGACGGTGAGCTCGCCGCGCGCGAGGAGTTCGGCGGCGGCCGGGTCGGTGGTCGTCACGCCCCCCGGCGGTATCCGTTCTGGCGCGGACATACGTGTCCTTCCGGATCGAGCGGCAGGCTGCACAGCGGGCACGGCGGCCGGCCCGCGTTGACGACGTCGAGAGCGCGCTTGGCGAAGGCCCTCGCCTGCGCGCCGCTGAGCCGGACCCGCAGCATCGGGGGCCCGTTCTCCTCGTCCTGGAGAAGTTTCTCCTCGGCCTCGGCGAGGTCCTCCTCGGAGTCCGCGTCGAGTTCCACGAGGGCCTGCGCCTCGACGATCATGCGCTGTTCCTCGCCGTCCCAGGCGAGGGCCATGGTGCCGACCCGGAACTCCTCCTCGATCGGTGTGTCGAGGGGGGCCGTGTCGGTGTTCTCGGCGGGCGACATCGCGGGCACGGGGGCGCTGCCGCCGGTGCGGCGTACGACCTCGTCCAGCAGTTCGTCCATGCGCTCGGCGAGCGCGGCGACCTGGGTCTTCTCCAGGGCCACGCTGGTCACTCGGGAGCCGGCGGTGGCCTGGAGGAAGAAGGTACGGCGCCCGGGCAGTCCGACCGTACCGGCCACGAAGCGGTCCGGGGGGTCGTAGAGGAACACCTGACGGGACACGTCCTGTCTCCATGGGAATCGTGGGTCATCGTGGGCCGGGGAACGAGTGGGGGAACGTCCCTGCGGGTACGCGCGCGTTTGCGGACCGCTTCACCCTACTGCGGCCGACGATCACGGTGCGCCCGCACCACCCCCGACCGTCGCGTCCCCGGCCGGCGGCTCCTCGCGCGGGGCGAGCGACGCGAAGTCGCCGGTGTCGCCGAGGCGCACGAGAAAGGGGCGCAGCCGGGTGTAACGGATCGCGGTGACGGAACACGGTTCCACAGAGATCCGCTGGAAGAGGTCGAGATGAAGCCCGAGGGCGTCCGCCACGAGCGACTTGATGATGTCGCCGTGCGAGCACATCAGATAGACGGCGTCGGCTCCGTGGTCGCGCTCCACGCGCGCGTTCCACTCGCGCACCGCCTCGGCGGCGCGGGTCTGCATGGCCCGCATGGACTCGCCGCCGGGGAACGCGGCGGCGGAGGGGTGCGCCTGCACGACCTCCATCAGGGGCTCGTCCATCAGCTCGGCGAGCTTGCGTCCGGACCAGTCGCCGTAGTGGCACTCCCCGATCCGCTCGTCGGTGTGGGCGCGCAGCCCGGGGCGGGCGTCGAGGAGCGGCCGGATCGTCTCCTGGCACCGCTGGAGGGGGCTTGCGACGACCTCGGCGAGCGGCAGCGCGTCGAGCCGCCCCGGCAGGGCGGCCGCCTGCGCGGCTCCCCGCTCGTCGAGGGCGACGCCGGGCGTCCAGCCGGCGAGCAGTCCGGAGGTGTTGGCGGTGGACCGGCCGTGCCGGACGAGGATCAACGTGGGCATGCGGCCCAGGGTAGGCGCACGCGGGCGTGCGCCGGTGAGCGTCCGAAGGGAGAATGCGCCGAGTGATCGTCGACTGCGCTGTGTATCGCGACGGGCACCGTACGGAGGGCCCGGAGGACTTCTCGGACGCCCTGGCCGAGGCACGGGCCGCGGGCGGTTTCGTGTGGATCGGGCTGCACGAGCCGACGGAGAAGGAGTTCGACCACGTCACGCACGAGTTCGGCCTGCACCCGCTGGCCGTCGAGGACGCGTTGAAGGCCCACCAGCGGCCCAAGCTGGAGATCTACGACGACTCGCTCTTCCTGGTGTTCAAGCCGGTCGTCTACGAGCCCGAGAGCGACTCGGTCTCCTCGGGCGAGGTGATGGTCTTCCTCGGTGACGGCTTCGTGGTGACCGTCCGGCACGGCGAGGGCGCTCCGCTGGCCGCCGTACGGCACCGGCTCGAGCACGAGCCCCAGCTGCTCGCCAAGGGCCCCACGGCGGTGGTGTACGCGATCGCCGACGCCACGGTGGACCACTACCTGGACGTGGCGACGGAACTCCAGACGGACCTGGAGGAGCTGGAGGCGGAGGTGTTCTCGCCGGACGGCGGCGGCTCGCGGCACACCGCTTCGCGGATCTACCGGTTCAAGCGGCAGATCCTGGAGTTCCGCCGGGCGACCGGCCCGCTGGGGCCGCCGCTGAACCGGCTGGCGGGCACCAGCGTGTCCGGCCCGGGGGTGCCGTTCGTGGACGAACGGGCGCGGCCCTTCTTCCGTGATGTCAGCGACCATCTCATGCGGGTGAACGAGTCCGTGGAGGGGCTGGACCGGCTGGTCACGGACATCCTCTCGGCGCACCTGGCGCAGATGAGCGTCCGGCAGAACGACGACATGCGGAAGATCTCGGCGTGGGCGGCGATGGCCGCGGTCCCCACGATGATCGCGGGCATCTACGGCATGAACTTCGAGCACATGCCGGAGCTGCGGTGGGTGTGGTCGTATCCGGCGGTGATCGCGCTGATGGCCGGGCTCGAGGTGCTGCTGTACCGGCTGTTCAAGCACCGCGGATGGCTCTAGGGACGGTTGGGGGCGGCCCCGCCGTCGGGGGTCAGGCGTACTCGGGAGCCGGGACCGCCGGACCGCCGAGCGCGTCGCGGCGCTCGGGCATCTCCAGGGAGACCATCCGCCGCCAGCCCGCGAACCGCTCCCACGCGTACACGGCGTGGATGCCGGCCGCGAGAAGCGCCGACCTGACCCTCGGCCAGCCGAGGATGTCTCCCATGTGGGCCATGACGGCCAGGCTCACGTCGCGGTAGATCCGGATCTCGGCGAGCGCGCAGCGGCGGAGCGTCTGCTGGATGGCGCGGCCGTGCCCCGCGCGGGCGAGGCGCAGCAGTTCCTCGTGACAGTAGGCGAGGTGGTTGTCCTCGTCGTTCGAGATCATCTTCACCGCGCGGCCGAGGTCGGGGTGGTCGGCGAAGTGCCTGCGCAGCAGCTCCATCTGCTCGGCGGCCCGCTGTTCGGTGACCCGGCTGTGGGCGAGGTAGGTGACGATGTCGTGCGCGGTCAGCGGATGGTCGGCCCGGAGCCGGTCGTGCGCGAGGCCGATGCCGGCGCGCTCCAGAAGCATCGTGTAGTCGGTGTCGCGCGGAACGGGCACGGGGGCGAGCCCGCGCTTGCGCATCAGGGCGTTGAAGATCCGCCCGTGCTTGTCCTCGTCGGCGCCGTGCCGGGCGATCTTGGGAGCGAGGTGCCGTTCGCTCCGCGGGACGAGCGCGGCGATCCGGGCGTTCTCCCAGCCGCCCTGCGACTCCCCGCCTGCGGCGATGGAACAGAAGAGCGCGAAGGACTCGTCGTTGTCGATGATCTCCTGGAACAGGCTCTTGGCCGAAAGCATCGTGGGGCACCTCTCCGCATTGCGCAGGATTCCGCAGCATTCCGCAAGGAACGAGTCAAATGCGGCACGGGAGGCGCTGCAACAGCTGTGTCCGACAACTCCGCCGAAAGAGGTACCCCGGGAGTCGGCCCGGAAGCGTAACCAGGCACCGCGTGGCGCGTTGTTCCGCGTGACGGCCGTGGCGGGGAAGACCCCCGAGCCCCCACCACGGCCGCTGAAATTCCAGCGCTCCCCCGTCCCGGTCGGCCCGGACCGGGCGGCAGCGACCGGCCTGCCCGGAGCGGCCAGCTCAGTCCGGCTAGCTCAGTCCGGCGAGCTCGATGGCCTGCGCGCCGGCCCGCAGCGAGGCGAGGCGCTCGTCCAGGGTGAAGCCCGCGGGGGCGAGGGTGAGCGTCGTGACACCGGCCGCCGCGTAGGCCTTCATCCGGTCGGCGATCCGCTCCACCGAACCCAGCAGCGTGGTCCGGTCGATCAGCTCGTGCGGTACCGCGGCCGCGGCGCCCTGCTTGTCACCGGACAGGTACTTGTCCTGGATCTCGTCGGCCGCGGCCTCGTAACCCATGCGGCGCGCGAGCTGGTTGTAGAAGTTCTGCTTGCGGCTGCCCATGCCGCCGACGTACAGCGCGGTGTAGGGACGGAAGGTGTCGGCGAGGCGCTCGACGTCCTTGTCGTCGCCGAGGGCCAGCGGCAGCGTCGGACAGACGTCGAAGCCCTCCAGCGTCTTGCCGGCCTTCTCGCGCCCGGCCCGCAGGTGCTTGATCGCGGTGTCCTCGAGGTGCTCGGCGGACGGGAAGATGAGCAGGGCGCCGTCGGCGATCTCGCCGGTCTGCTCCAGGTTCTTCGGGCCGATCGCGGCGATGTACAGCGGGATGTGCTCGCGCTCCGGGTGGACGGTCAGCTTGATCGGCTTGCCCGGACCGCCCGGCAGCGGCAGCGTCCAGTGCTCGCCGTCGTACGACAGCCGCTCCCGCGTCATCGCCTTGCGGACGATCTCCACGTACTCCCGGGTGCGGGACAGCGGCTTGTCGAACTTGACGCCGTACCAGCCCTCGGAGACCTGCGGTCCCGAGACACCGAGGCCGAGGCGGAAACGGCCGCCGGACAGCGAGTCGAGGGTGGCGGCGGTCATCGCGGTCATCGCCGGCTGGCGGGCCGGGATCTGGAAGATCGCCGAGCCGACGTCGATGCGCTCGGTCTGCGCGGCCACCCAGGTGAGCACGGTGGCCGCGTCGGAGCCGTAGGCCTCGGCGGCCCAGCAGACGGCGTATCCGAGGCGGTCGGCCTCCTGGGCGACGGCGAGGTTGTCGCCGTCCATTCCGGCACCCCAGTAGCCGAGGTTGATCCCGAGCTGCATGGCCGATCCCCTTACTGATCAGTAACGACGCTGTTGCGGAGACCTTAGCGCGGGGGCCGGGGGCACGGGAGGGCGGTGTGGCGAGGGTCGCGCCGATCGGAGCCGGGGTCCCGGCCTGCGGAACTCGGCTCCGCCTCCCGGAAATTCGGTTATCCACAGGCAACCCACTGCCCAGTTCTGGCCAGTAATCTCGGCGACCATGGAGCAGAGGCATCTCGGCCGCACCGGCCTGCGTGTGTCCCGCATCGGGCTCGGCACCCTGACCTGGGGCCGCGACACCGACGAGCACGACGCCGCGGACGTCCTGAAGACGTTCTGGGAAGCGGGCGGGACCCTCCTCGACACGGCCGACGTGTACGGCGACGGGGACGCCGAATACCTGCTCGGACGACTGATGGAGGGCCTGGTGCCGCGCCGGGACCTGATCATCTCGACCAAGGCGGGCAGCGTCCCCGACCCGGACCGCCGCTACGACGGCTCCCGGGGGCACCTCCTCGCCGCCCTGGACGCCTCGCTGGCCCGGCTGGGCACGGACCACGTCGACCTGTGGCAGGTGCACGCCTTCGATCCCGACACCCCGCTGGAGGAGACCCTCCAGGCCCTCGACATCGCTGTCACCAGCGGCCGCGCCAGATACGCCGGGGTCTCCAACTTCTGCGGCTGGCAGCTCGCCAAGGCGGCCACCTGGCAGCTCTCCGCGCCGGGCACCCGGACCCGCCTCGCGGCGACACAGATGGAGTACTCGCTGCTGCAACGCGGCGTGGAGCGCGAGGTGCTGCCGGCCGCCCTGGATCTGGGCATCGGTCTGCTGCCCTCCTCTCCGCTGGGCCGCGGCGTCCTCACCGGCAAGTACCGGGGTGACGCCCTGCCACCCGACTCGCGCGGCGCCTCGGACCACTTCGGGCTCTTCGTGGAGCCGTATCTCGACGACACCGCGAGCCGCATCGTGGACGCCGTCGCGACCGCCGCGGACGGGCTGGCGGTGACCCCACTCCAGGTCGCCCTCGCCTGGGTCCGCGACCGGCCGGGCGTGGCCGCCCCGATCGTCGGCGCGCGCAACGCGCAGCAGCTCACGGCCGCATTGTCAGTGGAGGCCCTTAGTCTTCCTGACGAGATCTGCCGGGCCCTCGACGACGTGTCGGCGCCCGTGCACCGCTATCCCGATCACGACTGGAGCACGCTGTGAGCACGGAGTCGGTTCCCCCGGAGAGCACCGAGAACGCCGGACCGGCGACGCCGGAGGCCGCCGGGGAGCCCGGGACCCCGGACGACACGGCGACGGCGCAGCCCGAACCGGCGCCGGCCGACAGCGCTTCGACGAACGACGACGACACCCCTCCCGCGCGCGACGCGGAGGACGTGAGCGAAGGCGAGGAGACCCTCTCCGCAGACGCAAACCCGTCGGCGGAGTCAGAAGAAGAGACGGAAGCAGAGGCAGAAGCGGGGACGGAGGCGGGCAAGGCCGACGAGGCCGCCGAAGCGGCCGCGCAGCTCTCCGAGGCGCAGGCCGAGCTCGCCGCGCAGAAGCTCGAGCGGGAGCGGATCGAGCGGCGCCGGGCCGAGAAGGCGGAGCCCATCGCCAGCGGGACCAAGCTGAGCGGGAAGGCCGCCGATCTGCTGGCGGCGGTGCGTGCGGTGGAGGGCGGAGCGAAGCCCCCGGCCGCCGTGTTCGCCGAGCCGGCGCCTGCCCCGCGCCGCCCCGCCCCGGAGCCGGTCCGCCGTCACCGGCCGGCGACCCCCGAGTCGGCGGCGGTTGCCGCACCGGCACCCGCGGCCGAGGCCGTCGAGGGCGTGCGTCGCGTGCTCTCCGGCGGCGGCGCACCCGAGGCACTCGCGCCGCAGACCGCCGCCGTGCTCGGTGAGGGCGCCGAGGATCTGCTGCGTGAGGACCCGTGGCAGTTGCTGCGCGTCCCCGGTGTGCGTCCCGAGCAGGCCGACGGGTTCGCGCGGGCGCTGCTCGGCCCGCAGTGCGCCCCCGACGACGAACGGCGCGGCCGCGCGGTGACGGTCTGGCTGCTCGAACAGGCTGCCCTGGCCGGGCACACCGCCCTGGAGTTGCCGACGCTCACCGCCGCCCTCGGCCGGCAGGCCGTGCCGGACGCCGAGGCGGCCGTGCAGAGCGCGCTGGCCGAGGGCGAGGCCCTCGTCTTCCAGGACGCCCTGGACCCGGTGGACGCCGCCCGGACCGGCCGGCCCGAGGAGCCCGCCGAGAACCACGCGAACGGCGCGGCCGACGAGGAAGAGGGCGGGGAAGACGGCGCGGAGTCCCGGCCGGTCCGTGTCCTGGTGGGCCTGGAGCGGTACGCACTGGCCGAGGAGAGCCTCGCCGACGCGCTGGCCCGGGTGGTCAACTCCCTGGCCAAGGAGTCCTCCGCGCGGTGGGAGTCGGTGACGGCCGGCGCGTCCGGCAGCACCGCCGAACTGCTGCGCGCCGTCGCCGGACACGGCCTGGTGCTGCACACCGGCGGCGACGCCTCCCGGGCCGAACCGGCGGCGCTGCTCACCGCGGCGCGGACCCTGGGCCTGCGCGCGGTCGCGGCCTGTCACACGCCGGACGGACGGCAGCGGTTCGCGGCTCTGCTCGGCGAGCGGGCCGAGGACGGCGCCGTCGTGACCGTCCCCGGGCTGCTCGCCGGCACCGAGGGTCCCGGGCGGGACGCCGACGGGGCCTTCGCCCTCGACCTGCTGGTCCTGCTCGACGCACCGCAACTGGACGTGGAGAGCGCCGCGATGCTGGTGGAGTCGCTGCCGGACGGGGCACGGCTGGTGCTCAGCGGTGATCCGGCGGTGCTGTGGTCGGCCGGCCCGGGCCGGGTCTTCGCCGATCTGCTCGCGGCGCGCGCGTGCCCGCAGGTCGCCTCGCGCACGCCCGACCCGGGGCCGATCGGTGAACTCGTCTCCGGCGTCGGCATCGGCGAGCTGAACCAGGTCGACGCGCCCGGCAAGGAGATCGTGATCGTGCCGGTGCGGGAGGCGGGCGAGGCCGTGCACCGGACCGTCCAGCTCGTCGCCGACTCGGTGCCGCGGGCCTTCGGGATCACCCCCGAGGAGACGGTGGCGATCACCCCGGGGCACGGCGGCGCGGCCGGCACGCGCGCGCTGAACGCCGCCCTCAAGGAACGGCTCAATCCCGGCCCCGGCCGGTTCGGCGGCTTCGACCCCGGCGACCGGATCGCCTACTCGCCCGCGCCGGGCCGTACCGTGCCCGGACGGGTGGTGACGGCCGACGCGGAGGGGCTGCACCTGTCCTGCGCCGACGGCCCGGTGGTCGTGCCGAGGGAACGGGTGGAGCAGGTCGTGCGGCACGGGTGGGCGCTGACCGCGCACCAGGCCGCGGGCAGCCGGTGGCCCGCGGCGGTCGTGGTCCTGCCCGGGGACGCCGGGCAGGCACTCTCACGACCCTGGGTGTACACGGCGTTCGGCCGGGGGGAGCGCCATCTGTCCGTGGTGCACGGCGTGGAACAGGCCCTGCCGAAGGCCGTCGCCGAGGTCCCGGCGAAGCCCCGCACGACCCGGCTCGCGGTGCTGTTGCGCACCCAGGTCCCGGCAGCCGAGTAGCGCGAACGGCGGCGGTCCCGAGGGTCTCCCCCTCGGAACCGCCGCCGTCACGCAGATCCGGAAGCTTCCGCTTCCCGTTTCCCGCACGCCGCTCCCGCAGGCCGCTGCCGGCCGCCGGTCAGCGGCGGTCGGCGTCCAGAGGCTCCAGTTCCTCGTCCTCGACGTCGTCCACGAGATCCTCGTCGTCGCCGTCGTCGTCACCGTCGTCGAGTTCGTCGAACACCGAGCTCACGTCGAAGCGGCAGACCACCCGCCCGGGGTCGGCCTGCTCGAAGGGTGTCTCCAGCCACTCGCCCGGCTCGGCCGGTTCGTCGGCCGCCAGCACCCACAGCGTGGAGTCGCCCTCCTCCAGGCCGAACTCCTTGTGCCGGGAGGCGATCTCGTCCGGTTCGAACTCGCCGAACAGGATGCCCAGCGCCCCGTGCACCGTGTCCGAGACCGCCCCGCCCACTCCCTCGTCGTCCGCCGCCTCGATCCGCTGGGCCTGCGCCAGCAGCCGCTGTGGCTCGGCGACGGCGTAGTCGCGGCGGATCAGCACACTCAGCGCGTTCGGCTCCTCGGGACCCGCGTACGGCGGCAGGGAGTCCTCCGCGCCGGGGATCTCGAAGGGCGTGACCTCGTCATATCGGTCGTAGAGCAGTTCGTCGTAGACCTCGGCGGCCGCGGCCAGCTCGTTGAACGCCTCGTAGACAGCCGGGTCGTCCTCCCCCGTCCTGCGTTCGACCGCGGCCAGGTGGCGGTCGAGCGCGGTCTTGACCGCCTCGGCGGCGGCGCGTACCTCGGCAGCGGTGGGCTGCGCAGCATCAGACATAGTGCAGACGCTATCCGTACCGGACCCCAGACCGCACAATAGATGCGATGCCGGAATACGAATTTGTCGACGTCTACGTACCGCGCGGGGTCTCCCGCAAGGACGCGACCCGACTGCTGACCGACCATGCCGAGTACGGACACTGGGAGTTGGACCGCCTGAGCCTGCTGCGTGACGGCAGCCGCAGGGTGCGGTTGCGCCGGCGGATCATCCGCCAGGTGCGGGCCACGTGGTGAGGTGATCCCACGGGTACGGAGCGGGCCCCGCCGAGGCGGGGCCCGCTCCGTCGTGGGCACCCCGCAGGCCTACGCGGAGGGGCGCGCCTTGCGGTAGAGGACCGCGCCCGCGAGCAGCGCGCCGACGCCGGCCGGCAGGGCGAGGCCCATCGGCAGCTCGCTGCCGGTGTGCGCGAGCTGCGCGGCGGGGGCGGCGGGCCCGTGGACGGCGGAGGCGCCGGCCGGGGTCACGTGATCCGAGGTGGACGGCACACCCCCGGGTCGGGACGGGTTGGTCCGGCCGTGCCCGCCCGGCTTGCCGGGGCCGTGCTCTCCGGGCTTGCCCGGCGTCTCGTGGCCGCGCGAGGGGGGCGTGTGGGAGCCGGTGCCGCTGTCGTTGGCGCAGTCGTTGCCGAAGGACGGGTTGAGGATCCCGACGACGTCGATGCTGTTGCCGCACACGTTGACCGGCACGTCGATCGGCGCCTGGACGTGGTTGCCGGAGCCGACACCGGGCGACCCGCCGGTGTGCCCGCCCGCGTGAGCGCCCCCGGAGCCTCCTTGCGTCCCGGAGCCGCCGTGGCCGCCGCCGTGGTTCCCGCCGTAGCCGCCGCCGTGGCTTCCGCCCCGGCCTCCGCCGCCGCCCTGGTGGTCGCCGTAGCCACCGCCCTGGTGGTGGCCGCCGTAGCCGCCGTCCTGGTGGCCGCCGTAGCCGCCGCCCCGGTGGTCGCCGTAGCCGCCCGACCGCGCACCGCCGCCCTTGTTGGCGCAGGAGTTGCCGAAGGTCGGGTTGAGCGCCCCGACGACGTCGAGGGTGTTGCCGCAGACGTTCACCGGAACGTTGACCGGCGCCTGCACGGAGTTGCCCGACAGCACGCCGGGTGAGTCCGAGGCGCCGCCGTTCGCGCCGGAGTCGGCGTGGGCGTAGCCGCCCGCGGCGGCGATCACCCCCGTCGCCGCCGCCACGGTCATGAGGCTTTTACGGGTGACCTGTCGCATTGCTGAATCCCTGCTTTCGATCTTGTCATTCGTCCCGAATGCGCTCGCATCATGGCAGCTGTTCGATTCATTTCGGGCTCTTCGACTTCTTCGGCTTTTCCTTCGGAAAAAGACCGGTCGGCCCCGGAGCGCATGGCGCGCACTCCGGGGCCGAAGGTATGGACGGACGACCCCTCAGCGGGTCGACGTCACTTGTTGATGCAGGTGTTGCCGAAGGCGGGGTTCAGCAGCCCGATCACCGAGATCGTGTTACCGCAGACGTTCACCGGGACGTGCACGGGCACCTGGATCACGTTGCCCGAGGCGACACCCGGGGAGTGCACGGCAGCACCCTGGGCACCGGCATCGGCAACAGCCAGACCCGCGCCCGCGAGAACCAGCCCACCAGTGGCAGCCGCAGCAGCGACGACCTTCTTGATCATTATTCCTCCTTGTTGGCAATGCGATCCCAAGCAGCGGATCGCATCACCAGTAACGAGGAGGAATTAATGAGGCTACGAGCTTATCGGCGCATTCACCCTTCCCAGTTCCGCCCGTACAGGCGGCCGATTATCCTCGACTGTTCTCCGCCCGGTGAATTCTCGTTTCACCAGGACACTTCAGGACGCGTCGATGAACCGGTCGAGCACACGCACCCCGAACTGGAGCCCGTCCACCGGGACCCGCTCGTCCACGCCGTGGAACATCCCGGCGAAGTCCAGCTCCGGCGGCAGCTTCAGCGGGGCGAAGCCGAAGCCGCGGATACCGAGGTCGTCGAAGGACTTGGCGTCCGTGCCGCCGGACAGCATGTAGGGGATGGCCTTGGCGGTCGGGTCCTCGGCGAGCAGCGCGGACTGCATCGCCTCGACCAGTGGCCCGTCGAAGGAGGTCTCCAGCGCCTTGTCGGAGTGCACGTCCTCGCGGCGCACCTTCGGGCCGAGGATCCGGTCGAGGTCGCCGAGGAACTCGTCCTCGTGCCCCGGCAGGAACCGCCCGTCGACGTGCGCGGTGGCCTCACCCGGGATGACGTTGACCTTGTAACCGGCACCGAGCTGGGTCGGGTTGGCCGTGTTGCTCAGCGTCGCGCCGATCAGCTTGGCGATCCCGCCCAGCCTGGCGAGGGTCGACTGCATGTCCTCGGGGTCCAGCTCGGTGCCGAGCGCGTCGCCGAGCTCGTCGAGGAAAGCGCGGGTCGTCTTGGTGACCCGCACCGGGAAGGTGTGCCGGCCGAGCCGCGCGACCGCCTCGGAGAGTTCGGTGATGGCGTTGTCCCGGTGGATCATCGAACCGTGTCCGGCGGTGCCGGCCACGGTCAGCTTCATCCAGTGCATGCCCTTCTCGGCCGTCTGGATGAGGTAGAGCCGCCGCTCCTCGCTCACGGTGAACGAGAACCCGCCCACCTCGCTGATCGCCTCGGTGACGCCCTCGAACAGGTCGGGGTGGTTGTCGACGAGGTGACGGGCCCCGTAGGTGCCGCCCGCCTCCTCGTCGGCGAGGAACGCGAGCACGATGTCGCGGGGCGGCCTGCGCCCGGAGCGCAGCCGGTCGCGGACGACCGCCAGCGTCATCGCGTCCATGTCCTTCATGTCGACCGCGCCGCGGCCCCACACGCACCCGTCGGCGACCTCGCCGGAGAAGGGGTGGTGGGTCCAGTCGACCGCGTTGGCCGGAACGACGTCGAGGTGACCGTGGATGAGCAGCGCGGGCCTCGACGAGTCCTCGCCCTCGATGCGGGCCACCGTGGAGGCGCGGCCCGGGTGCGACTCGAAGATCTTCGGTTCGAGTCCCACTTCGGCGAGCTTCTCGGCGACCCATTCGGCCGCCTTGCGTTCACCCGGCCCCGAGTGGTCGCCGTAGTTGCTGGTGTCGATCCGGATCAGCTCGCGGCAGAGGTCCACGACCTCGTCCTCGCCGGTGACGCTCCTGGCCGTGCCGTCGGTCGCGCTCACGCTGGTTCCTCCCGCTGTCACTGCTGGTGGGTCCCCTTCATCCTCCCTCTCCCCCGCTCCCCGCCCAAGGCCGGTCCCGGCCCGACACACGCCGTTCACGCGGGACGCGGCATCCGACGGGCGCGACTGCCTGTGATCGGGCACCCCGGAAAGCCTGGTAATGTTTACGACGTCGCCGCGAGGGAAACCCCGCACGACAGACACCTTGTCCGGGTGGCGGAATGGCAGACGCGCTAGCTTGAGGTGCTAGTGCCCTTTATCGGGCGTGGGGGTTCAAGTCCCCCCTCGGACACAGAGACAGAACCAGACAAGGCGATCAAAGATCGTCCTCGACAGGTTCGCAGAGTGCCGGTGAGTCATATGACTCACCGGCACTTCTTCGTTCCTCGGAGCCCTCGGGCGCCACAGCCGGGGTTCCCGCGGATCTCGGTTCGGTCGGCTTCGGGCCACGTCGGTCCGAGGGCGAGCGGCCGGGCGCGGGGCCGGGGTGTCGCGCCGCGTCCGCGCAGGACCCCCGCGACGGACAGCTCCCCGCCTGCTGCGGCGCCGGGCTGACCGCGCCGGTCCGGCGGGCCGGTCCTGGGCCGCGCCCGCCGGGCCGGTCGCCGATACTGGGAAAATGGGCAAACTTGGGCAATATGCCCCAGCGAGCCGACGGGCCGCCCGCGTGCCACCGAAGGACGGGCCGCCGGAGGCCGGCCCGAAGGCCCGTCACCCTTCGGCCGGCCGACGTCTGCTGTCGTTGCGGAAACCGCGCAGCGTCGCCGGTCAGGTCTTCCTGCTGCAACTGGTGGTCGTCCTCCTGCTCATCACCACGGCCGTGGTGGTACTCGTCATCCAGGACCGCAACCGCGCGATCCAGGAAGCCGGCGACCGGTCACTGGTGGCGGCCGAGTCGTTCGCGTACGCCCCGGGCACCGCGGAGGCGATGAAGAGCGACGACCCGACGGCGGCGCTCCAGCCGCATGCCGAGGCGGTGCGCAAGAGGACCGGCGTCGACTACGTCGTGGCGCTGAGCCCCTACGGCTTCCGGTGGACCCACCCGGACCCGGACCAGATCGGCAAGCACGTCTCCACCTCCTACGGCCAGGCGCTCGAGGGCGAGCCCCACCAGACCACGTTCGACAGCAGTCTGGGCAAGGCGGTCGACTCGACGGTGGCCGTCTTCGACGAGAAGGGGACCGCGGTCGGCCTCGTCACCGTGGGAGTCACGGTGGACAAGGTGACCGGTGTGGTGCAGCGCCAACTGCCGGTGATCTTCGCCGCCGGCGGTGTCGCACTGCTGCTGGCCGCGGGTGGGTCGGCGCTGGTCAGCGGGCGTTTGCGGCGCCAGACCCGGGGGCTCGGGCCGGTGGAGATGACCCGCATGTACGAGCACCACGACGCGGTGCTGCACGCGGTCCGCGAGGGCGTGATCATTCTGGACGGTGACGGAAGGCTGCTGCTGGTCAACGACGAGGCGCGCCGGCTGCTCGCACTGCCGCCGGAGGCCGAGGGCAGGCCGGTCACCGGACTCGGGCTGAGCCCGGCCCTGGCCGGACTGCTGATGTCGGACGAGGCGGCCACGGACAAGGTCTTCCTGGCCGGGGACATCCTGCTCGCGGTCAGCGTGCGGCAGGTGGGCTCGCAGGGCGGCAGCGTGGCCACCCTGCGGGACACCACTGAGCTGCGCGCCCTCGCGGGCCGGGCGGACGTGGCGGGCGGGCGCCTGCAACTGCTCTACGAGGCCAGCACGCGGATCGGTACCACCCTCGACATGAAGCGCACCGCCGAGGAACTGACCGAGGTGGCGGTCCCGCGCTTCGCCGACTTCGCCACCGTCGAGTTGCTGGAGCCCGTGCTGCAAGGGGGTGAACCGACGGGGGCGAGCAGGGAAATGCGGCGTATCGCGGCCGCGGGCATCCGGGACGACGTGCCCCTCTATCCCGTCGGGAGGCGTATGCGCTACGCGCCCGGCAACCCCGTGGCCATCGGTATGACCACCGGCCGGCCGGTCCTGGTGGCGGACCTCGCCATGGCCGACGGATGGCGGGTCCAGAACCCGGAGCGGGCCCGGAGGGTCGTCGAATTCGGTATCCACTCCATGATCTCGGTACCGCTCCAGGCCCGAGGCCAGCTGCTGGGTGTCGTGGAGTTCTGGCGTTCGGAGCAGGATTCCTTCGAGCCGGACGACCTGTCCCCCGCCGAGGAACTCGCCGCCCGGGCGGCCGTGTGCATCGACAACGCGCGGCGGTACACCCGCGAGCACACCACGGCCGTCACCCTCCAACGCAGCCTGCTGCCCGGCGCGCTCCCCGAGCTGTCCGCCCTGGAGGTCGGGCACCGTTACCTGCCCGCCCAGGCGGGGGTGGGCGGCGACTGGTACGACGTCATCCCGCTGCCGGGGGCCCGGGTGGCCCTGGTGGTCGGCGATGTCGTCGGACACGGTCTGCACGCCGCCGCGACGATGGGTCGTCTGAGGACCGCGGTGCACAACTTCGCCGCCCTGGACCTGCCTCCGGACGAGCTTCTCGCGCACCTGGACGACCTGATCGCGCAGATCGACCAGGACGCGGCGGCCGAGGGCGACACCGAGGCCGTCACCGGTGCCACCTGCCTGTACGCGGTCTACGATCCGGTCTCCGGGCGGTGTGTCCTCGCCCGGGCCGGTCATCCCGGTCCGGCGCTGGTCTCGCCCGACGGCTCCGTGACCTTCCCCGACATCCCCGTCGCCCCGCCACTCGGCGTGGGAGGAGGTCTGCCGGTCGAGACGGCCGTACTCCGGCTGGCAGCCGGCAGCCGGCTGGTCCTCTACACCGACGGCCTGGTCGAGGCCCGCGGCCGTGACATCGACACCGGGCTCGGCATGCTGAGGCAGGCGCTCGCCCGTACGGACGGCGCCACCCCGGACGACACCTGCCGGGCGGTGCTCGACGCGATGCTGCGCACCAGGTCGAGTGACGACGTCGCCCTGCTCGTCGCACGCACCCGGCTGCTCGACCCGGAGCAGGTCGAGGAGTGGGAGGTGCCCGACGACCCGGCGGCCGTCTCCCGGATCCGCGCCGCGGCCACCCGCAGGCTGGAATCCTGGGGGCTCGAGGAGGCCGCCTTCACGACCGAGCTGATCCTCAGCGAACTCGTGACGAACGCGATCCGGTACGGAGCGAGCCCCATCAGCCTGCGGCTGCTGCACGACCGCGACAGCCTCATCTGCGAGGTCGCCGACGGCACCAGCACCTCCCCGCACCTGCGCCGCGCGGCCTTCACCGACGAGGGCGGCCGCGGTCTGCTTCTCGTCGCGCAACTGTCCCGCCGCTGGGGGACCCGGTACACCGACCGAGGCAAGATCATCTGGGCGGAGCAGGCGCTCGCCGCCGGAGTCCCCGGAGACCTGAGCGGTCTGCTGATGACGGACCTGTGAAGCGGGACGGAATCCGGACCGCCACCCCGGTTGCGCGCACGCCCGGAGCGTTCAGGAGCCGCCGCCGACCGTGAAGTACGGGATCTTGGCCGGGTCCTGGCCGAAAGCGGCCCCGAGATAGACGGCCGACAGTTTGGTGAGCGTTCCGTCGTCGATCAGCTGCCTGATGATCCGGTCCAGCTCGTCCTTGTCGGGCGACCCCTTCGGGTACAGGGCGCCGTAGCCCTGGTCGGTCCGGTACTGGCCCACGAGGCGCACCTTCCCCTCCCGCTTCTGGGGATACGCGAGCAGAATCGTCGTGTCGTGGACGACCGCGTCGATCCGTCCCTCCTCCAGCGCCGTGACCATGTCGGGGTCGTTGGGGAATGAGGTGACGGGCTTGGTCGGCTTGAGGCGCTTCTCGACGAACTCCTCGCCCGTGGTGCCCTCGGCCACTCCGATGCGGACGTCACGGATGTTGTCCTCGTCGATCTTCTCACCGTCCCTGATCAGCACTCCCAGGGTCGAGGAGAGGTAGGGCGGGGAGAACTCGGCGACCTTGCCCCGTTCCGGGGTGATCGTGATCTGCGCCAGGGCCAGGTCGAAGTCCTTGGACCGGCCGGACACGACCTCCGGAAACGGGGCGTTCTCGACCTTCACCCGGTCGAGTCCGGAGCGATAGGCGATGTTGGCGGCCATGCAGTACTCGTAGCCGCTCTTGATGGAGTCCGGTGTGTCGCCGTTCCACCAGCCGGGCGCGGGCAGGGTCGTCCTGACCGTGAGGGCGCCCGCCGTCTCGGGAGACAGGTGGAACTCGCCGTGATGTCCCGAGACCGGGCAGTCGCCGTAGTGGACGCTCGACGACTGCGACCCGCCCTGGTCACAAGCCGACGTCGCGACGATGAGCGCCACGCTGACAGCCAGAGAGACGATCGCTGCCGCGGCGCGCATCATTGCACCTCCGGTAGGGGCGTACTCCTTTGCTCACCATAAATCACCCCAAACCATACGACTGCCGGAGCCACGTGGGAGGACTCCGGGGCGCGGGTCGGGACACCCGGCCTCCGGCGCCGCCAGCGGGGGCCGGCCGAAAGCGCGACCCAGGTCCGCGCCGCACCGCGTCCCGGTCGCGCCGCACCCGGTGTGATCAGCCGGGCAACTGCCGGGAGAGGCCACCGAGCGGGGCGCCCACGGGACGTGGCTCCTCTGCGCTCCGCTACGAGGTCGCCGCCGACACCCGGCGTGCGCCCTTCGAGGCCGGCACCGAACGCGCTCGATGGGCGCGGAGGCGCTGCGGCGCCGCAGCGCGTGGCGCACGGTGCGCGTCGTCGGATCCGCCGCCGTTCCCGGTCCCTCCCGGTCCCGGTCTAGATCCAGGTCCAGGTCCCGGTCCAGGTCCCGGTCCCGGTCCCGGTCCCGGGGGATCGTCCGCCGAGGTGTCGGGCGGCTTCGGGTTTCGGGGGTTCCGGCGGGCCGGCCGGAACCCCCGAAACCCGGTTCGCCCCCCGTTCGCGCCCTCGGCGCGCGCCTCGAACCGGGACATCAGGTCGGCAGAGGCGTTCTTCCCGCCGATGTGGGGCAAGTCTCGCCGCAGCGCGAGGCTTCCAGGTCAGAGCGGTGCCGTTGATCTTCCTCGGCGCCCCGGTCGGCCTCCCCGAGTGGCCGGGCCACCACGGCGAGCCTAGCGTCGTACTAAAATTTCCGGCTTGTTACGGAGCTGGACCGGACAACCCCAGGCAGACCTGCGGGCCCGCCGGCTCCCCGGAGGCTTCCGGGATCGAGACGCGAGGACCGATGGCAGCCATCGACGAGAGCAGTGCTCTCGGCCTGCTCGACGAAGAAATCCGCGCACAACTCGGCGACACCGCCCGCTTCTCCGGCGGCCCCGCCGCCTCCCCCCGCACCCTCGTCGACATCTTCGACGCGTCCGTGCGGTCCTTCCCGGACGAACTCGCCCTGGACGACGGCAGCACGACCCTCACCTACCGCGCCCTCGCCGTCGAGGTGGAGAACCTCCGGCGCAGGCTCGCCGCCGCCGGGGTCGGGCTCGGCGACCGGGTGGGCGTCCGTGTCCCCTCCGGCACCAACGACCTCTACGTGGCGATCCTCGCCGTCCTCGCCGCCGGCGCGGCCTACGTCCCGGTGGACGCCGAGGACCCCGACGAGCGGGCCGAGCTGGTCTTCGGGGAGGCGGACGTCCGGGCCGTCGTCGGCACCGGGCACGAGATCACCGTCCACGGCACGCCGGCGTCGGCCGCCGCCCGGCCCGGCACCGAGCACGACGCCTGGATCATCTTCACCTCCGGCTCCACCGGTAAGCCCAAGGGCGTCGCCGTCAGTCACCGCAGCGCCGCCGCCTTCGTGGACGCCGAGGCCGCGCTGTTCCTCACCGAGGAGCCGATCGGACCCGTCGACCGGGTCATGGCGGGGCTCTCCGTGGCCTTCGACGCCTCCTGCGAGGAGATGTGGCTGGCCTGGCGCTACGGGGCCTGTCTGGTGCCCGTGCCCCGCTCCCAGGTCCGCAGCGGCGCCGATCTGGGGCCCTGGCTGGTCGAGCAGGAGATCACGGTCGTCTCCACGGTGCCGACGCTGGCCGCGCTGTGGGAGCCCGAGACCCTCAACGACGTACGGCTGCTGATCTTCGGCGGTGAGGCCTGCCCGCCCGAGCTGGTGCAGCGGCTGGTGACGGAGGGACGGGAGGTCTGGAACACGTACGGGCCGACCGAGGCGACCGTCGTCGCCTGTGCCTCGCTGATGTCCGGCGAGGAGCCGATCAGGATCGGGCTGCCGCTCAGGGGCTGGGAACTGGCCGTCGTGGACGAGGCCGGGGAACCGGTGCCGCTGGGCGGCAGCGGCCAGCTGGTGATCGGCGGGGTCGGACTCGCCCGGTATCTCGACGCCGAGAAGGACGCGGAGAAGTACGCGCCCCTGAAGTCGCTGGGCTGGGAGCGGGCGTACCGCAGCGGTGACCTGGTGCGCGCCGACGCCGAGGGGCTCGTCTTCCTCGGGCGGGCCGACGAACAGATCAAGCTCGGCGGGCGGCGGATCGAGCTGGGCGAGGTGGACGCGGCGCTCCAGGCGCTGCCGGGTGTCGCGGGGGCCGCCGCCGCCGTGCGGACCGCCCGCAGCGGCAACCAGCTGTTGGTCGGGTACGTCGTGACGCAGGACGGCTGGGACCAGGCGGCGGCCGTGCGGCGGCTGCGCGCCGAGCTGCCGGCCGCCCTCGTGCCGCTGCTCGCGCCGGTGGCCGATCTGCCGACCCGCACCTCGGGCAAGGTCGACCGCAACGCACTGCCCTGGCCCCTGGAGGGCGTGGAGACGGGTGGCCCGGCCGAGCAGCTCTACGGCACCGAGGCCTGGCTGGCGGAGCAGTGGACCGAGGTCCTCGGCATCCCCGTGGGCAGTGCCCGCGACGACTTCTTCGCGATCGGCGGCAGCAGCCTCGCGGCCGCCCAGCTGACCACACGGCTGCGCACCCGCTACCCCAGCGCTGCCGTCCTCGACATCTACCAGCAGCCCACCCTGCGCAAGCTGGCCCGGCATCTGGAGAGGTCGGCGCAGGACGACGGGGCGACCCGCGTCGTCGCCCCGGTGCCCGCGCGCGCCAAGGTGATCCAGACGCTGCTGCTCGTACCGCTGTTCACGCTGCTGGGGCTGCGCTGGACGGTGCCGCTGGTCGCCGCCGGCAATCTGCTGCCCGGGTACGCCTGGCTGCCGACCGCCCCGTGGTGGCTGGTCGTGTCCGCGGCCCTGCTGCTGTTCAGTCCGCCCGGACGGCTCGCGGTCGCGGCGGGCGGGGCGCGGCTGCTGCTGCGCGGTGTGCAGCCGGGACGGTACGCGCGCGGTGGCGGCGTCCATCTGCGGCTGTGGACGGCGGAGCGGCTCGCCGAGTTCAGCGGGGCGACCTCGCTGACCGGGGCCTGGCTGGAGCGCTACGCGCGGGCCCTGGGGGCCAAGGTCGGGCCGGACGTGGACCTGCACTCGCTTCCGCCGGTGACCGGCATGCTGAAGCTGGGCCGGGGCGCGGCCGTGGAGTCCGAGGTGGATCTGTCCGGCTGGTGGCTGGACGGCGACCGGCTGGAGCTCGGCACGGTCAAGGTGGGCGCGCACGCCGTCGTCGGCACGCGCAGCATGCTCTTCCCGGGCGCCCGGGTCGGCAAGCGGGCCGAGGTGGCGCCGGGCTCGGCGGTCACCGGTCAGGTTCCCACCGGTCAGCGGTGGGCGGGCGCGCCCGCGGTCAAGCTCGGCAAGGCCAAGCGCAACTGGCCCAAGGAGCGGCCGGCGCGCGGCACGTCCTGGCGGGTGCTGTACGGGCTGTCCGGTTTCGCGCTGACCTCGCTGCCGGTGCTGGCGGCCGGGGCGGCCCTGCTGGTGGCGAGCCGCTTCGTGACGCCCGGCGGCGGGCTCGGTGAGGCCCTGCGGGGCGCCGCCCTCGCCCTGGTCCCGGCCACGCTCGCGTTCGGTCTGGCGTACGCCGTGCTGCTGCTGATCGCCGTACGGCTGCTGAGCGTCGGTCTGCGCGAGGGAACGCATCCCACGCACAGCAGGATCGGCTGGCAGGCGTGGACCGTCACGCAGCTCATGGACCACTCGCGCGAGACCCTCTTCCCGCTCTACGCGGGGCTGGTCACGCCGGTGTGGCTGCGGTTGCTCGGGATGCGGATCGGCAAGGGCGCCGAGGTCTCGACCGTCCTCGCGCTGCCCAGCCTGACCACGGTCGGCGAGGGCGCGTTCCTCGCCGACGACACGCTGACCGCGCCGTACGAGCTCGGCGGCGGCTGGATGCGGATCGGGCGGGCGGAGATCGGGCGGCGGGCCTTCCTCGGCAACTCGGGGATGACCGCGCCGGGGCGGAGCGTGCCGGACGGCGGCCTGGTGGGGGTGCTGTCGGCGACGCCGAAGAAGGCGAAGAAGGGCAGCTCCTACCTGGGTCTTCCGCCGGTGAAGCTGCCGCGGAACACGACCGGGGGCGACCAGAGCCGGACGTACGAGCCGCCCGCGCGGCTGCTGTGGGCGCGTGCCCTGGTGGAGCTGTGCCGGATCGTGCCGGTGTTCTGCTCGGCGGGTCTGGCCGTGCTGACGGTGGCGGTGCTGTGCGCGCTGGGCGTCTGGGCGCCGCTGCTGTCCGGGCTCGTCCTGCTCGCGGCGGGGGGCGCGGCGGCCGTCGTCTCGATCGTCGCCAAGTGGCTGCTCGTCGGACGGCACCGCAGCGGGGAGCATCCGCTGTGGTCCGGCTTCGTGTGGCGCAACGAGCTGGCGGACACGTTCGTGGAGGTCGTGGCGGTGCCGTGGCTGGCGGGCGCCGTGCCGGGCACGCCGGTGATGACGGCGTGGCTGCGCGGGCTCGGCGCACGGATCGGCGCGGGCGTGTGGGTGGAGAGCTACTGGCTGCCCGAGTCGGACCTGGTGACGCTCGAGGACGGGGTGACGGTCAACCGTGGGTGCGTCCTGCAGACTCACCTCTTCCACGACCGGATCTTGCGGACGGATACTGTGGTCCTCCGTGAGGGTGCCACGCTGGGCCCTGGCGGGATCGTGCTGCCCGGCAGCACGATCGGGGCCCGGACGACCCTGGGTCCCGCGTCGCTCGTCATGGCCGCGGAGTCCGTCCCGGACGACACCCGCTGGCTCGGCAATCCGATCGAGGCATGGCGTCCCTGAGAAGGGGCTACTCGCAGTCGGTGGGCGGCGCGCCGGCGGCGGGTGGTTCGAGCACAGGTCAGGGAGCGGACGGGGACGTGGCAGTTCAGCAGGCGGTCGGGCCGGATCCGTATTTCCCGGCGAACGGTGATTCCCGTTACCGGGTGCACCGCTACGAGCTCACGCTGGACTACCGGCCCGCCCCGAACCGGCTGTCGGGCGCGGCGCGGATCAACGCCATCGTGGGACGCTCGGCGCTGCCGGAGTTCCAGCTGAACCTGGCCGAATTCAAGATCGGCCGGGTCCGGGTGGACGGCCGGCCCACGCACTACACCCACCGCGGCGGCCGGCTGCGCGTGCGGCCGGCCAAGCCGCTGCGCGCCGGGGCCGCCTTCACCGTCGAGGTGCACTGGTCGGGCAACCCCAAGCCGGTGAGCAGCCCCTGGGGCGGGATCGGCTGGGAGGAGCTGGGCGACGGGGCGCTGGTGGCGAGCCAGCCCGTCGGGGCGCCCTCCTGGTACCCGTGCAACGACCGGCCCGCGGACAAGGCGTCGTACCTGATATCGGTCACGACACCGTCGGCGTACTCGGTGGTGGCGGGCGGCCGGCTGCTGACGCGGACCACGAAGGCCTCGACGACCACGTGGGTGTACGAGCAGGCGGCGCCGACGTCGAGCTATCTGGTCGGCCTGTCGATCGGGAAGTACCAGACCGTCCTGCTGGGCGACCCGGGGCTCGGGGGCATCCCCCAGCACGGGCATCTGCCGGCGGAGCTGCTGGCGGAGTTCTCGCGGGACTTCGCGCGCCAGCCCGGGATGATGCACCTCTTCCAACAGCTCTTCGGGCCCTACCCGTTCGACGAGTACGCGGTCGTGGTGACCGAGGAGGCGCTCGATGTCCCGGTCGAGGCACAGGGGTTGTCGCTGTTCGGCGCCAACCACGTGGACGGCGCCAGGGGTTCGGAGCGGCTGGTGGCGCACGAGCTGGCGCACCAGTGGTTCGGCAACAGTGTGTCCATCGCCGACTGGCGGCACATCTGGCTGAACGAGGGCTTCGCGAAGTACGCGGAGTGGCTGTGGTCGGAGCGGTCGGGCGGGCGCAGCGCTCAGCAGCTCGCCGCGGTCGCGCACCGGTCGCTGGCCTCGCTGCCGCAGGACCTGCGCCTCGCCGATCCCGGCCGAAAGTCGATGTTCGACGACCGGCTCTACGAGCGCGGCGGGCTCACCGTGCACGCGCTGCGCTGCGCGCTCGGCGACGACGCGTTCTTCCGGATGCTGCGCGCCTGGCTCGGGCTGCACCGGGGCGGTTCGGTGACGACGTCGACGCTCACCGCGCACGTGGCACGGTTCGCACCGGAGCCCCTGGACGATCTGTTCGACGCGTGGGTGTACGGCACGGCGCTGCCGCCCCTTCCGGTCCCGTCGGCCGGGCGGGGCGCGGAGTCGGCGTAAGCGCTCCGCCGCCGTGCTCGCGGTGACGAGCCGACCGGTGGTGAGCCGGCACGGTGTTCGGCCCGCGGGCCGGCGGGGACTGATCGCGCGGTTCCCCGCGCCCCTCACGGGGCACGACGCCCCCCGAGGGGCGTGATCGGCGAGGCGGGCACAATGGGGTCATGGCCCGACGTACCGCCCGCCCGCGACAGCGTGCCTCCGCCGCCGTCCGCACCTCCCCCGCCGACTGCCCGTGCGGGCTGCCCGCCGCCTACGAAGCCTGCTGCGGTCGTTACCATTCGGGCGCCGAGGCCGCGCCCGGTGCCGAGGCGCTGATGCGGTCGCGGTACAGCGCCTTCGTGCGGGGTGACGTGGGATATCTGCTGCGGACGTGGCATCCGCGGACGCGGCCGGAGCGGCTCGAGCTCGATCCCGGGATGCGGTGGACGGGCCTGGAGATCATCGGGACGGCGGACGGAAGCGCCTTCCACACGACCGGGACCGTGGAGTTCCGGGCCTCCTACCGGGGCGGCGCGCTGCACGAGCGCAGCCGCTTCGAGCGGGTGGCCGGGGCGTGGGTGTACGTGGACGGGGAGTTCCCGGAGGGCTCCGCATGATCCGCTAGGGCGCCAGGATGTCCAGTTCCTGGAGCGCGCCGACCGTGATCTCCCGGGTCAGTCGTTCGGCGCGGGCCGCGTCGCCCTCGCGGACCGCCTCCGCGACCTGGACGTGGAGGGTGACGGCGGTCGGGTCGGGGTCCTCGAACATGACCTCGTGATGGGTGCGGCCCGCCAGGACCTCCGCGACGACGTCGCCGAGGCGGGCGAACATCTCGTTGCCCGAGGCGGCGAGGATCACCCGGTGGAAGGCGACGTCGTGGACGAGGTACCCCTCCAGCCGGTGGCCGCGTGAGTTGGCCACCATGCCGAGCGCGCACTCGGTGAGTTCGGCGCACTGTTCCGCCGTGGCGTGTTTCGCGGCCAGGCCCGCCGCGACCGGCTCGACCGCCGAGCGCAGGACGGTGAGCGAGCGCAGCTGGTGCGGGCGGTCGGCGCCGGCCAGCCGCCAGCGGATGACCTGCGGGTCGTAGACGTTCCACGCGGCCCGGGGACGGACCGTCACGCCCACGCGACGGCGGGACTCGACCAGGTGCATGGACTCCAGGACGCGGACCGCCTCGCGCATCACCGAGCGGGAGACGTCGAAGCGCTGGGCCAGCTCGTCGGTACGCAGAACGCTGCCCGGCGGGTACTCACCCGCGGTGATGGCGGGGCCCAGGGCGTCCAGTACTTGGCCGTGCAGACCCCGGCCCGGAGTGGTCATGCACTCAGAGTACGGGGTAGATCACGGAGCCAAAAAGTCAGACTTATTTGTCACACACTCTTGAATTCGTCGTACCTAATCGGTTTCAGTGTCGTCGGCGTCCGTTGGCGTCAGACGTCGAGGCAGACAGCGAGGCAGAGATGCGCACCCCCCATGTCGTCGTGGTGATGGGCGTCGCCGGCACGGGCAAGACCACCATCGGTCCCCTGCTCGCCGCCCGGTTGGGCGTTCCGTACGCCGAGGGCGACGACTTCCACCCGCAGGCCAACATCGACAAGATGTCGGCCGGCACCCCGCTCGACGACGACGACCGCCGGCCGTGGCTCGACGCCATCGGCGGCTGGGCGCAAGCGCGCGCCGGGCTCGGCGGGGTCGTCAGCTGCTCCGCGCTGAAGCGGTCGTACCGCGACCGGCTGCGGGCGACGGCCCCCGGGGTCGTCTTCGTGCATCTCGCGGGTGACCGCGCGCTGATCGAGGACCGCATGGCGCACCGGCAGGGCCACTTCATGCCGACCGCGCTGCTCGACTCCCAGTTCGCCACGCTCCAGCCCCTCCAGGCGGACGAGGCGGGCGTCGTCGTCGACGTCTCCGGCAGCCCGGAAGCCATCACCGGGCGGGCCGTGACCGCGCTCGACGCGCTCCCTCAGGCTGCCTGACCTTCCCGTAACACCCCGTACTTCCCTCCCCCGTCCCCGTCACCTGCAAGGGAATCACCCGTGACCAGACTCAGTGTCGAGATGCTGGCAGCGGACACCGTCGAGCCGATCACCTCGGCCGGCCACGCGCAGCTGGGCATCGCCGTTCTGGCGGGCATCGCCGTGATCGTCCTGCTCATCACCCGGTTCAAGCTCCACGCCTTCCTGGCGCTGACCATCGGCTCGCTCGCGCTGGGCGCGTTCGCCGGGGCGCCGCTGGACAAGGCCATCGCCTCGTTCACCACCGGCCTCGGCGCCACCGTCGCGGGGGTGGGCGTACTGATCGCGCTGGGCGCGATCCTCGGCAAGATGCTCGCGGACTCCGGCGGCGCCGACCAGATCGTGGACACGATCCTCGCGAAGGCGGGCGGCCGCTCGATGCCGTGGGCGATGGTGCTGATCGCCTCCGTGATCGGTCTGCCGCTGTTCTTCGAGGTCGGCGTGGTGCTGCTGATCCCCGTCGTGCTGATGGTCGCCAAGCGGGGCAACTACTCGCTCATGCGGATCGGCATCCCGGCGCTGGCCGGTCTGTCGGTGATGCACGGTCTCGTCCCGCCGCACCCCGGTCCGCTGGTCGCGATCGACGCGGTCGGCGCCAACCTGGGCGTCACCCTGGCGCTCGGCGTGCTCGTCGCCATCCCGACGGTCGTCGTCGCGGGTCCGCTGTTCTCGCGGGTCGCCGCCCGCTGGGTCGACGTCCCCGCTCCCGACCGCATGATCGCGCAGCGGCCCTCCGAGGACCTGGAGAAGCGGCCCGGCTTCGGCGCCACGCTCGCGACGATCCTGCTGCCCGTCGTCCTCATGCTGTCCAAGGCGCTGGTCGACATCGTCGTGGACGACCCCGAACACACCGTGCAGCGCGTCTTCGACGTCGTCGGATCCCCGCTGATCGCGCTGCTCACCGCCGTGCTCGTCGGCATCTTCACCCTGCTGAGGCCCGCCGGGTTCGCCAAGGACCGGATCTCCGGGCTGGTCGAGAAAGGCCTCGCGCCCATCGCGGGCATCCTGCTGATCGTCGGCGCGGGCGGCGGCTTCAAGCAGACGCTGATCGACTGCGGCGTGGGCCAGATGGTCCTGGACATCTCCAAGGACTGGTCGATCCCGGCGCTGCTGCTGGCCTGGCTGATCGCGGTGACCATCCGGCTGGCGACCGGTTCGGCGACCGTGGCGACGATCTCGGCGGCCGGCCTGGTCGCGCCGCTCGCGGCCGACATGTCGACCACGCACACCGCGCTGCTGGTCCTGGCCATCGGCGCCGGCTCGCTCTTCTTCAGCCATGTCAACGACGCGGGGTTCTGGCTGGTGAAGGAGTACTTCGGGCTCACCGTCGGCCAGAACATCAAGACCTGGTCGGTCATGGAGACCATCATCTCCGTGGTCGCCGGCGGCCTGGTCCTGCTCCTCTCGCTGGTCATATAGCGGTACGGCGAGAGCAGGAACCGGAGCGGGACGGAGAAGGAGGACGAGCATGAGTCATCCCCTGTTCGACATCGGCGGCCGGACCCGGCACGGCGGGGTCGGTGACTTCCGCCTGAAGGAGCCGATGGTGCTGGGACACGAGGTGGTGGGGACGGTCGTCGCATACGGCTCCCCCTCCCCTTCGGTTCCCCCTGCCGGTACGCCGGTCGCCGTGCACCCGGCCACGCCCTGCGGGGTGTGCCCGGAGTGCGCGGACGGGCGGCGCCATGTCTGCCGCGACACCCGCTACCTCGGCAGCGCGGCCCGGACGCCGCACGTGCAGGGCGGGTTCGCGGGCGAGATCGTCGTCCCCGTCCAGCAGGTGCGGCCGCTGCCGGAAGGGCTTCGGCCGCGTCGGGCCGCGCTCACCGAGCCGCTGTCGGTGGCGTTGCACGCGGTGCGGCGGGCCGGGGCGGTGTCCGGGCGGCACGTCCTGGTCACCGGTGCCGGACCGATCGGCGCTCTGGTGGTCGCGGCGGCGAAGGCGGCCGGGGCGGCCCGGGTGACCGTGACCGACCTGCTGCCCACCGCGCTCGGCCATGCCCGCGCCGTGGGCGCCGACGCCGTCGTACGGGCCGACGATCCGGCGGATCCCGGGTGGCCGTCGGAGGTGGACGTGGCCGTCGAGGCGTCCGGGGTGGCCGCCGGTCTCGACAGCTGCCTGCGGCTGGTGCGCCGTGGCGGGGTCGTCGTGCAGCTGGGCATGCTGCCGCCGGGGCAGAGCCCGTTCGCCGGGAACCTGGTGGTCAGCCGGGAGATCGAGCTGCGCGGGGCGTTCCGCTTCGACACGGAGTTCGACGCGGCGCTGCGCCTGCTCGCGGCCGAGCCCGCGTTCGACGCGCTGATCAGCGCGGTGGTCCCGGTGCGGGACGCGGAGTCGGCGTTCGCGCTCGCCGCGGACCGGGACCGCTCCTGCAAGGTGCTGCTGGACTTCGGGAGCCGAGAGGCCGGGTGAGGACATCGGCGTGAGGAGACCGGGGTGAGGACATCGGCGTGAGGAGACCGGGGTGAGGAGACCGGGGTGAGGGGTCGGCTAAGGGCGCCACAGGCGGTGTTCCCGGCGGGCCCATTCCCGGCTCACCGAGCCCGTGCGCATCCCGCGGCGGGCCTCCGGATCGCCCAGGGCCATGCCGATGTGGCCGGCCAGGACGACGCCGATCGTCAGGGCGAGCCAGTCGTGGACGAAGGTCGCACTGGTGCGCCACATGATCGGGGTGAGGTGGGTGAACCACATGAGCAGGCCGGTGCCGACCATCACGAGGGTCGCCCCGGCGATCCAGGCCGCGTAGATCTTCTGTCCGGCGTTGAACTTGGCCGCCGGACGCGATTCGCGGCGCTTGTCCCGGCGCAGGGCGGCACCCAGCCAGCGGCGGTCGTGCGGGCCGAAGCGGTTGAGGTGGCGCAGGTCGGCACGGAACGCGCGGGAGGCGAGGCCCGCCAGGACCGGGACGGGCAGGGCCAGGCCGGCCCATTCGTGGACCCGGACCACCAGCTCGCGCCGGCCCACGAGCTGGGCGAACTCGGGGATGTAGAGGAAGGCCGCCGTCACCACGCACACGCCCATCAGCAGGGCCGTGGTGCGGTGCACCCACCGTTCGGCGCGGGTGAAGCGGGGGATCTGGGTGGTCGCCGGCGGCGCCTCAGCTCGTAGGCTCATCGTCCCGTCCGTTCGAGCGGCCGACCCAGGCGTCGACGTCGTAGCCACGCTCCTCCCAGTAGCCGGGCTCCACCTTCTCGGTGACGGTGATGCCGGAGAGCCACTTGGCGGACTTGTAGAAGTACATGGGCGCCACATAGAGGCGGACGGGGCCGCCGTGGTCGTGGCCGAGGTCCTTGTCCTGCATGCGCAGCGCGACCAGGACGTCGGCGCGGCGGGCCTGGGCGAGGGTGAGACTCTCGGTGTAGGCGCCGTCGAAGCAGGTGAAGCGGATCGCGCCGGCCTCGGCGCGGACTCCGGCCGCGTCGAGCAGGGCGGACAGCCGGACGCCCTCGAAGGGCGTGCCCGGCACCCGCCAGCCGGTGACGCACTGGACGTCCTTGACCATCCGGGTCTGGGGCAGGGCCCTGAGGTCGGCCAGCGTGTAGGTGGCGGGCCGGTCGACCAGGCCGTCCACGGTGAGGCGGTAGTTCGTGACGTTCCTGTGCGGGACCGAGGACGTCACCGAGTAGTAGCGGAAGCCGCCGCCGTTGGGGAGCAGACCGGTGAGGCCGGTGGGGTCCTTGTCGGCGGCGCTGCCGAGGAAGGCCTCCATACCGCGCTGGAGCGGGGGCGCCGCGACGACCCCCAGGGCGCCGAGGGCGAGCGTGCCGAGGAAGACCCGCCGGCCGACGGGTGTGCCGCGTTCCGCGGGCGCTGCGTCCGGGCCGGCTGCCTCGGAGGGTTCGGCCGGCTCGGATGGTTCGGGGTTCACGCTTCCATTCGAGCACTCGGGGGCCCGCCGGGGCCAGGGATCCCGGGCGGCCGTCAGACTTCCGTCATCACTTCTTACCCGGCTCTCAGACCGAGCACGGCGGCGCGGGCCGTGTGGAAGGCCCGGTGGGGGTCGCGGTCCGGGTAGGACCAGGGCTCGGGGGTGGCGTGCCGGCCGATGCGGCGGAAGAGGGCGGCGGCCTCGGCGCCCCGGCCCTCCAGGACCTTGGCGTGGGCGAGGAAGTTCAGGTCGATGAGGTGGCGGGGGTGGTCGTCGTGCTCCCACTCCAGCCACCAGTCGAAGGCGGCCTTCGTCACGCCCCGGGCCCGGCCGTCCCGCCAGTGCCCGGAGGCGGCGGGGTCGGCGGGCACGAAACCGTGGGCGGCCAGGACGCGGTAGCGCTCGGCGTGCGCGACGACGGGGAGGATCGCCAGCGGGGAGTCGGCGGGCGCCTGTTCGGCGGCCCAGGCGGCGAAGTCGTGGACCTCGTGCAGCGGGTCGGGGCCGCCGTCCGCCCGGCGCTCGGCGAGCCGGGCGACCATGAGGTGGTGCGCGTGATGGTGGTCGCGGTGCCGGGACCGGACCTCCTCGAAGATCCGCACGGCCGCCGCCCCGCCGTCCCGTTCGAGCTGGAGCAGGCCGAGCCAGGGGGTGGGGTCGGCGGGCGCGAGCGCGGCGGCGGACCGGCACGCGGCTCGGGCGACCGCCGCGTCCTCCTTGCCGCGCAGGGTCCGGCGGACCTGGGCCAGGGCGAGCAGGACGGCGGCGTCGGCGCTGCCGGGTTCGGCGAGCAGCCATTCGTGAGCCCGGGCAGCCGTGTGGGGCTCGAGGGCGAGGACCGCCGTCCGGTGGGCGCGGCGGTCCCAGTCGGCGCCGGTCCGGGCCAGCAGGGAGCGGACGGGCCGGCGACGGCCCTGGGCCAGCGCGGCGCGGGCGAGACCGAGCTCGGTGTCGTCCAGGGCCGGGTCGGGGGTCCGGCGGACGCGCTCGTGATCACGGCCGGGAGGGGGCGGGGGTAAGGGCACCGCGGGACTTCCTCATCCTCATCGGCGGCGGATCTGGCATCGGCCCGCAATCGGCCGATCACGCACAGCAAATCCCTAGGGAACACTCACCGTCAAGGGTCGGGGAGGGACGACAGGTGCCTGCCGCTCCCCGGCGGCGGGAATCCGGTGCGGGAGCGCCGCTGGTGGGACCCCCTGCCGCCGGGTGTCCCGGCGGCAGGTGTGGCGTACGCCATGGCGCGGCCCGGCCGGAGCCCACACCATGGCCGTAGGGCCGCCCCGCACCCCCGACCCTGTTTCCCGGGTGCCGCGGCCGGGGCAACCGCCCGGTTCCGGGTACTCGGGGCGCCGAGGGCGCCGGGACGCTACAGTCGGCCACTACGCATCCCGTCCGTGGTCCGACCGGATGATCGAGGTAGGCAGCGTGTCGGTTCTGGTTCTGGTTCTCGCCGTGAGCGCCGCCTGCTGCCTGGGCTTCGGGTTCGTCCTCCAGCAGAACGCCGCCCAGCGGGCGCCGCTCGGCGACTTCCTCTCACCGCGGCTCCTGCTCGACCTGATGAAGGTGCCGCGCTGGCTGGGCGGCATCGGTCTCATGGTGGCGGGCATGGCGCTGGGTGCCATCGCGCTCGGCCAGGGCGAGATCTCCCTGGTGGAGCCGCTGCTCGCGACCAATCTGCTGTTCGCCCTCGCGCTCTCCCGGCACCAGACGAAACAGCCGCTCGGCCGCCAGGGCTGGGCGGGCCTGGTGCTGCTCGCCGGCGGGGTGACCACCTTCATCGTGGCGGGCGAGCCGCGCGGCGGCACCGCGGTCTCGGATCCGCTGCGGCACTGGCTGATCATCGGGGGGATGGTCGGGCTGTCGCTGCTGCTCACCACCTACGCCAAACGCTCCCGGCTCAGCTCCGGCCCGGTGCTGCTGGCCCTCGCGGCCGGCCTGCTGTACGGCGTCCAGGACGCGCTGACCAGGGTCAGCGGGCAGCGCTTCGCCGCGGGCGGCCTCGGCGAGCTGCTGACCGGCTGGCAGCCGTACGCGGTGCTCGCGCTCGGCGTGACCGGCCTCGTGCTGGTCCAGAGCGCGTTCGAGACGGCCCCCCTGCGGATGTCGCTGCCCGCGCTGACCGCGGCGCAGCCCCTCGCGGGGATCATCTGCGGGGTCGGCTTCCTCGGCGACCGGTTGCGCACCGACACCGGCGCGCTGGCCTGGGAGGCGGCGGGGCTCGCGGCGATCGTCGCGGGCATCGTGCTCCTCGGGCTGCACCCGGCCATGCCGCGCGGCCCGGTGCCGCGCGAAAGGGTCCCGGACCTCCAGCCCCAGTAGCCGCCGGCATCGGTGGCGGGCCTGCCCGAGGTGGCGGGCCTGCTTGGATGGGCTCATGAGCGCTGCTGACGAGATCCTCGACATCGTCGACGAGAACGACCGGGTGGTCGGACAGTTCCCACGCGGGCAGGCGTACGCCGAGGGACTGCGGCACCGCTGCGTCTTCGTCCGGGCCAGGGACGCCGAGGGCCGGGTCTTCGTCCACCGCCGCACCCCGACCAAGCTGGTCTTCCCCTCGCTGTACGACATGTTCGTCGGCGGGGTGGTGGGCGCCGGCGAGTCGTACGACGACGCCGCGCTGCGCGAGGCCGAGGAGGAGCTGGGCGTGAGCGGCCTGCCCCGCCCGGAGTTCCTCTTCAAGTTCCTGTACGACGCCGGCGCCGCCGGGAGCTGGTGGTCGGCCGTCTACGAGGTCCGCTGCGAACTGCCGGTGCACCCCCAGGCGGAGGAGGTGGCCTGGCACGAGTTCCTCCCCGAGGAGGAGGTCGAACGGCGGCTGTCCGTCTGGGAGTGGGTGCCGGACGGGCTGGCGGCGTACGAGCGGCTGAAGGCACACCGGGCGACGGGCTGAGCAGGGCGGGAACCGCTGTAGCGGGCAGCGGGAGCGGGGCGGGAACCGCTGCGGCAGGCAACGGGAGCAGGGCGGGAACCGCTGCGGCAGGCAACGGGGGCGGGGCGGGCGACGGTCGGCGGGTAGGGTCCTGCGGGTGATCGAGTTCGTGCGGAACGTCCGGTTGTGGTTCGCTCCCGAGCAGGTCCGGGAGGAGGGCCGCACACCCGACTACCGGTTCTCGCTGGCGAACGAGCGCACGTTCCTCGCCTGGCTGCGCACCGCGCTCGCGCTGATCGGCGGGGGCTTCGCGGTGGATCAGTTCCTGCCGGATCTGCGCTGGGGCTGGCGGGTCGGGCTGGCGCTCGCGCTGCTGGCCGCCGGCGTGTTGTGCTCCCTGCGCGCGGTCAACCACTGGACGCGCTGCGAGCGGGCGATGCGCCGCGGCGAGGACCTGCCGGCGTCCCGCTTCCCTGCGCTGCTGGGCGTGCTGGTCGCGGTGGTGGCCCTGGCGATGGCCGTCGTGGTGCTGGTGGGGTGGGAGGGGTGAGCGAGGCGGTCCGGCCGGTGCGTGACCCCGGCCTTCAGCCCGAGCGGACCCGGCTCGCCTGGCGGCGTACGACGCTGGCGAGCACGGTGGCCGCCGTGCTCGCCGTCAAGGCGGCGCTGCACGGCGGGGTGTCGGTGTCCGGGGTCCTCGCCTGCGCGCTGTGCTGCGGCCTGTGGCTGGCCTTCCTGCTGCTCGCGCACCACCGGATCCACGCCCTGTCCGCCGCCGCGATCCCTGCGGCCCTCAGCCCGCGGCACGCCACGGCGGCGGTGCTGTGCGCGGTGGCGACGGCGGTGTGCGCCGCGGCGCTGGTGGTGGTCTAGCGACGCGTGCGGGGTCCCGCCGGCCTCACTGCTCCGCGTTCTCGGCGGCCTCGTCCGCCCAGTCCACCGTCACCACGATCTTGCCCCGGGTGCGGCCCTGTTCGTTGAGCCGGTAGGCGTCCGCGGCACGCTCCAGCGGGAAGGTGTCGGAGACGTGCACGGACACCACGCCCTGTTCGGCGAGTTCCGACAACCGGGTGAGGTCGTGGGCGTCGGGCCGGACCCAGAAGTACCGTCCGCCGTACCCGACGACATCCCCGTCGGCGATCGACGCCAGGCGTCCTTCCGGAGCCAGCAGGTTGGCGGAGACCCTCAGCGTGTCGCCGCCGACCGTGTCGAAGGCCGCGTCCACGCCCTCGGGGGCCAGCCCGCGCACCCGCTCGGCCAGCCCCTGGCCGTAGGCCACGGGCTCGCCGCCCAGCGAGCGGACGAAGTCGTGGTTGGCCTCGCTCGCCGTGCCGATCACCCGGGCGCCCACATGGCGGGCGAGCTGCACGGCGATGGAGCCGACGCCGCCCGCGGCCGCGTGGACGAGAACGGTCTCGCCCCGCTTCACCTGGAGGGCCTGGGTCAGCACCTGGTAGGCGGTGAGCCCGGTCAGCGGCAGGCCCGCGGCCTCCTCCCAGGTGAGGTTGCGCGGCTTGCGGGCGAGGGTGCGCACCGGGGCGCCGACGTACTCGGCGAAGGTGCCGCGGGACAGGAAGTCCTCGCGGACGTAGCCGATCACCTCGTCGCCGACCGCGTACTCGGCGACGGACACCCCGAGCTGCACGACGACTCCCGAGACGTCCCACCCGGGGATCACCGGGAAGACGGCGTCGAGCATCGGGTCCAGGTAGCCCTCGCGGGCCTTCCAGTCGACAGGGTTCACGGCCGCCGCCCGGACCTTCACCAGCACCGAGTCGGGGCCGATCTTGGGCTCGCGGACGTCCCCGTACACGAGTGTCTCCGGGCCGCCGTAGCGTGAGTAGCTGATGGCCTTCATGGGTCCGACCCTCCGGGCTACCGGGACGCCACGCAAGCCGAATGACCCGATATGCGGAGTTCGCGTGGCAGCCTGTCCGACGTCATCACCCCGCGGCTTCGAAGGTGAGCAGCATGACCACCCTCCATCTCGAGCACTCCGCCCACACCCACACGCACGGCCCGGACTGCGGGCACACCGAGGTGCGGCACGGCGACCACGTCGACTACGTCCACGACGGGCATCTGCACCGCGAGCACGGCGGCCACTGGGACGAGTGCGAGCCCGGCGGGCATGTGACCCACGACGGGCACGAGCACCGGCACGGCGAGGACTGCGGGCACGCGCGCGTACGCCACGGCGACCACGTGGACTACCTGCACGACGGGCACCGGCACGCCGAGCACGACGGCCACTGGGACGACCACTGACGCGTCCGGACGACGACGGCCGGGCGGCCGGGAACCGCCCTGACGACGGCTCCCCTGGCACCGCCCGGGGAGCCGTCGTCCTATCGTGGCCCCGATCACGTTGGGCGTGACCACTGGACGGCATACCGACCGGTCGGCATCATAGTGCGCATGCTGATTACCCGTCCCGTCCGCAGGAGCCGCGCATGAGCCCCGACCACCCGCCAGGACTCGATCTCGACCGGCTGCGCGCCCTGCTGGAGCGCGAGCGTCCCGGTCTGGTCGACGGCCCCCTCACCGGCCGGCTGATCGAGGGCGGACGGTCGAACCTCACCTACGCGGTCTCCGACGGCAGCACGAAGTGGGTCGTGCGGCGCCCTCCGCTCGGGCACGTCCTGGCCACCGCGCACGACATGCGGCGCGAGCACCGGGTGATCAGCGCCCTGCACCCGACGAGCGTGCCGGTGCCGCGCCCGGTGCTGCTGTGCGAGGACCCCGACAACGGGGCGGCGCCCGGAGCGCCCTTCTACGTCATGGAGTTCGTCGAGGGCACCCCCTACCGCACCGCCGACGAGCTAGCCCCGCTCGGCGAGCGGCGCACCCGGGACGCGGTCCTCTCGCTGGCGGACACGCTGGTGGAACTGCACTCGGTGGATCCCGCCGCGGTGGGCCTGGCCGACTTCGGCCGCCCCGAGGGCTTCCTCGACCGGCAGCTGCGCCGCTGGGGCAAGCAGCTGGACGCCTCCCGCAGCCGGGACCTGCCCGGGATCGACGAGCTGCACGCGGCGCTCGGCCGTGGGCTGCCGCACTCCCCCGCCCCGGCGGTCGTGCACGGCGACTACCGGCTCGACAACGTCCTGATCGGGCCCGACGACACGATCCGGGCGATCCTCGACTGGGAGATGTCGACGCTCGGAGACCCGCTGACCGACCTGGGCCTGCTGGTGATGTACAGCGTGCCGCTGGAACTCCCGAACTCGCCCATCTCCACGACCGCCTCGGCACCCGGCCACCCGTCGCCCGCCGAGCTGATCGAGCGGTACGCGACCCGCTCGGGGCGTGACGTCTCGGCGGTCTCCTGGTACACGGCGTTCGCCTGGTTCAAGCTCGCCGTGATCCTGGAGGGCATCCACTACCGGTACACGCTGGGCCAGACGGTCGGGCGCGGCTTCGACCGCATCGGGGAGCTCGTCCCCGTCTTCATCGAGCACGGACTGACCACTCTCCAGGAAGGCTGACCGGCATGGACTTCGCGTTCGACGCACGCACCGAGGAGCTCCGCGCCAGGCTGCTCGCCTTCATGGACGAGTACGTGTACCCGGCCGAGCCCGTCGCCGAGGAACAGCGCGCGCTGCTCGCCTCACCGTGGGACACCCCGGCCGTGGTCGAGGAGCTGAAGGAGCGGGCACGCAGCCAGGGCCTGTGGAACCTGTTCCTCCCCGACGCCGAGCACGGCGCCGGTCTGACGAACCTCCAGTACGCCCCGCTGGCCGAGATCACCGGCCGTTCCCCGCAGTTGGCGCCGACGGCCCTGAACTGCGCCGCCCCGGACACCGGGAACATGGAGGTGCTCGCCCAGTTCGGTGACGAGCGGCAGCAGAAGCAGTGGCTGGAGCCGCTGCTGGCCGGGGAGATCCGCTCGGCGTTCGCGATGACCGAGCCGGAGGTGGCCTCCTCCGACGCCACCAACATCACCACGCTCATCCAGCGGGACGGCGACGAGTACGTCGTCACCGGGCGCAAGTGGTACATCTCCGGGGCGATGAACCCGGACTGCAAGATCTTCATCGTGATGGGCAAGACGGACCCGGACGGCGCCGACATCCGCCGTCAGCAGTCCATGGTGCTGGTGCCGCGCGACACCCCCGGCGTCACGGTCAAGCGCGCCATGAAGGTGTTCGGCTACGAGGACCACTCCCACGGCGGTCACGCCGAGGTGGTCTTCGACCAGGCGCGGGTGCCGGTGACCAACCTGATCGGCGAGGAGGGCGGCGGCTTCGCCATCGCCCAGGCCCGGCTCGGTCCCGGCCGCATCCACCACTGCATGCGGCTGATCGGCATGGCGGAGCGGGCGATCGAGCTGATGTGCCGCCGGGCGGTCTCCCGCGACGCCTTCGGCAAGGCGCTGGCCCGGCAGGGTGTGGTGCAGAACTGGATCGCGGACGCGCGGGTCGCCGTCGAGCAACTGCGGCTGCTGGTCCTGAAGACGGCCTGGATGATGGACACCGTCGGCAACCGGGGCGCCCACACGGAGATCCAGGCCATCAAGATCGCGACGCCCCGCGCGGTGGTCGACATCCTCGACCGTGCGATCCAGCTGCACGGCGCGGGCGGTGTGAGCCAGGACTTCCCGCTGGCCGAGCTGTACGCGAGCGCCCGCACCCTGATGCTCGCCGACGGCCCCGACGAGGTCCACCAGCGGTCGCTGGCGCGGCGGGAGCTGAAGAAGTACCTGTAGGACACGCGGTAAGGGGCGGTCACCTTGGTGACCGCCCCTTACCTGTGTGCTTGTCCGCTCAGGGGCGCAGCGCCCTCAGCAGCAGATCCGCCAGGTGGTCGGCGACCTCCTGCGGCCCCATGGAACCGTCCGGGCGGTACCAGGTCGACAGGTGGTGGACGGAGCCGAAGTGGTAGTCCACCACCAGGTCGGCCGGGGTCGCCGTGGAGAAGACACCGGCCTCCTGGCCCTCCTCGACGAGCGCGCGGAAGCGTTCGTGGTAGCGCCGGCGCTCCGCCCGCACCTGCTTGTTCTTCTCGGGGCTCAGGTGGTGCATCGAGCGGAAGAAGATCGACGCGTCGTCCAGGTTCTCGATCGTCGTGACGACGACGTCCGCCGCCGCGCCGCGCAGCCGCTTCTCGATCGGCTCGTCGGCGTTCGCGAAGGCGTCCAGCCGCTCCTGCTGCACGCGCAGCACGCGCGCGTACACCTCGTGCAGGAGGTCGTCCTTGGAGCCGAAGTAGTGGTACAGCGCACCCTTGGTGACGCCTGCCGCCTCGACGATCTCCTGCACCGAGGTCCGGTCGTAGCCCTGCTCGGCGAAGAGCCGGGTGGCGGCGGCGAGCAGCCGCTGCGGAACAGGGGCCTCTGCACCGTCCGTCGTCCTGGGCACTGCCGCCACCTGCCTTCCTCTATGCCGCATCGGCGAGCCGTACCGGCTGTCGTGCTGCTGATCTGACGCTGATTGTCACTGACTGTCCTGTGGACGGGAGCGCAGCTCCCGACGGAGGATCTTGCCACTCGCCGTCTTGGGCAGGTCGGGCAGGATCTCCACCTGGCGCGGATACTTGTACGCCGCCAGCCTGTCCTTGCAGTAGGCCGCGAGCGTATCGGCATCCGCGTCGGCCCCGGGACGCAGGCTGATGTACGCCTTGACGGTCTCCCCCCGATAGCCGTCCGGCACCCCGACGACGGCCGCCTCGCGCACCGCCGGGTGCGTGTAGAGCACGTCCTCGACCTCGCGCGGCCACACCTTGAAACCCGACGCGTTGATCATGTCCTTCTTGCGGTCGACGACGTACAGCCAGCCCTGTTCGTCCATGAAGCCGATGTCGCCGGTGCGCAGCTCGCCGTCGGGGAAGGTCTCGGCGGTGGCCTCGGGACGGCGCCAGTACCCGGGGACCACCTGCGGACCCCGCACGACGATCTCGCCCTGCTCGCCGAAGGGCACCTCCGCGCCCTGCTCGTCGACGATGCGGACGACCGTGTCGGGTCCGGGCACGCCGACGGCGAGGGTCCCGGAGGCCGGGTCGACCGGCGCCTCGAGCTGGGGCGGTACGGAGGCGCACGGCGCGGTGCACTCGGTGAGTCCGTAGCCGTTGCGGATGTACGGCCCGAAGCCCGCCCGGAACTTCTCCACCAGGGCGGGCGGCACCGGCGCGCCGCCGGAGGAGATGTTCACGAAGGACGCGAAGTGGTCGCGGGTGACGTCGGGGTGGGCCGCCAGCGCCATGAAGGCGGTGGAGGGGCCCACCGTGTAGTGCGGCTTGTGCTCGGCGAACGCCTCCAGCACCACGCCCGCCTCGAAGCGGTACGTCAGGACGAGGGTCCCCGCGCTGTTCAGACAGGCGCCGAGCTGACAGACCATGCCGGTGATGTGGAACAGCGGCGCGAGGGCGTAGTAGACGGGCGCGTCGGGCAGGCGCAGCCCGGTGCGCTGCCGCTCGGCGTTGACCATGATGTTGCGGTGGGTGTTGGTGGCGCCCTTGGGCGCGCCGCTCGTGCCCGAGGTGTAGCTGATCAGGGCGATGTCGCCGGGGGCGGCCTCGCGGCCCTCGGGGGCCTCGTGGCCGGCGCGGGCGACGGCGGTGAGATCGTCGGTGTCCGGCGCCGGCGGGAGCCGCTCGAAGGTCAGCACGCGCGCGTCGCCGCGGGTCTGGAAGTCCAGCTCGCAGCCGGTGAGCACGATCCGCACCGGCGAGTCGGCGACCGTCTCCCGCAGATACGACTCCCAGGCCCGGTCGGAGCAGATCAGCGCGGCCACCTCGCCGTCCCGCAGGACGTGGGCGACCTCGCCCGACTTGTACATCGGGTTGACGGGGACGACGGTCGCGCCCGCCTTCCAGGCGCCGAGCAGGGCGATGACGAAGAGCGGGGAGTTCTGGAGCAGCACGGCGACCCGGTCGCCGGGCTCCAGGCCGCGGGCGGCGAGGTGACCGGCCACGGAGTCGCTGAGTTCGTCCACCTCGCGGTAGCCGAGCCGCCCGTCGAAGTAGGCGAGGCAGGTGCGGTCGGGGGCCTCGGCGACGGACCTGCGGAAGGCGTGCACGAGGGAGTCGGCGGGGTCGATCGGGGCGCGCTGGGCCTCGTCGAGGAGGGCCACCCAGGGCTTGGCCGCGTAACGGGAGGCGGACACGGTCATTCGGCGGTCTCCCACTTCTGCTGGAGGTGGTTCATGTTCGTCAGCCAGCGGTCGGGGTCCTGGGCCCGCACCTGGTAGTACCCGGCGACCTCGGGGTGCGGCAGGATCAGGAAGCGGTCCTCCGCGATGCCTTTGAACAGGGCGTCCGCCACGTCCTGCGGCTCGATCGCGGTCGGCTTGAGCACCAGGTCGCCCGCGCTGCCGGTGGCGTCCAGCATGTCGGTGCGCACGCCCTGGGGACAGATCGCGTGGACCTTGACCCCCCGGTGGCGGTAGGTCAGCGACAGCCACTCGGCGAAGGCGTACGCGCCGTGCTTGGTCACGCTGTACGGGGCGGCGCCGATCATCGTGAGCAGCCCGGCGGCGGACACGGTCGACACGAACCGGCCCCGGCCGCGCTCCAGCCAGTCCGGGAGCAGCGCCTGGGCCGCGCGGACATGGGCCATGACGTTGACGTCCCAGGCGAGCGCCCAGACGGCCTCCCCGGCCGCCTCCGAGCCGCCCGAGCCGACTCCGGCGTTGGCGCAGTACACGTCGACGGTGCCGCCGAGCGCCTCCCGGGCCCGGTCGACGATCTCGGAAGCGTCGCCGGGGACCGCGATCCCGCCGATCTCGTCGGCGACGGCGTGCGCCCGGTCCGCGTCCAGGTCGTTGACGACGACACGCGCTCCCTCGGCGGCGAAGCGGCGGGCCAGCGCGGCCCCGATACCGCCTCCCGCTCCGGTCACGACCACTCCGGCATCCTGCACGGCTTCCACCATCGGTCTCCTTCGACGCGACTGCGGCACGAATCGGCTCTGCCGCCAGACTAACCAGTCGGTATGTTGCGACGGAAGGGGTGCCCGCGATCGGCTCGGCCCCGTTCCGGCGGACGGGGCCGGATTGCCTCTTGTACGGATGAGCCGTGACGTATGGCCAATTGCCCCCGTTCGCAGGACGATACGCGCACTTGGCGCACCGCTCGGGGGACGAGGGGGCCTGTCATGGCGGATCCGGCGATGAGCGTGACTCCCTACTGGGAGCTGACCTTCGACGCCGACGGGGACGCCGACGGCGTCCGGCGGGACCGGCTGCTGGCCGAGGTGAAGCGGAGCGGTGTGCGTGACCTGATCGTCTTCGCGCACGGCTGGAACAGCGACCGTTCCGGCGCGACCCGGCTCTACAGCCGCTTCTTCGCCCCGATCCCCGCGCTGGCCCCGGCGGCGCGCATCGGCTACGTGGGCGTGGTGTGGCCGTCGATGCGGTTCTCGGACGAGCCGATCCCCGACCTGCCGCGCTCGGCGGCGGCCGAGGAGACCCGGCGCCCGGCCCTGGACGGGGACACCCGGCACGCGCTCCTCGAGACGTTCCCCGGCCGGGCCACGGTGGTCGACCGGATCGCACGGCTGCTGGAGCAGCGGCCGCCCGAGGAGGCCGAGCTGGAGGAGTTCGGCCGGCTGGTGCGGCTGCTGGTGGACGTGGTGCCGCCGGGTCCGCAGGCTCTGTTCGGGGCGGACACGCTGGCGGAGGGTGTGCCGCAGGACGAGCCGGAGATGTTCGTCTGCCCGACGGCGGTGGCCTGCGAGCAGTTCGCGCGGGCCCTGTCCGGCCTCGAATCTGCACCGGGGGCCGGGGAGTTCGCGCTGCCCGACCCGTGGGACGGGGCGCACGAGCTGCTGCGGCAGGCGACGTACTACGCGATGAAGCGGCGCGCCGGGACGGTCGGCGAGCGTGGACTCGGGCCGCTCGTAGGACGGTTGGCGACGGTGGCGCCGGCCCTTCGGGTACATCTGGTGGGGCACAGCTTCGGCGGGCGGCTGGTGTCGTTCGCGCTGCGGGGGCTGCCCGACGGGGTGCGCACGGTGAAGTCCGTGACGCTGCTCCAAGGGGCCTTCTCGCACTACGCGTTCGCCCCGCGAGGGGTGCTCCAGGGCCAGCAGAACCGGATCGACGGCCCCCTGGTGTGCTGCTACTCACGGTTCGACCAGGCGCTGAGCACGATGTACCCGCTGGCCTCGCGGATGGCGGGCGACGCTCAGGGGCTCGTCGGGGAGGTGCTGGGCGCCAGGTGGGGCGCTCTGGGGCACGACGGGGTGCAGGCCGTGCCGGGCACGCACGCGCGCGTGCTGGCCGACGCGCTGTCCCGCCCACTGCCGACGTCGGGGTGCGTGAACGTCGACGCGGCGGCGGTGGTCCGGCGCGGCGGGGCGCCGGCCGGGGCGCACAGTGACATCGTGCACCCCGAGCTGGCGCGGCTGGTGCTGGCGGCGGGCCGGATCCGCTAGGACGCGACCCGCCGCCGCAGGGACCGACGGTGTGACGTGACTACCGGTGTGACGTGACTAGCGGTGTGACGTGAACTCCACCACCTGCTGGAAGGTGGGCCGGTTCTGCCAGCTGATGTTGCCGTGCTTGATGCCGCCCAGGGTGCGCTGGACGATCGAGTCGGCGCACCACTGGTTGCCCGCCGCACACAGGGTGTCGCCGGGGTAGACCTGGGCCGCGGTCTTGCCGGCCGCCGTCTTCAGGGTGCTGATGAGGATGTCCCGGCAGCTGCTGACGGTGCCGCTGCCGCAGTACTTCTGGGGCAGCGCGCCCTGCACCGACTCGCCGAGCACGGCCCGGATGTCCTTGTCGACATAACTCCACCAGCCGTACTGGAAGGAGCTTCCGGCGTGCGCCCCGGTCGGGCCGTGGGCGGCCGACGGAGCCTCGTCGACCGGCAGGTTCGCGGTGAACGCCGTGTACAGGCCGGTGCCGAGGCCGGGTTCGAACTCGGCCTTCACCAGCAGCGGCCACCAGGCGTCCAGGATGCGGATCGCGTCGGCGTCGGCGTACGTCTTGGAACCGGCCGTCGTCTCCGTCCGCCTGCCGCCCGCCGTCAGCCAGGTCTGTAGCTTGGTCACCGCGGCAGCGGCCGTGGAGTCGGTGACCGTGGAGCTGTTGATCACCTTCAGCAGGTCGGGCAGGACGTCCTCGGCGCGCAGGTCGGCGAGGGCCGCCTCCGCCATCGCCTTCGTCAGGGACGCGCGCGTGACGCCGCCGGCCGCGACCAGCTTCTTCACCCGGTCCTCGAGCAGGTTTCCGCGGTGCACGGAACCGTCGCCCCAGGAGGCCGTCGAGTAGTCCTTGGCCTGCTTGTTGTTCCAGGAGACGTAGTAGTCCTGGTCGATGGAGTTGGGGTGCGCCGAGGCCGGGGTGTACGCGGCCGTGTTGGTGGCCGGCACCCAGCTCTTCCACTCGTACGCCGACTGCGCCCACACCGGGAACTCGGCGTCGACGCCGCTCGCCCGTACCGGGTTGTCACCGCTGTTGTAGTACGCGGTGTGCGTGGAGTCGGCGTAGAACCAGTTGAAGGTGTAGTTGATGTGCTGCACCGCGCTCTGGAAGGTCTGCGGGCTCTTCACGTAGTCCGGGTCGTTCAGCATCTGGAAGCCGATGATCGAGTCGGCCTCGTGCATGAAGGACGAGCGCAGGGTCGTGTAGGCGACCTTCTTGCCGCCCACGGTCGCCCGGTACTCCACCGGACCGTACTTGGTGCGGTACACGCGCATCGTGTACGAACCGGCGGCCGTCCCGTCGGCGGTGGTGGGCTTCCAGGCGTTCTTCTGCTCCACCACGTCCATGGCCGTGCAGGTGCCGTGGTACAGGTAGTGGTAGTCGTCCTGGCAGAGTTCGACCGCGTAGGTGTCGATGATGTCCTGGCCGGAGGTCGTGGCGCTCCACGCGTAGTCCTGGCCGCGGCCCAGTTCGACGTACATGCTCAGACCCGCGAAGGAGGCGCCGCGGGCGCTGATGCCCGGGCCCTGGATCTCCTGGAGCATGAGCAGCTGCGGGGCGAAGTAGCCGGTCTGCGGGCCGAAGACGGCGATCGGGTGGCCGCTCGCGGTGGCCTGGCCGCTGACCACGAGGGCGTTGGACATGCCGCGCCTGGCCGAGCCGAGGGCGGTCGCGGTCGCCCTGGCGGAGGTGGCGGTCGCTGTGGCGTCGCCCCCGGTGCCCGTGGCGTCGTAGATCAGCGGCTCCGAGGCCACCGAACCGGTGTCGGGCAGTGCCTCGCCCTGCGGGCTCGCGGGCTTGGTGGCGTAGGGGAAGCTCTGGCCGTCGTGGACGGTGAGCACGGCCTCGGGGTCGTTGCGCTCGCGGAACGCCTCCCAGACCTGGGTGCCCTGTGCCACCCCGTACTTCTCCTGCGCGGCGAGCAGCGACACCGCGTTGTCGACCTCGCCGCCGCCGCCCGAGCCGAAGAGCGCTCCGATGACCGAGGCCAGCGCCACCAGGTCGGTGATCTTGAAGTGGTCGATGGTGCCCGCGTTGGTGATTGAGTCCTTGTGGCCGGTCAGGACGTATTCACCGGGGAAGTAGCGGCCGCTGTCGGAGGCGTCGATGTAGGCGTTGATGCCGGCCAGGTAGGCGTTGGCGTCGGCGAGGGCCTGCTGGCCTCGAGTGCCGTTGTTGGCCACCGCGTTGTCGATCTGGGCCTGGAGGTCTGCCTCGGTGTACGGAGCGTTGCGCCAGAACTGCTGTTCAAGACCCTGGTTGGAGGGGTCGCCGCCCGCGAAGGCGGTGAGCTGGCCACGGCCGACGTGCCGGAAGACGTCCATGAGCCACAGCCGGTCCTGGGCCGCCGCATACCCGGCGCCGAACTCGGTGCCGTATCTGGTGGTACCGGTGATGTGCGGTACGCCCGTCTTCTTGTCGCGGACGATCGTCACGTCGCTGCGGCCCGCGGGACTCAGGGTGGAGGCGACTTGATCGGAGGCGACACCGAACGACGCGTCGTTGAAGAACGTGTTGATCGTGGCGTTGGTGAGCGTGGGGTAGCCCTTGGCCAGGTTGGCGTAGGGGCCGAGCTGGTCCTCGGCGTGCTCGGGCTGGGTGCCGAAGGCCTGGTTGAGGAGGATCTGCGCCAGGGTGGCGTTGCCGTTCTCGCCGGGCGGCAGGATGTCGGAACACTGGCCGCCGCAGTAGTCGTTCGCCGCCGTGACCTCGGCGGCTGCCGCCACTTGGGAAAGCGGCGACAAAAGACCGGCGATCAGCGCGCATACGGAGGCTGTCTTCAGGAACCCGGGGAATCTGCCGGGAGTTCTCAGTCTGTCGAGAGTGAAGCGGGGGGTTCGCCGTGGCATCGGCTGCTCCTAGCGACGGGGGGGTCGGCGGAAGGTTACCGCCGGTATCCCCGGGATTGAAGATGAACATGCGTCAAGTTTTCGACAGGTGGAGGTCCTCGGAAATCGGAGGGAGCCGAATCGCATGTCGATACGTCTATTCGACGACGTCCGTACGACGACGCCGAAGTGACCGAAGTGCAGATGCAGATGTGACGGAGGTGCAAGGCGATGGCCGGTTTCCGGAGTCTGGCGAGACAGGTGCGAGACCCCCGGTGCGATCTGGCACTGCGGCGGTACTCACTGCGCAAGTGCCTTGAGCGGTTCGCCCCCTACGGACACCGCGCGACCTGGGACCACCTGTGTTCCCGGGCCGGGTTCGGTCCGGAGGACCGCTCCCCCGATCCGGCGCGGCTCGTGGCCGCGTTGGACGAGCTGGAGGAGGCGCGGGCGGTGTGGCTGGCCTACGAGGTCGAGTTCGCCGAGCGCCGCAAGAAGGAGAAGCACGACGGGCTGCGCAGGCCCGGCAGTGTGGACGACTGGCACCGGCTGACCTGGGGCGGCTTCGGCGTCGCCTGGTGCGACGACCCGCGGCTCCACCCCCGTGAGCCGCTGGCCGGCGTGCTGCGCAAGCTGATCGCCGCGCTGGAGCGCGCACCGGGTTCCGGCTGCCCGGTGTGCGGCGGCGAGCGACTGCCGTGGAAGTACGACCTGGATCACGAACCGTCGGCCGGCCCGGTCTGCGCGGACTGCGGAATTCTCGTACCGCGCCCCGTGCTCACGCCCGAGGCCCTGGCGTACGCCAGGAGCGGACGACTGCTGGTGTCCGCCTGACACCGGCCCGAGCTCTGCCCAAGGTCGGCCCCCGGCCGGCCTGAGAGCACGGCGGGGGTGCGCCGGGGATGCCGCACCCCCGGTTTTTGCCGGTGCCGCCGACCGACGCGGTCGGTCGCCACCGCCGGCCGAGGCGTTGACCGCCACCGTCGGCCGACGCCGTCGACCGAGGCCGTTGTCAGTGGCCGTCAGCCGACGCCGTTGACCGAGGCCGTTGTCAGTGGCCGTCGGTGCTGCGGGTGCTCGCGGAGGTGACGGACACCGCCCCGGACACGGCCGAGTCGACCGCACACGCTCTGCTGACCGAGCTCGGCACCGCGTTCGGCCGTCCGATCCTGCCGCACGGGGAGGACGGCGGCGCGTGGCCGGTACTACGGCTGGCGGCGCGGCTGGGCCTGCCGACCCGAGTGGGCCTGGAGGACACACTGGCCCTTCCGAACGGCGAACGGGCCCTGTCCAACGCCCGGTTGGTGGTGGACGCGCTGTCCCGGCACGGGTGAGTCCGCCGACCGGAGGGGGACGCTACCAGCCGATAATCGGGTCGCTCCATCCCTTTCCGGCGGGGAGAGTTGGGGGGATGAAACCCAACCGAGCCATGCCCCGCAGGACTTGAAGGAGCCCTCATGTCGACGCTGCGCGTCACCGCCGAAGTGCTGACCGTCCACGAACACCCCAACGCCGACGCCCTCGAACTGGCGCAGGTCGGCCTGTACCGGGCCGTCGTCGCCAAGGGCGCGTACCGCACCGGCGAGGCCGCCCTGTACATCCCCGAGCAGTCGGTGCTCCCCACCGGACTCGTCGCGGAACTGGGGCTGACCGGGCGGCTGGCGGGCAGCAGGTCGGACCGGGTGAAGGCGGTGCGGCTGCGGGGCGAGCTGTCTCAGGGGATCGTGTGCCGGCCCGAGGCGCTGGCGGACGTCGACCTGGCGCTGGCCGCCGCGGAGGGCACGGACTTCGCGGAGCGGCTGGGCATCGTCAAGTGGGTGCCGCCCATCCCGCCGACCATGAGCGGCGACGTCGAGGCGGCGCCTGATCTGCTGCCCTGGGTCGACATCGAGAACATCCAGCGCTACCCCGGCATCTTCGAACCCGGCGAGCCGGTGATCCTGACCGAGAAACTGCACGGCTCGGCGTGCCTGCTGACGTATGTCGCCGACGAGGAACGGGTGTACGTCTCCTCGAAGGGCTTCGGCTCGAAGTCCCTCGCCCTGACGGAGGATCCGAGGAACCTGTACTGGCGGGCCGTACGCGGCCATGGCGTCCCCGAGGCGGCGGCCCGTCTCGCCGAGCGGCTGGGCGCGCGCCGGATCGGTGTCTTCGCCGAGGTCTACGGAGCGGGCGTGCAGGACCTGACGTACGGCGCGGACGGCCGACGCGACAGCCTCGGATACGCGGTGTTCGACGTGTCCGCCGAGATCGACGGCGTGGTGCGCTGGCTGGACGCGGCGGAGCTGCTGGACGGCGAACTGCCCCTCGTGCCGCGCCTGTTCGAGGGTCCGTACGACAGCGAGCGGGTGCTGGAGATCGCGACCGGCCGCGAGACGGTGTCCGGACGCGGGCTGCACCTGCGCGAGGGCGTGGTGATCCGGCCGGCCGTCGAGCGGTACAGCCCGGTGACGGGGGGACGGGCGATCGCCAAGGCGGTGAGCGGTGCGTATCTGACCCGCAAGGGCGGAACCGAGTACGAGTGAGGAACCGGACGCCCGTCAGCGAGGTGCGGCGGCGCGCGGGCAGACGGGAGTGAGGGAGTGCCCTCGACGCGCGGGAGGCGCCCGACGCACCGGACACACCGGAGACGCCCGACGCACCGGACGTACGGGAGGTGCCGGGGCGGCCGCGCGGCGCCGCTCAGCAGCAGCCGGCCGCCTTCTCCTCCCGCTGCCCCTCGGGCCGCTGCTCGACCGCCTTCTTCTCGCCCGCCTTCTTCTCCACCAGCAGTCGTGAGCCGGAACCCCGTTCGCCGAAGGCGTCGTCCGGGTTGGACAGGACGCAGGTGGCGAGGGACAGGCAGCCGCAGCCGATGCAGTCGGTGAGGTGGTCGCGGAGCCGGTTGAGCTGCTTGATGCGTTCGTCCAGCTCCGCGCGCCACGTCGCGGAGAGACGGGCCCAGTCCTCACGGGTAGGGGTGCGTTCCTCGGGGAGTTCGGCGAGGGCCTCGCGGATCGTGGCCAGCGGGATGCCGACGCGTTGCGCCGCGCGGACGAAGGCGACACGACGCAGCGTGTCGCGGTGGTAGCGGCGCTGGTTGCCCGCCGTACGACGGCTGCTGATCAGCCCCTTCGTCTCGTAGAAGTGCAGGGCCGAGACGGCGGCGCCGCTGCGCGCGGCGAGCTGGCCGACCGTGAGCTCGTGGATCTTCTCGGGAATCTGGGGCACCCCGGAAAGCCTACCCATGGCCTCGCCCACGGGTCCGTTGACATCGGCCCGGCATCCGACCATGCTAAGCAGTCGCTTAGACCTATGGCACGGTGACATGGGCAGCTGGTGACGCGAGAGGGCCGCAGACATGGCAGAGCCGAAGATCTTCACGTCCGCCGACGACCTGAAGGCGGCGGTGGGCGAGCAGTTGGGGTACACCGACTGGCTGGAGGTCGACCAGAAGCGGATCGACCTCTTCGCGGAGGCCACCGGGGACCACCAGTGGATCCATGTCGACGCCGAGAAGGCCGCCGCCGGCCCCTTCGGCACCACCATCGCGCACGGCTATCTGACGCTCTCCCTGCTGCCGCTCTTCGGCCCGCAGCTGATCAAGGTCGAGAACGTGAAGATGGGCGTCAACTACGGGACGAACAAGGTCCGCTTCCCCGCCCCGGTACCCGTCGGCTCGCGCGTGCGCGCCACCGCGACGATCACCGGCGTCGAGGACGTCACCGGCGGCGTCCAGGTGGCCGTCGCCTTCACCGTGGAGCGCGAGGGCGGGGACAAGCCCGTGTGCGTGGCGGAGTCGGTGTCCCGCTACTACCTGTAGGGCGCCCCCGCCGGGCGCTACTTCGCCGCGCCCACCATCCGCAGCACGAGGTCGGCGTACAGCGCGCCGACCTGGTCGGGTGTGCGGGGGCCGTCCACGTTGAACCAGCGGGCCACGTCGATGCAGAGGGACAGGACGGCGAGGGTCGTCCCGTGCACGTCCAGCACGTCGAACTCGCCGCTCGCCACGCCGTCCTCGATGATCCCGCGCACCTCGGCGTCGACCTGGCGGCGCAGGTCGAGGATCTCGGCACGGGCGTCGGGGCCGAGCGCGTCCAGTTCGTACTGCACGACCCGTGCCGTGGTGCGCCGCCCGGCGTGCCAGCGGACGAAGGAGCTCACGGCGTCCGCGAGGCGCCCGGTGGCGTCGCCCTCGCCGGCGGCCGCCGAGCGCAGAATGCCCAGCGCGCGGTCGTGGCCGATCCGGCTGATGCGGTGGAGCAGCTCTTCCTTGGTCTTGTAGTGGATGTACAGGGCGGCCGGGCTCATACCCGCGCGGCCCGCGATGTCGCGGGTCGTCGTCGCGTGGTAGCCGCGCTCGGCGAAGGCCTCCACGGCCGCGACCAGCAGTCGCCGGGCCGCGTCAGGGGTGACCTCTTCCCACGGCTCGATCTCGCCGCCGGCCGTCTCCTCCGCCGTACTCATCGCTCGTTCGCCCCTCTCGGTACAGGAGCTACACCATACCGCCGAAGGTGAGCGGCCGCTTAGCGTGCCTGCTCAGATCTTCTCGAAGGGGTCGTGGTCGGCGAGCAGCTTCTCCAGGCGGGCCTGGTCCACCCGGCTCACGATCTGCCCGGCCTCCTGGCGGTCGCGGATCACCTTCGCCAGCGTGAAGGCGGAGGTCACGAGGTACAGGACGGCGATCGCCAGGAAGCCGCGCACCCAGGCGTCGGTGTGGAGGTTGTAGATGCCGATGGCGGTGGCCGCGATGGCGATGCCGAAGGAAGCGACGGCCTGTCCGTAGAACGCCGCCGTGCTCTGGTGCTTGACCGGTGTGTCACTCATGGGGACAAGCTTCGGCGCAGGGGGTCCGCGCCACATCCGCGCACCTACTCAGACACGTACTCAGGGCGCTCCGGCTCAGAACGCCGAAACCCCCGTCAGCGCCCGCCCGATGAGCAGCTTCTGGATCTGGCTGGTGCCCTCGTAGAGGGTCATCACGCGGGCGTCGCGCAGGAGCTTGCCCGCCGGGTACTCGTCGATGTAGCCGTAGCCGCCGAAGACCTGGAGGGCGTTGTTGGCGGCGCGGACGGCGGCCTCCGAGGCGAAGAGCTTGGCCTTGGAGGACTCGGTGGCGAAGGGCAGGCCCCGGTCGATCAGGTCGGCGACCCGCCAGGTCAGCAGGCGGGCCGCGTCCACGTCGACCGCGATGTCGCTGATCAGTTCCTGGACCAGCTGGTGGTGGGCGATGGGCTTGCCGAACTGCTCGCGTTCGCCCGCGTACCGCACCGCCGCGTCCAGGGCGGCCTGCGCGATGCCGACACAGCCGGCCGCGACCGACATGCGGCCCTTGGCCAGCGCCGACATCGCGACGGAGAAGCCCTTGCCCTCGGGCGCGAGCATCGCGCAGGCGGGGACCCGGACGTCGTCCAGGACGAGTTCGGCGGTCGCCTGGCCGCGCAGGCCGAGCTTGCCGTGGATCGCGCGGCGGCTCAGGCCCGGGGTGTCGGTGGGGACGAGGAACGCGGAGACGCCCTTGTGGCCGGGCGCGTCCGTGGAGCGGGCGAAGAGCAGGACCACGTCGGCCCAGGTGCCGTTCGTGATGAACATCTTGGTGCCGTTGATGACGTAGGAGTCGCCGTCACGGACCGCGCGGGTGCCGAGGTTGCCGGCGTCCGAGCCGGTGCCGGGCTCGGTGAGGCCGAAGCAGCCGACGTACTCGCCGGACGTCAGTCCCGGCAGCCAGCGCCGCTTCTGCTCCTCGCTCCCCCAGGCGGCGACGGTCTTCGCGACCAGCCCGAGGGAGACGGACACGATCCCGCGCACGGACGAGTCCCCGCGGCCCAGCTCCTCCGTGACCAGGCAGTACGTGAGGTGGTCGCCGCCCGAGCCGCCGTACTCCTCGTCGATCGTCAGGCCGAGGAAGCCGACCCCGCCGAGCTTCTTGACCAGGGACCGGTCGATGTCCTCGGCACGGTCCCAGGCGACGACATGCGGGGTGACCTCGCGGTCCACGAAGTCCTTGGCGAGCCGCCGGACGGCCTCCTGCTCCTCGCCGAGTGCCAGATTCACCACGAGATCACCTCACAGAGGAAGGCCTTCAGGACCGCTTCACGATTGCCGTTTAAATTAGCACTGCTAGTTTTCGTTCCGCAGCCCTACTATGTGCGCCATGGCCCGACCGCGCAAGCCCCTTCTCAGCACCGACCGGATCGTCGAGACCGCACGGACGCTCGTGGACGCGGAGGGCCTGCCGGCCGTCTCCACGCGGCGGCTCGCCGCCGAGCTGGGGGTGAGCGGACCCTCGCTGTACAACCACTTCCGCACGAAGGACGAGATCCTGGAGGCCGTCGCCGACTCGGTGAGCGCGCAGGTCGACCTGTCGATGTTCGAGGACGGCCGGGAGTGGCGGACCGCGCTGCGCGACTGGGCCGTCTCCTACCGCGCCGCCCTGCGCGACCACCCGAACATCGTCCCGGTGCTCGCCCGGGGCCCCGGCCGCCGGCCGGCCGGGCTGCGGCTCGCCGACGCGGTGTACGGCGCCATGGTCCGCGCGGGATGGCCGCCCGCGCAGGCCACCTCCATCGGCGCGCTGATGCGGTACTTCGTCATGGGCTCCGCGCTCGGCTCGTTCGCCGGCGGCTTCGTCGACGACGTGAGCGCCTACGACCCCGCCGACTACCCGCACCTCGGACAGGCCCACCTCCTCGCCGAGCGGCAGGAGAAGATCGACGACCGGGCGTTCGAAACCGGGCTGACGGCACTGCTGGACGGGCTCTCCCAGCAGTTCGAGCAGCTGGCCCGGCACGGCTAGCACGGTTCGGCGGCCACCGAAGCGTCCGTCGCGCATGCTGGAACACGTGAGCATCACGGACACCGGGCACGACAGGGACGTACGGGCGCCGGGGCTGGCCGCCCTCGCCGGACTCGTCGCCGACGAGACGCGGGCCGTCTGTCTGCTGGCGCTGCTCGACGGCCGGGCGTGGACAGCCGGTGAGCTGGCCCGGCACGCGGGCGTGGCCCCGTCGACGCTGAGCGAGCACCTGGGCAAGCTGGTCGGGGGCGGGCTGCTGGCCGAGGAACGGCAGGGGCGGCACCGGTACGTACGGCTCGCCGACACCCGGATCGCCCAGCTCGTGGAGGACCTGGCCGGCCAGGTCGCCCCGCACCGCGCCCACCGGCCGCGCACCCTGCGCGCCGCGAGCGCGGGATCGGCGATGGCCCGCGGCCGGACCTGCTACGACCACCTCGCCGGCCGGCTCGGCATCGCCGTCACCGACGCGCTCACCGCACACGGACTGCTGAGCGCGGCGAGCGAGCCGGGGGGACGGACCGACGGGGCGCAGGCGGGGCCGGTGGCGAGCGGACCGGGTGCACCGGCGGGGTCACCGGCGTCATCGGCGTCCAGGGAACGGGCCACCGGGTTCCTGCTGACCGAGGCCGGGCTGCGGTGGTTCGAGGTCAGTGGCATCGCGCTCGACCGCACGACCCGCCGGCCGCTCGCCCGCGCCTGCCTCGACTGGACCGAGCGCCGCCCACATCTGGCGGGTGCGGCGGGCGCGGCCCTGTGCCGGCACGCCCTCGACGCGGGATGGTGCGTGCGGATCGGCTCCGAGCGGGCCGTGAAGGTGACGGCGGCGGGCGAACGGGCACTGGCCGAACTGCTGGGCATCGAGGCGGGGTCGCTGCGCTGACCCGCACGAGGCGCCCCGGCCTCCCCGACCCGCACGCGGTGAGCGGCGCGACCCTCGCTCGCTTGCCGCACCCGCCTGCCCGCAGGGTGCGGCCGCGACCCCGGCCGCGCCTCGGAGAGCCGACGCCGACCCTCCGTCTCATGGCCCTACGGCCGCACGACCCCGCCGAGCCCCACGTCCTCACGGCGGCCGCGCAGCCCCACGGCCCCCGCCCCCTCGACCGCCGGCCCTGCGGACCCGCAGCCCCACGGCCCCCGACCCCTCGACCGCCGGCCCTGCGGCCCCGCAGCCCCAAGGCCCCGCCGAGCCCCACGGCCTCACGGCGGCCGCGCAGCCCACGGCCCCGCCGAGCCCCATGGCCTCACGGCGGCCGCCCAGCCCCACGGCCCCCGACCGCCGGCCCTGCGGCCCCTCGGTCTCTCGTCCGAAATCCGCGAGCTTTCGGCCCGCGTCCCTTCCTAGCCTGAGGACCATGATGAACAGCCCCCGGCGTTCCGAACGTCGTACCCAGTTGCTCGCCGCCGGTGCGGCCACCGTGACCGTCGTGCTGTGGGCCTCGGCCTTCGTGTCGATCCGCAGTGCGGGTGACGCGTACTCGCCCGGGGCGCTGGCGCTCGGGCGGCTGGCCTCCGGGGCGCTGGTGCTGGGGGTCATCTGCGCCGTGCTGCGCGCGGGGTGGCCGCCGCGGGCCGCCTGGCGCGGGATCGCCGTGTCGGGCGTGCTGTGGTTCGGCTTCTACATGGTGGTGCTCAACTGGGGTGAGCAGCAGGTGGACGCGGGGACGGCGGCGCTGGTGGTGAACATCGGGCCGATCCTCATCGCCCTGCTCGGCGCACGGCTGCTCGGGGACGTGATGCCGCCGCGGCTGCTGGCGGGGATGGCCGTGTCGTTCGCGGGCGCGGTCGCGGTGGGGCTGTCGATGTCGGGCGAGGGCGGATCGTCGGTGCTCGGGGTGGTGCTGTGTCTGCTCGCCGCCTTCGGTTACGCGGGCGGGGTCGTCGCCCAGAAGCCCGCCCTGGGCCGGGCGACCGCGCTCCAGGTGACGACGTTCGGATGCGTCATCGGGACGGTGGTGTGTCTGCCGTTCGCGGGGCAACTGGTCCACGAGGCGGCCGACGCGCCGGTCTCCGCGACGCTCAACATGGTCTACCTGGGCGTCTTCCCGACCGCGCTCGCCTTCACCACGTGGGCGTACGCGCTGGCCCGGACGACCGCGAGCCGCATGGGCGCGACCACGTACGCCGTGCCCGCACTGGTCGTCCTGATGTCGTGGCTCGCGCTGGGCGAGGTGCCGGGGCTGCTCACCCTGGCCGGTGGGCTGCTGTGCCTGGCGGGTGTGGCCGTGTCGCGGTCGAGGCCGCGTGCGCCGCGCACCCCGTCGGCGCAGGAGCCGGAGGTGACGCCGGGGGCGGAAGCGGCGCAGGGTGGCGAAGCGGGGCAGGACGTTCCGGCGCCGGGGCCCGACCGGGAGGTCGGACCCCGGACGGGCTGAGAGCCCCCGGACGGGCCGAGAGCGCCGGGGCGCGCCGATGGCGCCGGAGCGGGGCCACCGTCAGAACATCACCAGCGCACGCCCTCCCTTGCCCGCCAGCATGTTGTCGAAGGCCCCCGGGATGTCCTCCAGGGCGATGCGCTCCGTCACCAGGGCGCTCAGGTCGAGACGGCCCGCCCGGACGTGGTCGGCGAGGACCGGGAGGTCCTTCGCCGGGTCGCAGTTGCCGTAGACGCAGCCGGCGAGGGTGCGGCCCCAGTGGAAGATCTCCAGGGCGTTGAAGGTGACCTGCTGGTCCTTGCCGCCGATGCCGACGACCGTGGTGCGGCCGCCGCGCCGGGTCGACTCCCAGGCCGTCCGGATGGTGACCGCGCGGCCCACGCACTCGACGGCCACGTCGACCCCCTGCTTGCCGGTGAGGGCGCGGATCTCGCGGGCGGTCCGCTCGGAGGCGACCACGTACTCCGTGGCGCCCGCCGCCCGGGCCAGTTCCTCCTTCTCCGGGGAGACGTCGACGGCGACGATCGTCGAGGCGCCGGCGATCCGGGCCGCCTGGAGGGTGGCGAGGCCGACCCCGCCGACGCCGAAGACGGCGACCGTCTCGCCGGGGCGGACCCGCGCGGAGTGGTGGATCGCGCCGTAGCCGGTGAGGACGGCGCAGCCGAGGAGGGCCGCGTCGGCGAGCGGGATGCCGTCCGGCAGGGGCAGCACGCAGGAGGCCGGGACGACGGTCTCCTCGGCGAAGGCGGCGACGTTCAGACCGGGGTGGAGGTCCGTGCCGTCCGTCGTGCGGGCGTACACGTCAGCGGCCCCGTTGAGGGCGTTCACGCACAGCCAGACCTCGCCGAGCGTGCAGGGGTGGCAGCTTCCGCAGGAAGGAGCCCAGTTGAGGATGACACCGGCGCCGGGTGCCAGGTGTTCGACCCCTTCGCCGACGGCGACGACCGTGCCCGCGCCCTCGTGGCCCAGGACCGCGGGGAGCGGCAGCCGCATGGTGCCGTCGGACAGGGACAGGTCGGAGTGACAGACCCCGGCGGCGGCGAGCCGGACGCGGACCCGGCCGGGGCCGGGGTCCGCAAGGACGATCTCCCTGATCTCCAAGGGAGCTCCGATGGCGGGGAGTACGGCGGCGCGGACAGCCATGTTCGGTTGACTCCCTTAGAACTGGAGGGACTTGGTCTGGAGGTACTCGGCGAGGCCGTGGGCGCCGAGCTCGCGGCCGACACCCGACTGCTTGTAGCCGCCGAACGGCGCGAGCGGGTTGAAGCGGCCGCCGTTGATGTCGACCTGACCGGTCTCCATCCGGCGGGCGAAGGCCACCGCCTCCGCCTCGTCACCGGCCCAGACGGCGCCCGCCAGCCCGTAGACCGTGCCGTTGGCGATCCGCAGGGCGTCCTCCTCGTCCTCGTAGCGCAGGACGCACAGGACGGGGCCGAAGATCTCCTCCTGGGCGACGGCCATGCCGGGGGTGACGTCGGCGAAGACCGTGGGGCTGACGAAGTAGCCCTGCTCACGCGGGGAGTCGGGGCCGCCCGCGACCAGCCGCGCGCCCTCGGCGACACCCTTCTCGATGTACCCCCGCACGCGGTCGCGCTGTGCGGCGTTGACGACGGGGCCGATGCGGTCGGCGTACTTGGCCGCCGCCGCCGCGGCGAGCTCGACCGCCTCGTCGTACCGGTCGCGGTGGACGAGCATCCGGGTCCAGGCGCTGCACGTCTGGCCGGAGTTGGACATCACGTTGGCGACACCGACGTTGACCGCCCGGGCGAGGTCGGCGCTCGGCAGGATGACGTTGGCCGACTTGCCGCCGAGTTCCAGGGCCACCTTCTTCACGGCCGCGCCCGCCGTCGCCGCGATCCGCCTGCCCACGGCCGTGGAGCCGGTGAAGGACACCAGGTCGACGCCGGGATGCTCGACCAGGGCCTGGCCGGCGACCGGACCGAGTCCGGTGACGAGGTTGAGGACGCCCGCCGGGACGCCCGCCTCGTGGACCGCCTCGGCGAAGAGCTGGGCGGTCAGCGGGGTGTCCTCGGCGGGTTTCAGGACCACCGTGCAGCCGGCGGCGAGGGCCGGGGCGACCTTGGCCACGATCTGGTGCAGCGGGTAGTTCCAGGGGGTGATGGCGCCGACCACGCCGATCGGCTCCTGGAACACGGTCGAGTTGCCGACCTTCTCCTCGAAGGGGTGGGTCGCGGCCAGCTCGGCGTAGGAGCCCGCGACCGCGATCGGCACCGCCGCGTGGACGGCCTGGGAGAAGGCCAGGGGCGAGCCGAGTTCGGCGGTGACCGTCTCGGCGATCTCGTCCTTGCGGGCCGCCAGGACGTCCCGGAGCGCGGTCAGCCGGGCCGCGCGCCCGGCGGGCGGGGTCGCGGCCCAGCCCGGCAGCGCGGCGCGGGCGGCCCGTACGGCGGCGTCGACGTCGACGGCGTCGCCAGCCGGGACCCGGGCGATCACCTGCTCTCCCACCGGGTCGACAACCTCGATCACGTCCCGGCCCGCGGCCGGGCGCCAGGCGCCGTCGAGATAGATGCCGTCATGTGCCTTCATCGCGTTCCCTTCGGGCGGGCGTCGTCGTCCGCGACCTAAACTAGCGCTGTTAGTTTTCGGGCACCAGAGGACGACGGGTGAAGGACTCGGAACGCGCGGGGCACCGGACCGCGGACGCCTCGGGACGCCTCCTCACTCGTCGAGGTCCGGCAGCCGGGCCGGAGCCGGGCTGATGCGCTCGCCGTGCTGGTCGAAGACGAAGAGATGGGCGATGTCGACGAGAAGCGGGACCTGCATCCCGTGACGGAGGTCGAAGTCGGGGGTCGTGCGCACGACGAGGTCGCCGAGCGGGCGGGCCTCCGGGGACGCGGGCGGCCCTTCCCGCGGCGACGGCTCGTCCAGCACGTCGACCGCGCCGGTCCGCGGGCCGCCCGCGCCCTTGCGCAGCCGGTCCAGGACCCCGCCCTCGCGGCGGCGCCGCCGGGGCGGGCGCCGAACGGGGCGGGGCGCCTCCAGCTCCGGCACGACCGCGGGCCGGGAGCCGGTGTTGAAGTGGACGAGCACCTCGTGCCCCTGGAACTCCACGTGCTCCACCAGGCCGGTGATGTGCGTCTCGCCGGGCCGGGCGTCGGCGGGCGTGGCGATACGGACCGCCTCCGAGCGCAGCCCGACGATCACCTCCCGGCCCTGCTGCACGCGCAGCAGCTTGTGGTCCAGGGAGTGGGGCTCGGGCAGCCGCAGCGCCTGCTTGCCCAGGTTGATCGTCATGGCTCCGTCGAGCGGGGCGCGGACCAGGCCGCGCAGGAGGTTGATGCGCGGGGTGCCGATGAACGCGGCGACGAAGATGTTGCGGGGCAGGGCGTAGACGGACCGCGGGGTGCCCACCTGCTGGAGGACTCCGCCGCGCAGTACGGCGACCCGGTCGCCGAGCGACATGGCCTCGGACTGGTCGTGCGTGACGTAGACCGTGGTGACGCCCAGCTGCCGGGTCAGCTTGGCTGTCTCGGCCCGCAGATGGTTGCGGAGCTTGGCGTCGAGGTTGGACAGCGGCTCGTCCATCAGGAAGGCGGAGGGGTGCCGGGCGATGGCCCGGCCCATGGCGACGCGCTGGCGTTCGCCGCCGGAGAGCTGGCCGGGGAAGCGGTCGAGGAGCTCCTCGATGCCGAGCATCCGGGCGGTGGCGTCCACACGGGGGCCCGGGTCGGCGCCGGGGGCCTCGATGCGCAGCGGGAAGCCGATGTTGTCGCGGCCGGTCATGTTCGGGTACAGCGCGAAGTTCTGGAAGACCATCGCGATGTCCCGGCCCGAGGGCGCCAGGTCGTTGGCGTACTCGCCGTCGAGCCGTAACTCGCCCTCGGTGATGTGCTCCAGGCCGGCGATCATGCGGAGCACGGTGGACTTGCCGCAGCCGGAGGGGCCGAGCAGGACCAGGAACTCGCCGGGCGCGATGTCCAGCGACAGCCGGTCCACGACCCGGACGCCCCGGGTGTGGACCTTGCTGACGTCGTGCAACGAGATGGCGCGTGTCATGAGAAGTGTCCCCGGAAACTCGTGTGCCGGGCCGGCCCGGCCGGTGCTCCGTCGTCCGACCTGCCCCGTGCGGGCCGAACGCGGCTTGTGAGTCACGGAAGTTAACGGACTGTGCGCACCCGGGGGAAGAGACAGGCCAGGATCGGACTCCCCCGTCCGACTGGTGAGAAACCGGACTGCCTGGTTCAGCGGGCGTCGGCCCCGTGGCCGGGGCCCGGCGCGGCGACGGCCGGGGGTCGGCGGGTCGCCGTCAGATGGGCGAAGACGACGACGTTGCTGGTGTATCCGGTCGGGTGCCGGAAGAGGCCCCCGCAGGTGAGGATGCGCAGCTCGGGGCGGCGGGTCGGGCCGTACACCTCCTTGTCGGGGAAGGTGGCCTTGTCGAAGACGCGCACCCGGTCCACGGTGTAGACGGCCGTGCGGCCGTCGGCGCGCCGGGCCTCGATCCGGGCGCCCCGGGCCACGCGCGCGAGGCCCGCGAAAACCGCCGGGCCGGTCTTGGTGTCGCGGTGGCCCACGGCGATGGCGGTGCCCCGCTCCCCGGGTGTGGGGCCGCCCGCGTACCAGCCCACCAGTTTCGGCCGGTCGAGCGGGGGTGTCCCGAGGTGCCGGTCCGGGCCGAGCCGGAGCGGCACGATCGGCGCGTCGATGCCCAGGGAGGGCACGCGCAGGGTGGTCGCCGGGGACCGGGACAGCGGGCGGGGCGGGGATCCCGGTCTCTTCGACGCCTTGCTCCCCGCCGTCCGGCCCTCGTCGGCGTCGCCCCCGGGGGCCGGGGCGGCCTGCGCCCCGCCGGACGCCACCTCCCCGGCCCGGGCCGCCGTGGCCGGGCCGTCGTGCCCCCCGCACCGGACTCCGACCGTCACCAGGACGACCGCGAGCACGGCCGTCCTGGTGAGGCGGTAGGCGCGGGTCCGGTGCCAGGGCCTGCGTACGCGCCTACGCGGCACCATGGGTGCGCCGGCGGATCAGGCGGAAGTAGGCGACTCCACCGACGGCCACCAGGGCGACGGCCGCGGCTCCGGCCAGCGGGGTGAAGGCCCGCGTGGTGTCGGCGAGACCGCCGCCGCCCGCGTGCACGCCGCCCTCCGGGCCGCCCTTCTCGCCGCTCCAGGGGGAGCCGCCCTGCGTTGCGCCTTCCCGCCCGCCGGCGCCCTGCGAGCTGCCGTTCTGGCCGCCGGCGCTCTGCGTTGTTCCGCCTTCCCGCCCGCCGGCGCCCTGCGTGGTGCCGTTCTGGCCTTCACCGTTCTGGCCGCCGCCGTTCTGGCCGCCGCCGTTCTGGCCGCCGCCGTTCTGGCCGCCGCCGTTCTGGCCGCCGCCGTTCTGGCCGTTCGGCCCGCCGGCCTCGCGGCCGTCGTCCGTGATCGGCCGGTTCGGGCTGCCGTTCCCCTCGCGCTGGCGCTCAGGGCAGTTGATCTTGAAGACCTTCACCTTGGGCGAGGCGACCGGGGGAGTGATGGTCCACTCGAGCGTGTACGACCCCTCGGCCAGCCCCAGGGTGTCGGTGTGCCCGGCCCCCTGGGTCAGGGTGATGTTGCCGGAGACGGTGGCGGTGTCGGGGGCCGGGGGCCGCGCCTTGATGGTGTAGGCGACGGTCTGCAGCTCGCCGAAGTTGGCGGCGTCGAGGTAGAAGCGGCAGGCCACCGGGTCGTCCTTCGAGACGCCCGGGGGGACCTGCTCGCGGTGGATCCTGATGTCGCCGGCCTCCCCCACGGCAACGGCGGACGGTGCCGAGAGGCAGGTGAACCCCGCCGCGGCGAGCACCGTGAGAGCCGTGACGCCGAGGCGGGAGCCGAGGGCGGACGGGAGCGTCGAGCTGGACATGCGCATTCCTCCGAGTCAGGACGATTTTCATACAAATCGCTCTTGCACCTGACTCTCTTTCACATCGGCGCCCACGACTGTGGGAGCGCCACCCGACGCGCCGTCAGACATCGCTCGACCGGCGCAACCCCGATCCGGACCGGCGCCGCCGGGGCACGGCCGCCTCCGCCTGCGCGGCCCCGCGCGACCGCACCGCCACCCCCGACGAGACCAGCAACAGCACCCCCAGCATCACGAACGGCGCGGCCACCCCCGCGACCCCGGCCACCAGCCCCGCGGCGGCGGGCGCGGCGACCTGGCCCAGCCGGTTGCCGGTGAGGCGCAGCGCGAGCGCGGTGGAACGGGCGCCGTCGGGCGCCGCCTGGACGACCGTCGTCATGGACAGCGGCTGCCCGACACCGAGGCAGAAGCCGAGCAACGCGAGGATCACGCCCAGTCCCCAGACCGGCACCGGCAGCGCGATCGCGGCGCACAGCAGGGCCGCCAGCAGACAGGTCACGGTGAGCAGCAGGGTCCGGCCGAGCAGCCGCAGCAGGGGGGTGAGGACGAGCCGGCAGGCGATGGAGGCCGCCGCCCGGACGCTGAGCAGGACGCCGACGACGGACGGCGCGATGCCCCGGTGTTCGCCGACCACCGGCAGATAGGCGGTGAGGATGTCGGTGGCGGACAGCACGGACAGGCTGATGAGGATGCCGGCGGGGACGCCCCGGGCGTTCAGGATGCGGCCGACGGGGACGCGTTCGCCTTGCTCCGTACGGGACTTGTGCATGGTGTCGCGGTGTTCGATGCGCCACAGCGAGGTGAACGCGACCGCGCAGCCGGCGCCCGCGACCAGCAGGGCGAGTGCGCTGCCGGCCACCATGTCGCCCCCGCCGATCAGCGCCCCGGCCGCGATCGGGCCGACCAGCTGCCCGAGGGAGGCGCCGATGGTGAAGTGACCGAAGTTGCGGTCCTGTTCGTGCGGCGCGGACTGGCGGGCGACGAGCGACTGGGAGCCGATGACGAAGCAGAGATGACCGAGGCCCATCACCCCGCTCCACAGGGCCATCGTCCAGAGGGAGCCGGCGACTCCGCTCAGCAGGCAGCCGCCGGATATGAGGACCACTCCGACCGGCAGCAGCGGCGCGCAGCGGCCGTGGTCGGTGCGGCGGCCGAGCGGTACGGCGGCGAAGAGCGGCAGCAGCGCGTACACACCCGCGATGACGCCGATCGCCCGCTCGTCCGCGCCCAGCGCGAGGGCCCGGTAGGAGACGGCGGGCCGGGCCATCGACACCGCCCCCTGCGCGAAGCCGAAGGCGATGACGAGACGGATCAGCCAGCCGCGGTTCCCGCCGGGCCTCACAAGTTCCTCCAAGGTCGGCTCAGATGATCCCGAACAGGATGCCCGCGCCGAGGATCGCCAGGCAGGTCAGGGCGGCCCACTTGACCACGAACCGCGTGTGGTCGCCGAACTCGACCTTCGCCATGCCGACGAGGACGTAGACGGCCGGGACGAGCGGGCTCGACATGTGCAGGGGCTGGCCGACGAGCGAGGCGCGGGCCATCTCCAGCGGCGAGACGCCGTGTGCCGCGCCGGCCTCCGCGAGGACCGGCAGGACGCCGAAGTAGAAGCCGTCGTTCGACATGAAGTAGGTGAGCGGCAGGCTCAGGACGCCGGTGACGAGGGCCATGTGCGGACCCATGCCCGCGGGGATGACGTCCACCATCCACGTGGCCATGTGGTCGACCATGCCGGTGCCCTGGAGGACGCCGGTGAAGACGGCGGCGGCGAAGACCATGCCGGAGACGTTGAGGACGTTGTCGGCGTGGGCGGCGAGGCGGGCCTTCTGGTCCGGGATGTGCGGGAAGTTGACGCTGAGGGCGAGCGCGGCGCCGAGCAGGAACAGCACCGGGATCGGCAGCCACTCCATGATCATGGAGGTGAGCAGCGTGACCGTGAGCAGCGCGTTGAACCAGTACAGCTTGGGGCGCAGGGTGGCCCGGTGCGGATCGAGGCCCTGGAAGTCGTCGTCCTCGGCGTCCTCGGCGTCCCGCGCGGCAGCGTCGGTGCCGGAGCCGGAGCCTGAACCGCCCTTGCGGACGGGGGTCTTGCCGTCGCCGGAGCCGCCGGCGCCCACCAGGACCGTCTCGGTCTCCTTCTCCTCGACCAGCACCTCGTCCAGCGTCAGCGTGCCGAGCCGGGCGCGCTCACGGCGGCCGAGGACGTAGGAGAGGGCGATGACGAAGAGCAGGCCCACGGCCAGGGCCGGGATCATCGGCACGAAGATGTCGCTGGCGTCGAGCTTCAGCGCGGTGGCGGCACGGGCGGTCGGGCCGCCCCAGGGCAGCGTGTTCATCACACCGTTGGCCATCGCCGCGACACCGGTCATCACGACCAGGCTCATCTTCAGGCGCTTGTACAGCGGGTACATCGCAGACACGGTGATCATGAACGTGGTGGAGCCGTCACCGTCCAGGGAGACGATCGCGGCGAGCAGCGCCGTACCGACGACGATGCGGAGCGGGTCGGCCTTGCAGAACTTCAGGATGCCCCGAACGATCGGGTCGAAGAGGCCGACGTCGATCATCACACCGAAGTAGACGATCGCGAACATGAGCATCGCCGCCGTGGGGGCGAGGCTGGTGACGCCGTCGATGACGTAGTCACCGAGCTTGGCGCCCTTCCCGACGAAGACGCAGAACAGTGCCGGGATCAACACGAGCGCCGCGATCGGCGACAGTTTCTTCAGCATGATCAGGACCAGGAAGGTCGCGATCATGGCGAAGCCGAGGATGGTCAACATGAGTGGATACCTAACGTTCGCCCTTGAACATCCCACCTGGGGGTCGGCGGTGGGTTGACGTTAGGTCCGTTCAAACGGTGTTAACAAGACGTTGACGTGCGAGCAATAAGCGCAAAACTCCAGGTCACAGCTTTGCTCAGCTCAGCGGGGCGTTACGGGGGCAAGTTCCACCGGTACTCCGTTGAGAACGGCGTTGCCCGACAGCGGGTCCAGCAGGCTGCCGTCGAGGAGCTGGTTGACGTTGACGCCGGGGTCGGTGGCGGCATGACCGAGGCGGGTGCCGGGGCGGTCGTGGCCCCAGCCGTGCGGCAGGCTGACCACGCCCCGGCGCACGCCGTCGGTGACCTCGGCCGGTGCGGTCACCTCTCCCCCGGCGCCCTTCACCCGTACCGGCGCGCCGTCCCGCACGCCGAGCCGTTCGGCGTCCTCGGGGTGGATGTGCAGGGTGCAGCGGTTGGTGCCGCCGGTGAGGGCGGGGACGTTGTGCATCCAGCTGTTGTTGGACCGCAGATGGCGCCGGCCGACCAGGACGAGTTCGTCGGGCCGTCGCTTCAGGCCTTCCCGCAGCCGTGGGAGATCGTCGGCGATCGGCTGCGGCAGCAGTTCGATCCGCCCGCTGCGCGTCTTCAGCGGCTGGGGCAGGCGAGGGCGCAGCGGCCCGAGGTCGATGCCGTGCGGGTGGGCGAGCAGCCGGGCGAGGCCGAGTCCGTCCGGGCGGGCGCCGAAGCCGTCGCCGTAGGGGCCGAGGCGCAGCATCATGTCGAGACGTCGCTCGGGACCGCTCTCGCCGGTGAGCGCGGCCGCGAGCTCGTGCGGGTCGCGGCCGTGCACGGGCGAGTGCGGCTCCGTCACCGCCTTGCCGAGGGTCTGGCCGATGACCAGGTCGTCCACGGCGGACGGATCGGCGCCGTGCATGCCGGTGGCGGCCAGGGTCAGCCGGGCGAGGATCTCGGTCTCGGCCATCCGGCCGGGCTCGAGCGGGACGGCCGGGCGGCTGTAGCGGACCTGGTTGCGCACGGCGAGGGTGTTGAAGGCGAAGTCGTGGTGCGGGCTCTGCGAGGGCGGCGGCGGGGGCAGCACGACGTCGGCGTGGCGGGAGGTCTCGTTCAGGTAGGGGTCGACGCTGACCATGAAGTCGAGGGAGTCGAGCGCCTTGTCGAGCCGGTCGCCGTCCGGGGCGGACAGGACGGGGTTGGCGGCCACGGCGACGAGCGCGCGGATCGGCTCGCCCTGCGCCGTAGCGGTGTCGATCTCCTCGGCGAGCGCCGACAGCGGCAGCTCGCCCTTGGCCTCCGGGTGCCGGCTCACCCGGGAGTGCCAGCGAGCGAGCCGGAAGCCGTGGCCGGGGCCGGCCGGCCGGGGCGTGCGGTCGGTGGCGGCCTGCGGGAAGAGGGCGCCGCCGGGGCGGTCCAGGTTGCCGGTGAGGATGTTGAGGATGTCGACGAGCCAGCTGGCGAGGGTGCCGTAGGGGACCGTGCAGCTGCCGATGCGGCCGTAGACGGCGGCGGTGGGGGCGGCGGCGAGTTCGCGGGCCAGGGTGCGGATGAGCGAGGCGTCCACGTCACAGGCGGCGCTCACCGCTTCGGGGGTGAAGTCCTGTACCGCTTCGGCGAGTTCCTCGAGCCCCTCGAGGTGCGGGGCCGACTCGCCGGGCTCCACGAGGAGTTCCTCGAAGAGCACCTGGGCCATGGCGGCGAGGAGCAGCGCGTCCGTGCCCGGCCGGATCGGGATGTGCCGGTCGGCGAGCTTCGCGGTGCGGGTGCGGCGCGGGTCGATGACGGTGAGGGTGCCGCCGCGGGCCTTGAGCGCCTTGAGCTTGCCGGGGAAGTCGGCGGCGGTGCACAGACTCCCGTTGGACTCCAGGGGGTTGGCGCCGATGAGCAGGAGATGGTCGGTGTGGTCCAGGTCCGGCACGGGGATCGCGTTGGCGTCGCCGTACAGCAGGCCGCTGGAGACGTGCTTGGGCATCTGGTCGACCGTGGAGGCGGTGAAGAGGCTGCGGGTACCGAGGCCGGCGATCAGCACGGGCGGGTAGAGCGCGCCGGCCATGGTGTGCACGTTGGGGTTGCCGAGGACGACTCCGACGGAGTTCGCCCCGTACCGCTCGACGACCGGCCGGATCCCGGCGGCCACGGCGTCGAAGGCCTCCTCCCAGGTGGCCTCGCGCAGCTCGCCGTCCCGGCGCACCAGGGGGGTCCGCAGCCGGTCGGGGTCGCCGTCGACGGCGCCGAAGGAGGCGCCCTTGGGGCAGATGAAGCCCTTGCTGAAGACGTCCTCCCGGTCACCGCGGGCGCCGGTGACCTTCGTCCCCTCGATGGTGAGCGTCAGCCCGCAGGTGGCCTCGCACAACGGGCAGATTCGCAGGGCGGTGCGGGACACGGGTCCTCCTGAAGCGTGGCGGCAGCGATGACGCACGGGCTGCCACCGAGCATACCGACCGGTATGGACGGAGGGGAGGGGTCTCGGGGTGACGGCGCGAACTCGCGAGCGGCTCGTTCCGGCACCCGTGCCGGACGGCTCAGTCCAGGGTCCGCGCCAGATACGCCCGCAGCAGCTCGCGCGTCTCGTCGATCACCTTCGGGTCGCCCTCCGGATCCACCCGGAAGGCCAGCTGGACGAGGGTGTCCGCGGTCTCCACGGCGATCAGGAAGGTGCGGCGCAGGTCGTCGTCGGGCTCGCGGACGAGATAGTCGGAGAGCAGGTCGGTGAGGCGGTCGGCGACCCGGTGGTTGGGTTCCGCGTGCCGGGCACCGACCGGGATCTGGTTGCCGAAGTCGACGAGGGAGAACCCGGGAGCGGTGTGCTTCATGGCCAGGTACTCGTCGAGCACGGCGTCCACGGCGGCCCGCCAGTCACCCCGGCGCGCGCCCTTCAGCCGCTCGGTGACGCGCTCGGAGTAGCGCTCGAGGTTGCGCTGCGCCAGCGCGTCGGCCATCTGCCGCTTGTTGCCGAAGAAGCGGTAGACGGAGCCGATGGGGACGCCGGCGCGCTCGGCGACGGCCCGGGTGCTCAGGCCGTCATAGCCGACCTCGTCCAGCAGGTCGGCGCAGGCGTCGAGGATTCTGGTCAGCCGTTCGGCGCTGCGCCGCTGCACGGGCGCACGACGGAGCGATGTCGCTTGGGGCACGGAGCTCATGATGCCTTTCCGTCGCGGCGGGGTGAACCTCACCCCTCGGTACGGAGAAAGATGCCTGATGCACTCAACGGGGGGCGCCGGGGAAGCACGCTCAGGGCGAGGGTTCCGACGCCGTGATGTACGCCGTGCTCTCCACCGGCTTGCCGTCCACCGCCCACACCGTGCCGTCGTCCGCGTACAGCCGGGCGGTGACCTGGTGGGTGCCGTGCGGCAGGTAGCCGGCCGGGATGCGGTAGGACGGGGAGCGCAGGTCGGCGACCGGCTGGTCGTCCACGTAGAGCCGGGCGGCGCCGCGGCCGTGGGCCGCCCCCGCCTTCGCCGCCGTGGGCGTGAACCGGAAGTTCTCCACCTTCAGGCGGACGTCCCAGCTGCCGTCGTCCTCGGGCTCCACCTCGACACCGACCTCGGGTGCCCCCTTCTTCTCCACCTCGCGGTAGTGCCGCCCTTCGTCGTCCGTGTCCTTCAGGACCTTGCCCACCGGCGAGGGGGAGACCGACGCCGCGGTCGACGCGTCCCCCCGCTCATGGGCGTCACCGGTGCCGCAGCCCGCGGATCCGGCCAGCAGCAGGACACAGACCGCAGGCACGGCGAGGCTTCCGCGCGTCCACGACATGCGGGGGAGCGTAGAACAACGGACCGACACGCGGGATCCCCCTGGAGTCTGGTTCCGGCCGTCTTGATCGTCCTCCAGGAGGAGGACCGGCGCACCTCTTGCGCCGGGGAAATCGCAATCCTACGGTGATGCATAGGAATCAGCAGGCGCACCCGCGGGGCGCCGGAGGGAGCGATCATGAGCAGCGGGGACGCACGCAAGACGGCCGAGGGCCTGACCTATCTCTCCGGGTTCGGCAACGAGCACGCCTCCGAGGCCGTGCCGGGGGCCCTGCCCGACGGCCGGAACTCACCGCAGCGCGCGCCCCTCGGCCTGTACGCGGAACAGCTCAGCGGTACGGCGTTCACCGAGCCCCGCGCCCACAACCGCCGCTCGTGGCTCTACCGGATCCGCCCGTCGGCCGCGCACCCGGCGTTCACCCGCGCCGACGACGGCGCGCTGCGCACCGGCCCCTTCACGCAGACCGTCCCCGATCCGAACCGGCTGCGCTGGGACCCCCTGCCCGAGCCGCCGGCCGGCACGGACCTGCTCGCCGGCCTGTGGACCCTCGGCGGCAACGGCGACGTCACCCAGCGCACCGGCATGGCCGTGCACCTGTACCACGCGAACGCCTCCATGGAACGCGTGTTCAGCGACGCCGACGGCGAGCTGCTGATCGTCCCCGAGCAGGGCGGACTGCTGCTGCGCACGGAGTTCGGGCAGTTGCACGCCGAGCCCGGCGAGGTGGCGCTGATCCCGCGCGGGGTCCGCTTCCGCGTCGACCTGCTGGACGCCTCCGCCCGCGGCTACGTCTGCGAGAACTACGGCGCCCCCTTCCGCCTCCCCGACCTCGGCCCGATCGGCGCCAACGGCCTCGCCAACCCCCGCGACTTCCGCGCGCCCGTCGCCGCGTACGAGGACGTCGAGGGCCCGGTGGAGGTCGTCAACAAGTACTGCGGCCACCTCTGGAGCGCGACGTACGACCACTCCCCGCTCGACGTGGTCGCCTGGCACGGCAACCACGTGCCGTACGTCTACGACCTGCGCCGCTTCAACGTCATCGGCACCATCTCCTACGACCACCCGGACCCGTCGATCTTCACGGTGCTGACCGCCCCGTCCGACACCCCCGGTCTGGCCGGCGTCGACTTCGTGGTCTTCGCCCCGCGCTGGCTGGTCGGCGAGGACACCTTCCGGCCGCCGTACTTCCACCGGAACGTGATGAGCGAGTACATGGGCCTGATCGAGGGCGCGTACGACGCCAAGACGGCCGGAAAGGGCGGCTTCGTGCCGGGCGGCGGTTCGCTGCACAACATGATGTCGGCGCACGGCCCGGACCGGGAGACCTTCGACCGGGCGAGCGCCGCCGAGCTGGGGCCGCAGAAGATCGACGACGGGCTGGCCTTCATGTTCGAGACCCGCTGGCCGATCGCCCTCACCCCGCACGCGGCCCGGGCGGACCACCTCCAGCAGCACTACGACGACGTCTGGCAGGGTCTCGAACGCCACTTCCGTCCCTCCGACGGAACATTGCACTGAACGATGCCGACCGGTACGGATAGCCCGTGACCTCCTTCGCGCCGGACTCGATCGTCCTCACCCGAAAGCTGCCGCTCTGGTACCAGGTGTCGCAGTCGCTGCGCGCCTCGATACTCGGCCGCTCGCCGCAGGACCCGCTCCGACTGCCCACCGAGGAGCAGTTGGCGGGTCACTACGGGGTGAGCGTGCTGACCATGCGGCAGGCGCTGAAGGAGCTGGAGGACGAGGGGCTGATCAGCCGGCACCGACGGCGGGGCACGTTCATCGAGCCGAGCGCGCGACGGGGCGCCCCGGTCCGGCTCCTCGGCTCGGTCGACGCGATCGTGGCCCAGCAGTCCGCCATGACGACGGAACTCCTCGGCCACGGCCGCACCTCCGTCCCCGCCGAAGTCGCCGAGCACTTCCCGGACCTGGCCGAGGTGGCGACCTACCACCGGCTGCGGAGCGACGAGAACACGGGTGAGCCGACCAACCACGCCCGCAACTACGTCCGTCCCGAGATCGCCGCCCGGATCGACCCCGAGGACCTGGTCCGCCGGCCCATGACGAAGGTGCTGCGGGACCTCACGGGCGTGGACATCGGCCGGATCACGGACACGGTCGAGGCCCGGCTGGCGGACCCGGAGACCGCCCAGCTGCTGCGGGTCCCGCTGCTCAGCCCGATCCTGCACTACACGGGCGTCATCCACGACACCGGCGGACAGGTCCTCGACGTGGCCGTCATCCACTACCGGGGCGACCGCTTCTCCTTCTCGGTCACCCTCGACGCGACGTGACCGGCCACGGGCCACCCGTCGTACGATGCCCAGCGTGACGCCCGACGACGCTCCGCCGCTGGCGGACCTCATGCCGTGGTCCGTCGCACCGCCGCGGCTCGGCCGGGGGTGGCCGACGGACCCCGACCCGGCTTCCCTGAAAGCCCGCTGGGACGCCCTGGTGAAGACCGAGGGACCGGGCCGCGAGGCGCTGTTCGAGCCGACCCGCTCACGCACCCTGCACACGGCGGTCGGGCAGCTGCCCGGGCATCCCGGCGGCACCGAGCGGCTCGTCCGCGCCTCGGGCCCCTGCCCCGAGCCGGTCCGGGTACTGACCGGGCCCTTCGACGAGCACTGGCTCATCCCCGACCACCGGCTGATCGACGCGGCCCGCCCGGAGCTGTGGCGGGTGGCGGACGAGCACCAGGTCTTCGTGGTGGAGACGCCGTCCCCGCCGGGCCCGCCGCTGCTCGCGACCGCCCTGATGCCGCTGGCGCGCCCCGGCCGGATCCGCCCGCTGTACCGGCGCCCCGGCGGCGTGGAACCCAACCTGGCGCCGGGCCTGCTCGAGCACCTCGGCCACTCCCCCGATCCGGTGGACTTCCTGGCCTGGACCCTGACCGCCGCCCGCCCCGATCTCACCGTCCCGCTCACCCGGGACCCCGGACTCTGGGCCCGGGGTGTGGAACTGGGCCGCCGCGCCCTGTGGCTGCTGCGCCGCGACGGCGACCGCCCCCGGCTCCCCGGCGGCCGTCGCCCCTACGTACGCGCCCCGCTGCCCGGCCGGCCCCTGACACTGCACTACGACCGCGACGAGGAGACCCTGCACCTCGACGCCGGCCGGGTCTCCCCGGTCCCGGCCGCCGCCTGGGACTTCACGGCGGGCGGGGTCCGCGTCCTGGAGCAGTGGTTCGCGGCCCGGACGGCGGAGCCCGGTCCCGGCACCCTGGCCGCGATCCGCCCGACGGCCTGGCCGCAGGCCTGGACCTCCGAACTCCTCGAACTGATCACGGTGTTGGCGCTGTTCGCGGAAGCGCGCGCCCGGCAGGAGGAGCTGACGGTGCCGGACACGGTCACCGCGAAGGAGCTGCGCGCGGCGGGCGTCCTGCCGGTGCCGGACCAGGTCCGGCACCCGGCGACGGTCCTCGACCACCACGAGGAGGGCCCGGAGGGCCAGTTCGCCCTGATCTAGCATCCCCCCATGGACCTGAGCCCCCCGCCGCTGCCGCCGCCCCTGGAGGGCCTCACCGTCGTCGCCGTCGAGCAGGCGGTCGCGGCCCCGTTCGCCACCCGCCAGCTCGCCGATCTCGGCGCCCGGGTGATCAAGGTCGAGCGGATCGACGGCGGTGACTTCGCCCGCGGCTACGACACGGCCGCCGCCGGCCTCGCCTCGCACTTCGTGTGGTGCAACCGGGGCAAGAAGTCCATCGCGCTGGACCTCAAGGACCCGCGCGGCCTGGACGTCGTACGGCGGCTGATCGCCGACGCGGACGTGTTCGTGCAGAACCTCGCGCAGGGGGCGGCGGCCCGGCTGGGACTGGACGCGGCCACCCTGTGCGCGGCGCATCCGCGGCTGGTCGCCGTCGACATCTCCGGGTACGGCGCGAGCGGGCCGTACGCGGACAAGCGGGCGTACGACATGCTCGTGCAGTGCGAGGCCGGGCTGGTGTCGGTGACCGGGACGCCCGAGCAGCCGGTGAAGGCGGGGATCCCGGCGGCGGACATCGCCGCTGCCATGTACGCCTTCTCCGGCGTGCTGGCGGCGCTGGTGCGGCGGGGCACGACCGGGCGGGGCGGTCCGGTGGAGGTGTCGATGCTGGAGGCGCTCGCGGAGTGGATGGGGCATCCGCTGCACCACACGATGCACGGCGGCGCCGCCCCGGCCCGCACCGGCCTCGCGCACGCGGTGATCGCGCCCTACGACGCCTACCCCACCGCCGACGGCGGTCGGGTGCTGCTGTCCGTGCAGAACGACCGGGAGTGGCGACGGCTGGCCGAACAGGTCCTCGGCCGACCCGACGCGGGGACGGATCCGGTGTACGCCACGAACGCGGCAAGGGTGGTGAACCGGGAGCGCACGGACGCGCTGGTGGCCGGGGCGCTGGGCGTCCTGGACACCGACGAGGCGCTCGCGCGGCTGGAGGGCGCGGGCATCGCGTGCGCACGCCTGAGGGATCTGCGCGAACTGGCGGAACATCCGCAGCTGGCGGCCCGTGAGCGGTGGCGGGAGGTGGGGACGCCGGTCGGACCGCTGCGGGCACTGCTGCCCCCGATCACGCTGCCGGGCGGGACGGAGGCACGGATGGGAGACGTGCCCGCGCTCGGGGAACACACCGAAGCGCTGCTGCGTGCCGTGGGGATGACGGACGAGGATATCGCAGCGCTGCGCCGGGACGGTGTGGCCGCCTGAGCGCGGGACTCAGTACGTGAGGACGCGCCGGCCGGTCAGTGCTTGTTGCCTCCGAACAGTGAACGCCGCAGTCGGCGCAGCGGCGCGAAGAGCGAGACGCGGCTCACCCGTGCCCGCGCCGTCCTGGGGCCGTGGTCACGCGCGGGTTCACGCGCGGTCAGCTCCCGCATGAGCGAGGTCGCCTCGAGCGTCTCGCGCTGCGGTATGGCGGGGCCCGCCAGCACCGAGAGATGGCGGTCGAGGCGCGAACTGGTCGCACTGCTCCCGCAGGTGATCGCAGGGACCCGCGCCCTGCTGTGCATCGTTATCTGTTCCATGTCACTCCCCACCCGTACGAGTCCACCCGGCCCGGGCAGGGTAACCCTATCGCCCCGTCGAGGCACACGTGTATCGAGCTCACAGGATTCACCTTCCCCGTAAGGGGGTTGACGACCCCTCTTCGATCACTCTCCGAATCCGACCGATTTCAGGGTGAGTTGGACAACTGGCTCTGTAGTGGGCTGTGGTGATCCCCCGTCGGGCTCGACGGTCACAGCGAGTGATGTGGCGACCTTGTCGAGGCCGGTGGCGACCAGGGGCGTGTCGCCGTCGAAGAGCCCGAGGGAGCGCGGTTGCGCGCCGGGGCGCATGAGCCACAGCTGATGCGCCTGTCCGGTGGGCAGCTCTCCGTATCCGCTCAGGGTGACGACCGCCTCCCCCTCCCCGGCGGAGGCGATCACTCCGATACTGCGGCCCTGCGCGTCCTTCCCGGTGCTCGCCCGCGCGTCGGGAGCTGCGAGAACGTGGGCGATCTCACGCGCCCGGTCGCGCTCGGCGTTCAGTTCGTCCTGGGTGCGGCCCGCCTGCACGGCGAAGAGCGAGGCGACGACGAGGGCCGCCGCGGCGGTGGTCGTGGCGAACGGCACGAACAGCGGGCGGCGCGCGCGGGGCGCTCGGGAGCGTCCCGGCGGCGGCTGCGTGCCCCAGACGTGCGGCGGCAGTTGGGGCGCGCGCCCCCTCGCCGGCGCGCGGGAGGACTCCTGCGGCGTTCTCTGCACGGCCGCCAGCACCCGGCTGCGCATATGGGCCGGTGGCTGCGCGGCCTGGGACCAGGCGAGCCGGACGGCGTCCTCGGCCAGCGCCCGCACCTCGGCGGCGCAGCGGTCGCAGCCCGTCAGATGCTTCTCGAAGCGGCGGCGTTCGTCGGATTCGAGGGCGTCGAGCGCGTAGGGGGCGGCCAGCGAGTGCAGGTCCTCGCGGCGGAACAGGCCGAGCACACTCATGCGGCACCTCCCAGGCAGTCGCGCAGCCGCGTGAGTCCGTCACGCATCCGGGTCTTCACCGTGCCCAGCGGCAGCTTCAGCCGGTCGGCCACTTCACGGTACGTGTAGCCGTCGTAGTAGGCGAGGGTGACGGACTGACGCTGGAGCGCCGTCAGCCGGTCGAGGCAGCGGCGGACCAACTGGCGTTCCAGGCCCGCCTCGACCTCCTCGGCCACCTGGTCGAAGGCGGGGTCGTGAAAGCGCGACGCCTCGCGCTGCTCACGGTCCACGGCCGCACGGGCGCTGCGCACCCGGTCGACGGCGCGGCGGTGCGCGAGGGTGAGGATCCAGGAGAGGGCGCTGCCCCGGTTCGGGTCGAACCGGCCGGCCGAGCGCCAGGCCTCCAGGAGCACCTCCTGGGCGACCTCCTCCGACTGCGCGGGATCCCTGACGACCCGGCGCACGAGCCCGAACACCGGCCCCGACACCAGTCCGTAGAGCTGTTCGAATGCGCGCTGGTCGCCCCCAGCCACGAGCACCAGTAGCTCGTCCGCCTCCATGCGGTCCCCCTCCCTGCGGCCGCCGCACCCGGGCCGCCCCGTCACACCAGGCATTCGCAACGAACACACCTCCGGATGGGGGGTACGTATCGAAGCGCCGAAAACGCGGGTGAGCAGGAAAGAAAAAGTTTTTGGGATTCGACCAATCCGAACCCACCCCCCGCTCCGTATCACTGTCCGTCAGGCAACTTGGCACAGAGGACGGACGGCATGACAGCTTTCTCCAGGAGCGGCAACGGACGCAGGAGCGTCGCGACCCTCGTCTGCGGTGCGTTGGCCGCCGGGGGGCTCGCAGCCGCCGGCGTGGCCACGCTGGTGCCGGGGGCGGCCTACGCCTCCAGCCACCGCGAGGCCCCCCTCATCTCGGGCACCCCGCAGTACGACAACACCGACGTGTACGCCTTCGTCAGCCCGGACCACCCGGACACGACGACCATCGTGGCGAACTGGATCCCCTTCGAGGAGCCGGCCGGCGGTCCCAACTTCTTCCCGTTCGCCGAGGACGCCCAGTACGACCTGCACATCGACAACAACGGTGACGCGAAGGAGGATCTGACCTTCCGCTACACCTTCAAGACGCACGTGAAGAACAAGAAGACGTTCCTCTACAACACGGGTGTCGTCGAGAGCCTGGACGACGCCGACCTGAACATCACGCAGACGTACGACCTCGAACTGATCAAGTCGAAGAAGGGGAAGGTCGAGCACGAGACGAAGATCGCGGACGACGTGCCGGTGGCGCCGTCGAACGTGGGCAAGGCCTCGATGCCGCACTACTCGAAGCTGCGCGACCAGGCGATCTACAAGCTCTCCAGCGGCGCCAAGACCTTCGCGGGCCAGGCCGACGACCCGTTCTTCCTCGACCTGCGCGTCTTCGACCTGCTGTACGGCGGTGACCTCTCCGAGGTCGGCAACGACACGCTCAAGGGCTACAACGTCAACTCGATCGCGCTTCAGGTCCCCAACGACATGATCGCCGAGTCGGCGCACCAGCCGATCGTCGGCATCTGGTCGACGACCCAGCGCGAGAACGCGCAGGGCCACTACTCGCAGGTCTCGCGGCTCGGCATGCCGCTGGTCAACGAGGTCGTCAACCCGATCAAGGACAAGGACAAGTTCAACGCGTCCGAGCCGAAGGACGACGGCCAGTTCCTGAAGAACGTCACCAACCCCGAGCTGCCCAAGCTCATAGAGGCGATCTACAAGATCAAGGCGCCGGCCGAGCCGCGCAACGACCTCGTCGACGTGTTCCTGAAGGGCGTCAAGGGCCTCAACCAGCCGCCCTACGTGACGCCGTCGGAGGAACTGCGCCTCAACACCTCGATCAAGCCGGCCGCGAGCCCCAAGCGGCTCGGCGTCCTCGACGGTGACAACGCGGGCTTCCCGAACGGCCGTCGCCTCACCGACGACGTGATCGACGCCTCGCTCCAGGTCGTCGAGGGTGAGCTGGTCGGTTCCAAGAACGACCTGGGCGACGCGGTCGACAAGAACGACAAGTCCTTCGAGAAGTACTTCCCGTACGTGGCCCTGCCCACCGAGGGCTCGCGCGGCGCGACCGCCAAGACCGACGCGGCCACCCGCAGCCAGCTCGGTGACGCCCTCACGGGCTCCGACAGCAACACCACGCTGATCGCGTCCTCCGCGGGCGCCGGCGCGGCGGGCATCCTCCTCATCGGCGGCGGGCTGATGTGGTGGCGAGGCCGGCGGCGGGCCTACTAGGCCCTCCTCCTGAGCGGGGCCCAACGGGCCCTCCTCCTGAGCGGGCCGGGGAGAATCCTGCGCTCCCCGGCCCGCCTCACAGACTGGCGCGGCCCGCGTACTCATCCCCCACGGCGCGGGCCGCGCCACCCTCGTGCAAGCAGGCTGAACGACCCCAGGCGACCTAGGAGAGGGCATGTCCCCGCGGACGAACGACGGCGAACCGGAGCCCACCCGACCGGCCTCCGCCCGACCTGTACCGGCCTCCGGCACATCGGATTCCGGCGCACCGGCCCACGGCGGACCGCTCGCGAACCCCGGCCGGCCGGCGCCGAACCCCGGCCCGGGTCGGGCCTCCGAGGAAGCCTCCTCAGACACGAAGACCGGGGCGGAAGAGGCGAAGCCCGGGAACCCGGCGGAAGCCGGCGCCCAGGCCGACGCTCATGCCGACAGCGACGCTCATGCCGAAGCCGGCGCGGAGGCCGGGGTCGAGCCCAGGGCCGGCGCCGAGGCGGAGGCCGGGTCTGACGCCGAGACCGGTGCCGGCGCCGAGACCGCTACTGGCACGGAGGCCGGCACCGAGGCAGCGGCAGCGGAGGCCGACGGCGATGTGTCTGCCGATGCCGAGGTCGGCCGCAGCGCCCAGGGACACGGCGCCGGTGATCGCGACGCCGATGACCACAGTGCCGGTGATCGTGGCCCCGGCACGGGTGACGGTGGCGGACTCGCTGCCGGCGGCGACGAGCGTGTCGCCGCGGTGCGGCGGGCGGGGGCCGCCGGGCGTCGGTGGCGGGCCGCTCAGCTCAGCGCCTGCGCCGCCATGCTGGCCGTGGCGCTCACCGCCGGGGCAGTCGCGCTCGGGGCGGTGCGGGACGGACAGAACGTGCCCGTGTCGACCGCCGCTGCGGTCTCCCCCGGGCTGCTCGCCAGTGGCGACCTCGACTCGAGCATCACCGCGCTCCAGGCCCATCTCCGTTCGCAGCCGAGGGACTTCGGCGGCTGGGCCACCCTCGGGCTCGCCTACGTCGAGCAGGCCCGCACCAAGGGCGACCCCTCCCGCTACCCGCAGGCCGAGCAGGCCCTGAAGCGCTCCCTCTCGCTGCGCTCCGACAACGACCAGGCGCTCGCCGGCCGGGCCGCCCTCGCCGCCGCCCGGCACGACTTCGCGAACGCCCTGGACCTCGCCGACCAGGCGCTGGAACAGAACCCCTACAGCGAGCGCGCCCTGTGCTCCCGTATCGACGCCCTCGTCGAACTCGGCCGCTACGACGACGCCGAGGAGGCCGCGAAGACGGCCGACGAACGGCGGCCGGGCGTACCGGTGTTCACCCGCTACGCGTACGTGCACGAACTGCGCGGAGACGTCAGCACCGCCCGCCGGGTCCTGGAGCGGGCGCTCGCCGCGTCGACCTCACCCGGCGACATCGCCTACGTGGCCGCACAGCTCGGTCAACTCGCCTGGAACCAGGGCGACTACGCCACCGCTCTCACCCACTACGCCCGCGCGCTCGCCGCCGACGAGAACTACCTCCCCGCGCTGGAGGGCCGTGCCCGCGCCCAGGCGGCGAGCGGACAGCAGGCGGAGGCGATCAAGGGGTTGGAACTGATCGTCGCCCGCTATCCGCTCCCCGGACCGCTGGTGGAGCTCGGTGAGCTGTACGAGGCCAGGGGCGGCGAGGGGGACGCGGCGAAGGCCGAGAACCAGTACCTCCTCGTCGACGCGTGGACGGCCATCGCCCGCGCCAACGGCGTCAACGCCGACCTCGACACCGCGCTCGCCGCCGCCGACCACGGCGACCGGGCGACGGCCCTGCGCGCGGCCCGCGACGACTGGTCCCGCCGGCACACCGTGCACACGGCGGACGCCCTCGCCTGGGCCCTGCACGTCAACGGCAAGGATGCCGAGGCCCTCCCCTACGCCCGGCAGGCCACGGCAACCGGCTACCGCAACGCGTCCTTCCTCTACCACCGCGGGGTGATCGAGAAGGCCACGGGACACCCCGCCGACGCCCGTACCCACCTCGCCGCCGCCCTGAAGCTGAACCCCGGCTTCTCCCCGCCGGGCGCCCGCGGGGCCCGTACGGCTCTGAAGACGCTGGAGGCGAGCAAGTGATCTCCCGTCGTCAGCTGGCTTCCTGCGCGGCCGTGTTCACGGCCGGCTGCGCGCTCGCACTGGTCCCTTCCGCCGACGCGAGCGCGCACCCCCTCGGCAACTTCACCGTCAACCGCTACGACGGTCTCGTCGCCGCTCCCGGACAGCTCCGCGTCCACCACGTCGAGGACCTCGCCGAGATCCCGGCGACCCAGGCGAAGCCGGACATCGAACGGCTCGGGATGACCGAGTGGGCCCGGCAGCGCTGCGCGAGCGCCGCGACCGGCAGCAGGCTGACCGTGGACGGCCGCGCCGTCACCCTCACGGCGGGCGCCGGCAAGGCGGTCGTACGGCCCGGCCAGGCGGGGCTCGACACCCTGCGCGTGGAGTGCGGGCTGACGGCTCCGCTGCCCGCCGTGTCCGGCGAGGACACCCTCTCCCTCACCTTCCACAGCGAGGGCGCCTCCTCCGGGCCCGGCTGGCGCGAGATCACCGCGCGCGGCGACCGCATGACGCTCGCCGACTCCGACGTGGCGAGGAAGTCGGCCTCGTCGGAACTCACCAGCTATCCCAAGGAGTTGCTCTCCTCCCCCGCCGACACCTCGACCGCGTCGGTGCGGGTGCGGCCCGGTGGCGCGGCCCTGGTCGAGGAGGACCGGGACGCGCCGGCCGCGTCCGTGCTGCCGCGGGGCGCCGACCGCTGGACGCGGGCCCTGGACGACCTGGTCGCCCGGCAGGACCTCACCGTCGGCTTCGCCGCGCTGGCCCTGGTGATCGCCGTCGGCCTCGGCGCGATGCACGCGGTCGCCCCGGGGCACGGCAAGACCATCATGGCCGCGACGGCCGCCGCGCGGGGCGGCAGGGCCCGGATGAAGGACGTCCTTCCCCTGGCCGCCTCCGTCACCGTCACCCACACCCTGGGCGTCGTCGCCCTCGGCCTCCTCGTCACCGCCGGTTCGGCCGCGGCGCCTTCGGTGATCGCCTGGCTGGGCCTGGCCAGCGGCGCGCTGGTGCTCTTCGCGGGTGCGACCCTCACACGACGGGCCTGGCGCGGTCGGGGCCCCGACAGCCCCCACGGACACACCCATCCCCATCCCCACCCCCACCCCCACGGCAGCGGCCCGCACGGCGACGACCCGCACACCCACGAGCCCGCGAAGGCCCCCGCACGTCAACTCGCCCTCGTCGGCGCCCCCACCCCGCACACCCATGCCCATCACGACCCCGGGCACGATCACGGGCACCGTCACGACCCCGGCCACGACAGCGACGGCGACCGCCACCCCGAGCACGACCACGGTCACGAGCACGGTCACGAGCACGGTCGCCCCCACACGCACACCCACGGCGGCCACACCCACACCCACGCCGTCGCCCCCACGCTCCGCGGCACGCTCCTCCTCGGCTTCGCCGGCGGCATGGTGCCCAGTCCGTCCGCCGTGGTCGTGCTGGTCGGCGCGGCGGCGCTCGGGCACGCCTGGTTCGGGCTGCTGCTCGTCGTCGCGTACGGCGTCGGGCTCGCGCTGACCCTGACCGCCGCCGGGTTCGCCGTCGTCAGGCTGGGCGCGGGCGCGACCCGTCTGCTGGACCGGCAGCCGCGCTGGACGACCCACCCGGTCGTGACGCTGGCCCGCCGCAACCTGCCCCTGTGGTCCGCGTTCGTCGTCGTCGCGCTCGGCGCCGGACTGGTGCTCAAGGGGGCCGCATCCGTACTCGGCTGAGCTACGTTTGTGGGGTTGCGGAGGTTTTCGCCCGGATACGAAGAGCGAAATGGGGGCGCGGTGTCCGAAGAACCGGGCAGTGAACGTCTGATCGCGGGCCGCTACCGCCTGCTGACCCCGCTGGGCGAGGGCGGCATGGGCACGGTGTGGCGGGCCCGTGACGAGGTGCTGCACCGCGAGGTCGCCGTCAAGGAGGTGCGTGCGCCGCACGGACTGGCGGCCTCGGACGTCGAGCGGATGTACGCACGGCTGGAGCGCGAGGCCTGGGCCGCGGCCCGGGTCGCGAACCGGAATGTCGTCACGGTGTACGACGTGGCCACGCAGGACGGGCGGCCGTGGATCGTCATGGAGATCGTGCGCGGGATCTCCCTCGCCGAGCTGCTGGACGCCGAGGGGCCGCTCGAACCGGTCCGGGCCGCGCACATCGGCGCCGAGGTGCTGTCCGCGCTGCGGGCCGCGCACGAGGCCGGAGTGCTGCACCGGGACGTGAAGCCGGCCAACGTGCTGATGTCGAACGACGGCCGGGTCGTGCTCACCGACTTCGGTATCGCGACCGTCGAGGGCACCTCCGCGCTGACGATGACCGGCGAGGTCATCGGCTCACCCGAGTTCCTCGCGCCGGAGCGGGCGCTGGGGCGCACCCCGGGGCCCGAGTCGGACCTGTGGTCGCTGGGCGTGCTGCTGTACGCGGCGGTGGAGGGCAACTCGCCCTTCCGCCACGACACTCCGCTGAGCACCCTGCGCGCGATCGTCGACGAGGAGCTGCCGCCGCCGCACCGGGCCGGACCTCTCGCGCCCGTGATCGAGGGCCTGCTGCGCAAGGACCCGGCCGAGCGGCTGCCGGCCGACCGGGCCGAGCAGGACCTGCGGCTCGTCGCGGCGGGCGGCGCTCCTCGCGGCGGCGACACGGTCCGCTCGACGCCGCCGGCGCCGTTCGCGCCGTATCCGCCGACGGTCTCGACCCCGGCCGAGCCGTTCCGTCAGGAGCCGTCGTCCGCGACCCCGCCCCGGTCCTGGTCGGCCGCGCCGGGGACGACGACCGGCTCGGCGGAGCCGCACCGGAGCAGGCGCGCCGGTGCGGCCCTCGTCGCCGGTGTGGTGGTGCTGGCGCTGGCCGTCGCCGGGCTGACGTACGGGCTGCTGAACCGCGACGACGGCGGCGACGACGCCGGCGGTGGTGGCGGGGTCACCAACAGCGCTACGGATGTGGTGAGTTCGCCTTCGACACAGCCGGAGAAGAGCGAGGAGGCCAGCGAGTCGCCGAGCCCGAGTCCGAGCGAGAGCGAGAGTTCCGAGGCCCCGGCGCAGACCGTCTCGGTCACCGTCGCCGGCGCGCACACGGACTACTCGGGCAGTTGTCCGCCGCCGGACGGGGACGCGCCCTCCTTCACCGCGACGATCACGGTGGGGCGGCTGCCCGCGACGGTGTCCTACCGCTGGGTGTCGAAGGACGGTGAGCTCTCCGGGCAGACCTGGAAGACGCTCGACTTCGCGTCCGGCGGCGGTAAGTCCAAGCAGGACCAGGTGATCGTGTCGACGTACGCCGAGAGCGGGACGTACCAGAACTCCATCGCCGTAGAGGTCCGTGATCCGGTGAAGACGACGTCCAACTCGGTGCCGTTCTCGGTCACCTGCGAGACGGAGACCCCGACGGACGGGGCCTCCCCCTCACCTTCCGCCTCGGAGTGACGGAACTGACGGAACGCACGGAGCTGACGAGCTGACGGATCAGGCGGCGCTGTTCAGGACCGGCAGGTAGCCACCCGACTGGCCGGACGCGGTCGGGTGGTACGACTCCCCGATGTTCAGCCAGTTGAGGCTGTGCAGCCAGGAGCTGCCGGAGCAGATCTCGTGGCCGGCGAACGGGGTGCGGACGTCGCCGAAGACGAAGCCGTGGGCGGCGGCGCTCCTGGCGGTCGTGGTGTCCAGGTAGTCGGCCGCGCTGTTGATGGCGGAGCGCTTGGTCTCGGACAGGCCCAGGCAGACCGTGCCGAGTTTGTAGAAGCGGGGGTAGCCGATGACGACGACACGCGCGTTGGGCGCCTTGGCGCGGATCGAGGAGTAGACGGTGTCGAGCTTGCCGGGCAGCGTCGAGTCGACGTAGGCCCTGGCCGTGCTGATGCGGGACAGACAGGTGCTGTCGGAGCCGGTGACACAGGTCGTCATGACGTCGGCGAAGCCCGCGTCGTTGCCGCCGGCGGTGATGGAGACCAGGCCGGTCGAGGAGTTCAGGCCGCCGAGCTGACTCGCCAGAACGTCATCCGTTCGCGCGCCCGAACAAGCCGCGAAGGTGAACGACGAGGGGGCGTGGGCGGCGTTCCAGAGGTACGGGTACGCCTTGGTGCTGCGCTTGCAGGTGCCGCTGGAGCTGATGTAGCTGCCCGCGCCGACACCGGACGAGTAGGAGTCCCCCAGCGCCACATAGCCGCCTGTGGCGGCGAGTTGGGCGCCCTGCGCCGAGGCCGCCCCGGTGAGGGCGGTGCCGAGGGCGAGGAGGAGTGAGCTCACGAATACGACAAGTCGGGAACGTCTCATGGAACCTCCCTTAGCAGGATCTCTGCCACAACGTTCGTAGCAACTACGCGTGTTGACGGGAAGTGTCCATGCCAAGACTTTCCGGCCGCTGACGGGATCGCCCGAAGCCCTTTGCGGGGCTGGTGTTGCGTGAGCATGTCAAGGTGGTCAGCCCCTCAACTCCCTGGTTCCACGCCCGTGGACGGCCGAGGCTCTACCTCGGCCGCGAACGGAACGCGACGTTCGAGGCCGTGTGCGCGACCGCGCGCACTCCCCCACAGCCGTGCGCCGACCCAGGCGCGCGCCGCCCAGAGGAGGACTCCCTCGCCATGGCACAACTGCGTGGCGCGTCCACCACGCTGGACACCGCGGTGCGCAACTCCATCGCCAGCGGCGTCACCTACGCGGTGGCGGCGGGCAACAGCAGCGCCAACGCCTCCCCGTACTCCCCGGCCCAGGTGGCCACGGCCCTGGTGAACGGCGCGACCTCGAACGTGGTCACCAGCCCGGGCACCGGCTCACCGAACAAGCTCCTCAAGATCGTCCCGTGACCCCCGCGGAGGCACGGCACTGATCCGAACCACCGTTCCCCGGAGGCCCACGCGGCCTCCGGGGAACACTTTTGTTCGCTCCCGTGACCGTTCCTGTGCCGTTTCCTTTCGAGGGGACGCATCGTTGTGTAACGGTCAAACGAACAAAAAGGTGAGTGAGACACCAAGGGCTTGCCATCCGGGCGTAATCATCAATACCGTCATACATCTCACTCGCATCGGACCGTCGGCAACGGCTCCAGGGGAGGGCTCAGGGACCGCGGCGGTATCGGGGCGGGAGCGCGGCAGGGGGGTGCCGAGCTCGGTGACCGCGCTGGTCGACCGGGCCGTGCCGCGCGCGGTCGGCTGCCGTCCTTCGACGGTGGCCGGTCAGTTCTGCCGGCTCACCCGTGTCTGCGCGGAGATCACTCCGCCATGGGTGAGAAACCCCCCTTTCGAACCGGACGTGGATTCCGGGCCGCCCAGGGGCGGGCGGCCCACCGGACGAGAGGGACCAGACTCATGAGTTCCGTTCTGCAGCCGGCGACACCGGGCCAGGATCTCGAAGGCCCGTCGACCGTCGGCAAGTACCGGCCCATCTCCTCTCACCTGGCCATCACGCCACCGGTGAGCGTGGTCATCCCCGCGATGAACGAGGCCGAGAACCTTCCGTACGTCTTCAAGACCCTGCCGGACTGGATCCACGAGGTGGTCCTGGTCGACGGCAACTCCACCGACGACACCGTGCAGGTCGCGCGGGGTCTGTGGCCGGGCGTCAAGGTCGTCGGACAACAGGGCCGCGGCAAGGGCGACGCCCTGATCGCCGGCTTCGAGGCGTGCAGCGGCGACATCATCGTGATGGTCGACGCGGACGGCTCGGCCGACGGCAACGAGATCGTGTCGTACGTCTCCGCCCTCGTCTCCGGCGCGGACTTCGCCAAGGGCTCCCGCTTCGCCAACGGCGGCGGCACCGACGACATGACGTTCATCCGCAGGCTCGGCAACGGGGTCCTGTGCGCCATCGTCAACCGCAAGTTCGGCGCCCGCTACACCGACCTGTGCTACGGCTACAACGCGTTCTGGCGGCACTGCCTGGACAAGATCGAGCTGGACTGCACCGGCTTCGAGGTCGAGACCCTGATGAACATCCGGGTCGTCAAGGCCGGGCTCAAGGTGCAGGAGATCCCCAGCCACGAGTACCTGCGCATCCACGGCGTCAGCAATCTGCGCGCAGTCCGCGACGGGCTGCGCGTGCTGCGGGTGATCCTCGAGGAGCGGTCCAACCGGCGGGCGCTAGGCCGGCTGGTCCGCCGCTCGCCGATGCTCGACTCGGGCCGGGGAGAGGCGTCTTGAGCACGATCGACGTCTCGGTCGTCATCTGTGTGTACACCGAGGACCGCTGGGAGGACATCCTCGCGGCGGTGGGCTCGGTGCGGGCGCAGACCCACCCGGCCCTGGAGACCCTGGTCGTCGTCGACCACAACCCGACGCTCCTGGACCGGCTGAGGAGCGAGTACAAGGAGACCGGCGGGGTGCGGGTACTACCCAACGCGGGACCGCGCGGTCTGTCGGCCGGCCGCAACACCGGCATCGCCGTCTCCCGGGGCGAGGTCGTCGCCTTCCTCGACGACGACGCCGTCGCCGAACGGGACTGGCTGCGCCGGTTCGCCGACCCGTACTCCGATCCCCGGGTGCTGGCCGTGGGCGGCCGGGCGGTGCCCGTCTGGTCCTCCGGCCGGCGGCCCGACTGGTTCCCCGAGGAGTTCGACTGGGTGGTGGGCTGCTCCTACCGGGGCCTGCCGCCCGGCCGGGTCCGGGTGCGCAACATCCTCGGCGGGAACGCCTCCTTCCGGCGTACCGCGTTCGACTTCGTGGGCGGCTTCGCCACCGGCATCGGACGCGACGGCAGCAAACGCCCGATGGGCGGCGAGGAGACGGATCTGTGCATCCGGCTCAGCCGCGCGAGACCCGACGCCATCCTGCTGATGGACGACCGCGCGGTGATCCACCACAAGGTGCCCGAGGCGCGCGAGCACTTCGGGTACTTCCGCACGCGCACCTACGCCGAGGGGCTGTCCAAGGCGCTCGTCGCGCGCAGCGTCGGCGTCGACAAGGGTCTGGAGTCCGAACGCCGTTACGCCACCCGGGTGTTGCCGGCCGGTGTGGTCCGCGGACTGCGCGACCGGCTGCTGGCCCGGCCCGGCGGGGCCCGGCGGGCGGCCGCGATCGTCGCCGGGGTGCTGACGGCGGCCGGCGGGTACCTGGTCGGCAGCGCGCGGGCGCGGCGGGCGGGGACGACGTTCGCCGTGGTGCCGATCCCGGCGGACCAGGTGGAGCGGGCCGCATGACGGGGGCGGGCGTACCGATCCTCATGTACCACGCGGTGGCCGCCGACCCGAACGCCGCCACCCGCGCCCTCTCGGTCACGCCCGAGGCGTTCGCCGAACAGATGGCCGTGCTCGCGGACCGCGGTCTGACCCCGCTCACCACCGCCGATCTGGCGGCCCGTTGGCGCTTCGGCCGGCCGCTGCCGGGCCGCCCGGTCCTGATCACCTTCGACGACGGCTACGAGGGCGTGCACCGGCACGCCCTCCCGGCGCTGGCCGAGCACGGCTTCCCGGCCACCCTGTTCGTCACCACCGGCTGGATCCGGGGCGCCCACGACACCGGGGGCGGCCTGGACACCATGCTGGACTGGCGGCAGGTGCGCGCACTGGCGGACGGCGGCGTCGAGATCGGCGGCCACAGCCACACCCATCCGCAGCTCGACCGGCTCGACGACGCCCGGCTGCGCGCCGAACTGACCCGCTGCCGGGACGTCGTCGCCGGCGAACTGGGCGCCCCGCCCGTCTCGTTCGCCTACCCGTACGGCTACTCCAGCCGCCGGGTGCGTACGGCGGTACGCGGACACGGGTTCGCCCAGGCGCTCGCCGTGGGCAACTCCCTGGCCCACCGCGCCCAGGGGCCGTACGCCCTGCGGCGGGTGACGGTGCGGCGCGGCACGGACGCCGAGGAGTTCGAACGGCTCGTCGACGGCCGGGCGATCGGCCGGACGTTCGCGAGGGACCGGGTGCTCACCAAGGGGTACGCCGTGGTGCGGCGGACCCGTCGGCTCCGGCAACGGGTCTGAGGGGTGGCCCCGGCCGAGCCCGTCGGGGCCACGCACACCCGGCGGGACCGGTTCCCGGCAGCGGGCACGCCCGACACACCGGGCGCACCTCGCGCGCTGCGGAAACCGGGTGCGGGCGACGCTCTTGTGCCGGATCATGGCGGCATGTCCGTACCCCCGCACGACGCACTGCCGATCCGGCTCAACGTCGACGACTCCGACTCCCCGTCCGATGTCGTCGACGCGCTGTTCCTCGGCCGCTTCGCGACGGGCGAGCAGCCGTACTCGCACGCGGTGAACATCGACCGCGTGCGCTCCGGCGCGACCCTGCTGCCGCCGCACGCCCGCGTGCTGCGGGTCGCCCGGGACGAGGACCGCAGCGCCACCCTGGCCGAGGGCGACGGCTGGACCCTGCTGGTCTCCCGCTGGAACCGCGGGGCCGACGTCACGGTCACCGCGACCACCGCCGAACTGGCCGCGCAGGTGCTCGACCAGGCCACCGACGGTGCGGCGGACGAACCCGAGCCACAGCCGGAGAACGTGACCATGGGCTTCTGGTACGTCTCCCCGCGGCGCGGCCCGCACCGCACCACCCGGCAGATCTCCGCGGGCACCTGGGACGAGGTGCGCCCCAACTACACGGCGCCCGTCGCCGAGGCGATGGACCACCTGATGGGGACGACCCCCGAGGGCATCGCCGGCCGGCTGCTCCTGCTGCACGGCCCGCCCGGCACCGGCAAGACCTCGGCGCTTCGCACACTGGCCCGCTCCTGGCGGGAGTGGTGCCAGGTGGACTGCGTGCTGGACCCCGAGCGGCTCTTCTCCGACGTCGGCTACCTGATGGACATCGCGATCGGCGAGGAGGACGCCGCCGGCAAGGGCCGCTGGCGGCTGCTCCTCCTGGAGGACTGCGACGAACTGATCCGCGGCGAGGCCAAGCACACCGCGGGCCAGGCCCTGTCCCGGCTGCTCAACCTCACCGACGGCCTGCTCGGCCAGGGCCGCAACGTCCTGGTCGGGGTCACGACCAACGAGGACCTGGAGCGCCTGCACCCCGCCGTCGTCCGCCCCGGCCGCTGTCTGGCCCGCATCGAGGTCGGTGGGCTGACCCGCCGGGAGGCCGTGGACTGGCTCGGCACGGAGGAGGGGGTCGGCCGCGAGGGCGCGACGCTGGCCGAGCTGTACGCCCTGCGCCGGGGCACCTCCCCGACCTCGCTGCCGGAACCCCGGGGGCGGTCGGACGCGGGACTTTACCTGTAGGTGTTCTGATGGAGGTATGACGCTGTACGTCGGCACGTCCGGCTGGCAGTACCAGGACTGGAAGGGCGTCCTGTACCCGGCCGACGTGCCCGTGCGGCGGTGGCTGGAGGAGTACACCGGGCACTTCGCCACCGTCGAGATCAACAACGCCTTCTACCGGCTGCCGTCGCGCGAGACGTTCGTGTCCTGGGCCGAGCGCGTCCCGCCGGACTTCGTGGTCGCGGTGAAGGCGAGCCGCTATCTGACCCACATCAAGCGGCTGAAGGAGCCCGAGGAGCCGGTACGGCGCCTGATGACCCACGCGGCCGGCCTCGGCGGCCGTCTCGGGCCTGTGCTGCTCCAGCTGCCGCCGACCCTGCGGGCCGACACCGGGCTCCTGGACGCCTGTCTGTCCTGCTTCCCGTCGGACACGCGCGTCGCGGTGGAGCCGCGGCACGAGTCATGGTGGACGCCCGGCGTACGCGACGTCCTGCGGGCCCGGGGCGCGGCCCTGTGCTGGGCGGACGTCGGCTCCCGTCCGGTCACCCCGCTGTGGCGCACCGCCGACTGGGGATACGTCCGCTTCCACCAGGGCCGTGCCCACCCCTGGCCGCACTACGGCCGCCGGGCCCTGGAGACCTGGCTGGACCGCATCGCGACGACCTGGGCGGTCGGGGGCGGGCACGACGTCCACGCCTACTTCAACAACGACCCCGGCGGCGCGGCGGTGGAGAACGCGGCACTGTTCGGGCGGACGGCGCGGCGGGCGGGGCTGAGCGTGACCCGCACGCCGGGCACGCTCGCCGCACACCGCTGATCAGTTGATCAGCCGATCACCGCTTGCCGCTTGCCGCTTGCCGCTTGCCGCTTGCCGCTTGCCGCGGAGCACCGTCCGACCCTGAGCACTCCGCCGCCGATCACCGTTCGTAGGCAGCCCGCAGGGCGTCCCGCACGGCGGCCGACGCCTGTTCCTCGGTGAGCCCCAGCCGCAGCACCCGCTCGGCGTAGGCCTGCGCGGCACCCGCGGCCTCCCGCTCCGCCGCCGGCCCGGAGGCGGCGACGAACGTGCCGTTGCGTCCCCGGGTCTCGATCACCCCGTCCCCCTCCAGCGCCCGGTACGCCTTGGCGACGGTGTTCGCGGCGAGGCCGAGCGACTCGGCCAGCCCCCGCACCGTCGGCAGCCGGTAGCCGACCGGCAGCGCTCCCGACCGCGCCTGCTCGGCGATCTGCGCCCGCACCTGTTCGTAGGGCGCGGCGCTCTCATCGATGTGGATCTTCAAGGTCACGGGCCGATTGTCCCGCACCCGCCGGGGAACGGGAGTGCGGACGAAGCCGAAAATGGGAGGCGGACCGGGTCGCCCGACCGTAGCGTGCGCTCACATGACGGTCATCGTGTACGCCACGGGCATGACCGGCCCCGCCCGCGACCACCGCGGCCGGGGCCCGGCCAGGCTCGTCAAGAACGACTCGCCGCACCGGGCCCGCGCCGCGGGGTACCCGCGGGCGTACACGGGCGACGACGCGGGCAACGGGCCGATGCTCGCGGTCAACAAGTGGTTCGGCTACGGGATCTGCGCGACGGAGGTGCGGCATGTCCGGGAACTCGGCTGAGTCGGGGGGTTCGGTGGACGTCGTCCTCGTCAAGGGCGGCCGGACGAAGATCCGGTACGCGGCCGAGCTGCTGTCCGACGACGGCACCCGGATCGCCGTGCGCGCCCCCTGGGCCGGGGACGCCGTACGGGACTTCGGCTTCGTCCGCTTCGAGGCGGGTGACGTCTTCACCGAGTACTACTGGCGGGACCGCTGGTACGCGGTGAAGGAGGTCCGCGACCGGACGGGCGCCCTGAAGGGCTGGTACTGCGACATCACCCGCCCGGCCACGCTGTCCGGCGGCGAACTGGTCGTCGAGGACCTCGACCTGGACCTGTGGCGCTCCGCCGACGGGACGGACGTACGGCGACTGGACGAGGACGAGTTCGAGGAGAGCGGGCTGGCGGAGCGGGACCCGGCGGCCGCGGCGGCCGCGGTGACTGCCCTCGACGAGCTGGAGGCGCTGGCCGGCGCCGAGGGCGGCCTGGAGTCGCTGCTGGAGTGAGGGGCCGTCCGCCCGCCGCCGTGTTTCACAGCAGCGCGTTTCACGGCACCGCCGCACGCCGGCGCCTCACACCGTCGCCACCACCGCGTACCGCTCGTCCGTCACGGCTGCGCCCCACAGCCCCGCGTCCTCCGACAGCCGTTCGACGCGCGCGTGCCCGGTCAGCGGGGCCAGCAGGGCGGTGAGCCGGTCCGCCGGTATGCCGACCGGGGTGACGGTCCCCCATACGCCCTCGACCAGCACGAGCCGCCCGCCGGGCCGCACCAGGCCGCGCCAGTGCCGCAGGACCCGGGCGGGGTCGGGCAGGGTCCACAGCACGTGCCGTACCAGCACGGTGTCGAAGAGCCGCTCACCGACCGGCGGCGCCGCCGCGTCACCGACGAGGAACACCGCGTCACGCCCGGCGAGTTTGGCGCGGGCCAGGTCGATCATGGCCGAAGAGAGATCGACCCCCGTCACCCGGTGTCCCTGCTCGGCCGCGAGGAGCGACAGACTGCCGGTGCCGCAGCCGAGATCGAGGAGGTCACAGCCGCGCTCCGGCAGCCAGCCACGCAGCCGCCGGGCCCAGGCGGCGCGCACCCCCGGGTCGCGCAGGCCGTGGTCCGGCTCCTCGTCGAAGGCGGCCGCCGCCGCGTCCCAGTCGACACCGAGCGTGGTCGCTTCGTCACTCTTTTCCCTCATGTGCCCAAGAGTGACACCCACCACTGACAATCGAATCGTGACAGCCGCCACTGACAGAAGGGGGGCCGATGAGGAACTCTCCCCCAAAGGGTCTACCTCCGTGCGAACGCGGAACCCGGTAGCTCCTGAAGGAGGCAGCCATGCGCCGTACGACCGTGCAGAAGCCCCTGAAGAAGACGGACTCCCGCCGGATCCGTGACGAGGTCGAGGAACGGCCCGCCGGCCGCCCCGAGGTGCGCAAGGACATCGCACGCACCTGGTGGCCGGACGGCTGAGCGACGCCGCCTTCAGTCCAGCCGCTTGCGGTAGTGGACGCGGTCGTACGGCCCGTCCACGCGCCGCTCCACGAGCACGTAGCCGTACTTCGGGTAGATCTCCTGGTTCTCCCACATCATCGCGTTGGTGCAGAGCCTGACCTCGGGCAGCCCCAGCGCACGCGCGTGTGCGTCCACGAAACGCAGCAGCCGCCGCCCGACGCCCTCGCCGTGGGCGTCGGGACGGACGGCGATGCTGTCGAGGAACAGGTGGTCGGCGAACGCCTCGACCACCACGAGGCCGACCACCCCGCCACCGAGCGGGTCGCCGGTCACGAACACCTTCCCCGCGGCCACGTCGGCCGCGTGGTCCGCCTCCATGGGCTGCGGCACCTGCCCGATGCGCTCGATGTAGGGCGTGTACGCCGCGTCCGTCACGGCCTGCACGGCCGGCACGTCGGCCGCCGTGGCGGGCCGGATCTCCTCGCTCGTCATGCCGTGCACGCTACCTACCTGATCCCCGTCTCAGCGCTTCCTTAAGGCGACCCTAAAGATCGCCACGGACCCTCCCGAGCAGGTGAATCCGCGGTTTCTTGGTTCCGGCACACATCAGGCCACCACCTGTTCCGGTTCCGAGGAGTTCCCCCATGCCCGCACGCCGCAAGGCCGCCGCCGTCGCCTCCGTCGCCTCCGTCGGACTGATCCCGGCGGCCCTGACCCTGCTGTCCGCCGCGCCCGCGGCCGCGCACGGGTCGATGGGCGATCCGGTCAGCCGGGTCGCCCAGTGCTACGCGGAAGGTCCGGAGAGCCCGAAGTCGGACGCGTGCCGGGCCGCGGTCGCGGCGGGCGGGACGCAGGCGCTGTACGACTGGAACGGCATCCGCATCGGCGACGCGAACGGCCGCCACCAGGAGCTGATCCCGGACGGCAGACTGTGCAGCGCGAACAACGACGAGTTCAAGGGCCTGGACCTGCCCCGCGCCGACTGGCCGGCGACGAGCGTCGACAGCGGCTCGTACACCTTCGAGTACCGCGTGACCGCCCCGCACAAAGGCACCTTCAAGGTCTATCTCACCAAGGCAGGTTACGACCCCGCCGGGCCGCTGGCCTGGTCCGACCTCGACCTGGAGCACCCGGTGGCGACGGCCACCGACCCGGTCGCGTCGGGCGGCTTCTACACCTTCTCCGGGACCCTCCCCGAGCGTTCGGGCAGGCAGCTGCTGTATGCGGTCTGGCAGCGCTCGGACAGCCCGGAGGCGTTCTACTCCTGCTCGGACGTGACGTTCGGGGGCACGAACACGAACACGGGCACAGGAGCGGGGACCGGTACCGGTACCGCGCCGTCCGCCTCCGCGCCCTCCGAGGAGCAGATCGAGGACGGTGCCGACAAGTCGACGGTCGAGCACCACGGTCAGGGGGACGACGACGCCACCACCACGACGGACCCGACGACCGACCCGACGACCGGGCCGTCCGCCACGACCGGGCCCTCCACCGCGGCCGAGTCGCCCGCCACGGCCAACGAGCCGAGCGCGGCAGGTGCCGGTCCGGCTTCGGGCGAGAGCCTCGCGGAGACCGGCGGCGACGGCAGCGCCCCGTATCTCGCGGTGGGCGGCGCGGCCGTCCTGGCGCTGGGCGCGGCGCTGCTGTTCGGGTCGGTGCGCAGGCGCGCGGTGAGCGGCGGACGGCACGGCCGCTGAGTCGCCGTTCCTCCTCGGTACTCCGGGGCCTGACCGGCGGCTCAGGCCGGACAGGCCCCGGCGGACCACCTGCGCGTCAGCTGAAGACGGACGCGCAGGTGGTGGCGGTGGCGTGGGCCGGGTCGAGCGCGTTGGCCACCTCATGGAAGGCGATCCGGTCGAGCAGACCGATCGCCACGTGCTCGGAGAGGTCCACCGGGCACAGGTCCTGGAGCAGGACGTTGTGCACGTCGGATCCGCTGAGGTACTGGGTGCGCCACGGCGTGACCACTTCGTCGTACTTGGTGGCGATGACGGTGTAGCGGACACCGGCGACGGTGTCGCCGCCCGCGTTGAGCTTGGTGAGGAAGGCCGATCCGGCGACCTGGTCGGCGAGGCCGGGGGTGGCGGCCGAGAGGAGGTCCTCGGCGCCCGGGAAGTAGGGCAGCAGGTTGGCGAGTCCGCCCAGTGTGGTGCCGTGGTTGTCGGGGGCGACGCCGACGAGCGCGTTGACCTTGGCGGCGCCGCCGAGGAACTTCAGGTAGTAGCGCGGCATCATGCCGCCCTGCGAGTGGCCGACGAGGTCGGCCTCGGCGGCGCCGGTCGCGGCGAGCACCTTGTCGACGAAGGCGGAGAGCTGCGCGGCCGACTTGTCGATGGGTCCGAGGCCGTTGAAGAGCGGCACGCCCGGCAGTTGGCCGTAGTCGACGGAGAAGACGCAGTATCCGCGGACCGTGAGGTAGGGGGCGAGGGCCAGCCAGTTGTCGACCGAGTTGCCGAAGGTCCCGTGCACCAGGACGACGGGGCGGGGGTGTGCGGCGGAGGGCTTGCAGCGGTAGTCGTTCCAGCCACTCGCCGAGGCGGTGGCGGCGGCGTCGGCGTGGGCGGCGGTGGCGGGGACGGTGGCGGCCGCGGCGGCCAGCAGCAGTGCGGCGAGTGGTCTGAGCGCGCGTTTCCAGGGCAGCATCGAGTGATCTCCTTGCGGCTCAAGGGAGGATGCGATGGCCTTACGCCCTGTGACCCGGATCACGAGGATGCTGTTCACTCGTCAAGTTACGGGCGAGTAGCTGAACTGTGAAGTTACGCGTCAGTAAAAACTTCCAGTGGTAGTCACCGTGGACCCGGGATCACTGATATGCCGTCACCAAACGGGCCGAATGGGGCCATGGGGCGCGATTCGTGACAGCTGGTCGAGCAGAAGGCGCACCTGCCCCTCGCCGAGCACGGCGGCCCATGCCCGCACCGCCTCGGCGGCCGCCTCCTCCGCCGCCCTGGTGCACTCCCAGCCGCGCTCGGTGAGCACGATCAGCCGGGCCCGCGCGTCCTCGGGGTGCGGCCGGCGCTCGGCGTACCCCTTCCGCACGAGCTCCTCGACGAGCTGACTCGCCGCCTGCTTGGTGACCCCGAGGTGCGCGCCCAGTTCGGTGACCGTGGCACCGTCCGGGGCGAGCCGGGTGAAGGCGAAGCCGTAGGCGGGCCGCGCCTCGAATCCGCGGGCGAGGACACCGTCGTTGACGCGCTGGGTGAGTTCGCCCGCGGCGGCGAGCAGGACGGCGCTGAGGGCGAGGGCTTCGGAGTTCTGCACGTCCGCATTGAAACATCCTTGACAGATTGGTCAAGCAGCTTGACCATGAGGGCGGACAGTCAAGCTACTTGACCATCTTCGGGCGCGTGTCCAGCAGCGACGACGCCCTCGGAAGCCGAAACCGACAGGAGACACCCATGCCCGTCATCCGTTCGTCCGACGCCGTCACCCACGAGATCCACGGCGCCCGCTTCGTCTCGTACGCCACTCCCCGCACCGGCAGCAAGGAGTTGTGCGCCTGGCGGGGCGAGATCCCCGCCGGGACGAAGGCGCCCGCGCACACCGTCAGCCGGGAGGAGATCTTCCACCTGCTCGTCGGCGAGCTGATCCTCACGCTCGACGGCCGCGCCGAGCGGATCAGGGCCGGCGACACGGTGATCGTCAATCCGGGGGCGACCCTGGCCGTCGAGAACCCGACCGATCACACCGCGCTCTCCTGGGTCACCACGTCCATCGGCCTGGAGGCGGAGCTGGCCGACGGGACCCGGATCGCTCCCCTGTGGGCCAACTGACCCCGTTCCGGCCGCCGTCGCCTCACGCCGCCAGCGTCCCGGGCTTCACCGCTTGCGGCCCGAACTTCGCCCGCACCCGGTCGGCCACCTCCTCGATCCGGCGGACCTTCTCGTCCACGGGGTCGAAGGTGAGCTGGTGGGAGGCCTGGTCGGCGGGGACGAGGGCCTCGGCGCGCAGGGCGATCGCGCGGACCCGGGCGCGCTGCAGACCGAGCGCCTCGTACAGGCCGTACGCCGTTCTCGTCAGGGCCGCCGAGTGCGCTGTCGGCTCCCTGAGGGTGCGGCTGCGCGTGGTGGCGGTGGGGGTCCCTGCGCTCGAGCCTGTTCGAGAGCGGGGGAGGTCGGCGTAGCGCACGGTGAGGGTCAGGGTGCGGCAGACCTTCTCCGCGGCACGCAGCCGGGCGCCCAGTTCCCCGGCGGCCGAGAGAAGCGCGCGGCGATGCCGGTCGGGATCCAACTCGTCGCGGGTGAAGGGGCGTTCGGTGGCCAATGAGCGGGAGACGGCGTTCGGTACGACCCGGCCGCGGTCGACGCCGTTGGCTTTGTCGTGCAGTTCCCGGCCCGCCTTCGCGCCGACCAGGCGCTGGAGCGTGGACAGGGGTGCGGCGGCGACCCGGCCGAGGGTGTCGAGGCCGTACTCGCACAGGGTGCGGGCGGTCGCCGTACCGACACCGGGCAGCGCCACGACGGGCTTCTCGGCGAGGAACTCCCTTACCCCGCCCTCGGGGACCGCGCACGTCACCCCGGGCCGGGCGCCCCGCAGCGCCACGCGGGCCGACACCGGGCCGGGGCCCGCGCCGATCACGCAGTCGACCCCGTGCAGCGCGAGCGCGCGCACTCTGATCACCGACGCCAGTTCGACCGCGCTGCGCCCGAAGTACCGTTCGGCGCCGCGCAGATCGGCCAGCGCCCCGTCCGGCGGCAACGCCTCGACGACCGGCGTGAACTCCTCCAGCAGCCCGAGCAGCGCCGGCAGGGCGGCCTCGTCCGCCGAAGGCAGCTGGAAACGTACGCAGAGGATGGTCATCCCGCACTCCCCGGACTCTGGTGCCACAACTTCCTTCCCACCGCGGGCCCTTCGCCCGCGGGGCGCAGATCGGCCCAGGGGTGCATCTCGTACCCCGTGGACATGCGGATGCGCCGCTGTTCCCCCGCGTCCCGGGCGGCCGAGCCCGCCGGCGCGGGCAGCCCGTCCGAACCGGCGAGCCGGGCGCGCGCCGGGCCGTCGCCGTCGACGCCCGCGTCAGGGACGTCCGCGTCCGGGGCATCCACGCCCGGCGCGCCGCCAGGGCCGGCCAGCCGGGCCGCGACCCCTTCCAGGCCCTCGTCCCGGCGCACCTCCAGCAGTTCGGCGAGGTTCCAGGCGGCGGCGCCCACCACGCTGAGGCTGCGCGGGCCGCGCCGCTGCACCACCCCGCGCACCAGCAGCAGCCAGGAGTGGAAGACGGTGTGCGCGCAGGCGTCGTGGGAGTCGTCGAAGAAGGCCAGATCCACCAGGCCGGTGCCGTCGTCCAGGGTGGTGAAGATGACCCGCTTGCCGGACCGGATCGGCGGGGTCTGGGTGGCCGCCTTGGCACCCGCCACGAGGACCGTCTCGCCGTGCCGGGTGTCGCGCAGCCGGCGCGCCGACAGCACGCCCAGTTCGTCGAGGAAGCTCCGGTGGTCGTCCATCAGGTGGCGCGAGGCGTCCATCGACAGCACGCCCAGTTCGGCGCTGAGCTTCTCGGCGGAGGACAGGTCGGGCAGCCCGGCCGGGGTGGTCTGCCGGCCGCCGGCCAGCGGGAGTTGACCGCCGCCCGCGCCCCGGGCCCCCCGGTGCAGTTCGGTCAGGTGCAGTTGCAGATCGCGCCGGTTGGCGCCGAACGCGTCCAGCGCGCCGACCTGTGCGAGCCGCGCGGCGAGCGGACGGCTCGGCCGCGCCCGTTCCCAGAAGTCCAGCAGCGAGGCGTACGGCTGCCCGTCCGCGATCCGTGCCGCCTCGGCCTCGGTGATGCCGTACACGTCGGAAAGGGCGAGCCGCAGCCCCCAGACCCCGGAACCGGATGGATCAGAGCCCGCACCGGAGGAATCAGACTCCGAATCAGACACCAGTTCGATACGGTGGGCGACCGCCGACCTGTTCACGTCCAACGGCAGCACCGGCACCCCCCGCCGCCGCGCGTCCGCCAGCAGCAGCCGCTTCGGGTACATCCCGGGGTCATGGGTGAGCAGCCCGGCATAGAAGGCGGCCGGGTGGTGCGCCTTCAGCCACGCCGACTGGTACGTCGGCACGGCGAAGGCGACCGCGTGCGCCTTGCAGAAGCCGTACGAGCCGAACGCCTCGATGATCTCCCAGGTCCGCTGAATCGTTTCTGCGTCATATCCGCCGGCCGCCGCGTGCTGGGCGAACCACACCTTGATCCGCCCCTGCGACTCCGGGTCCGACAGCCCGCGCCTGACCCGGTCCGCCTCACCGCGCCCGCAGCCGGTCATGACGGCGACGATGTCGATGATCTGCTCGTGGAAGACGACGACCCCGTAGGTGTCCCGCAGCGGCTCCGCCAGATCCGGGTGCGGATACCGGACCGGCGCCCGCCCGTGCCGCGCCTCGATGAACGGCCGCACCATGTCGGCGGCGACCGGCCCGGGCCGGAAGAGGGAGATGTCGACGACGAGATCGTGGAAGGTGGCCGGCTGCAACCGCCCCACCAGGTCCCGCTGGCCCGGCGACTCGATCTGGAAGCACCCCAGCGTCTCGGCGGACCGGATGAGCCGATACGTCGCCGGGTCGCCGGCCTTCAGCGTGTCCAGGTCGATCCGCTCCCCCGTAGCCCGCTTCACCTCGCCCACCGCGTGCGCCATCGCCGACTGCATCCGCACGCCCAGCACGTCCAGCTTGAGCAGCCCGAGGTCCTCGACGTCGTCCTTGTCGAACTGGGCCATCGGGAACCCCTCGCCGCTGGTCGGCATGACCGGCGTACGGGAGAGCAGGGAGGCGTCGGAGAGGAGCACCCCGCACGGATGCATGGCGACTCCGCGCGGAAGGGCGTCGAGGGACTCGACCAGCTCCCAGAGCCGTCCGTACCGCTCCTTCTCCCCCGCCAGCGACCTGAGTTCGGGCAGTTCCTCCAGCGCCGTCCGGGCATCGCGCGCCCGGATGTGCGGGAAGGACTTGGCGATGCGGTCGATGTCGGCCGGGTCCATGGACAGGGCCGCGCCGACGTCCCGGATGGCGTGGCGGACCCGGTACGTCTCCGGCATCGCGACCGTCGCGACCCGCTCGGTGCCGAACCGGCCGATGATCGCCCGGTAGACCTCCAGCCGGCGCGCGGACTCCACGTCGATGTCGATGTCGGGCAGCACGACCCGCTCCTTGGACAGGAAGCGCTCCATCAGCAGCCCGTGCTCGACCGGATCGGCGTTCGCGATGCCGAGCAGGTGGTTCACCAGCGATCCCGCGCCGGAGCCGCGGGCCGCGACCCGGATGCCCATCCCCCGCACGTCGTCCACGACCTGGGCGACCGTCAGGAAGTACGAGGCGAAGCCGTGGTGGGCGATGATGTCCAGCTCCCGGTGCATCCGCTCCCAGTAGGCGCGCTTGCCGGAGTGGCCGCGCAGCACCATACCGGCCGCCGCCCGGGAGGCCAGCGTCCGCTGGGCGGTGCGGCGGCCCGCGCCGACGAGGTGCGGCTCGGGGAAGTGGACGGCGCCCATGCCGAGGTCGTCCTCGGGGTCGACCAGGCACTCGGCGGCCGTCGCCCGCGTCTGTTCCAGCAGGCGGTGCGCGGTGTCGCGCCGGTAGCCCGCGGCCTCGACGATCCGCTCGGCCGTGCGCAGCATCGCGCCCGCGTCCTTGAGCCAGGCCTCCCCGGAGTCCAGTTCCTTCGTCGGGTCGACCGGGACCAGCCGCCGGGCGGCGTCCAGCACGTCCGCGACCGGGCCCTGGCCGGGGTCGGCGTACCGGACGGCGTTGCTGAGGACGGGCCGGATCCGCTGTTCGGCGGCGAAGCCGACGGTACGGGCGGCCAGCCGCAGGGAGCCGGGTCCGGTGCCGGTGCGCCCGTGCCAGACGGCCTCCAGCCGCAGGGCGTCGCCGTACACCTCCCGCCAGGGGACGAGGAGCTTCGCCGCGCGGTCCGGCCGGCCCGCGGCGAGCGCGCGGCCGACGTCGGAGGCGGGGCCGAGCAGGACGGTCAGGCCCGCACCGTGGTTCTCGGCCCAGGGCAGTAGCGGGGTGCCCTCGCCCTCGTGCGCGGCCGTGACGATCCGGCACAGGTCGCCCCAGCCCCGGGCGCCGTCGCGGGCGAGGAAGGTGACACGGGGTGTCGACTCGTCGATGAAGGCGCCCCCGCGCACAGGGGTGCGGCGCCTGTCCCGTCGCACGGACGCGTCGCTCTGCGGCCGCTCGGGGGGCGCCACCGCCAGGTCCACTCCGAACAGCGGGCGCACACCCGCCTTCGCGCAGGCCTTGGCGAAGCGGACCGAGCCGGCGAGGGTGTCGCGGTCGGTGAGGGCGAGGGCGTCCATCCCCCGCTCCGAGGCGCGCTCGGCCAGCCGCTCCGGGTGCGAGGCGCCGTAGCGCAGGGAGAACCCGGAGACGGTGTGCAGGTGCGTGAACCCTGACATCCGCACCTCCCGTTAATCGAACATCAGTTCCCAACTGCCCCACCCCCACCATAGACCAATTTCCGAACGTCTGTACGACAGCCGTTCGGACGCCTCCCACCTGCGAAAACACCCCCCGCCCCGGACCGTGGGGACATGACACCGGCCACCGGCGCCGACCCGCCCCGCGGCTCCGTCAGTGCCCCCTCGCGACCTGCCGGGGGCTCCGCACGCTGGTCGTCTTCGCCGTCGGCGCGGCCACGCCCGCCTTCCGGGGCGTCTTCGGGCTCGCCGGCATCGGCCCGGCCGTCCCGCTCGTGGTGACCCTGGGCAACCCCGGCGCGGGCGGCGCGCTCGCGCCCCCGCCGCTCCCGACGTCCCGGAAGGCGATCGGTCCGGCGCTGCCGCCGGGCGCGGGGACCTGGGCGACTCGCTCGATCGCCTGTTCCGAGGGCACCGGCACGCCCTCGTCGCCGTCGGCACTGTCGGCGTGGGCGGTCGCGGGGGGCGTCGCGGGGGTCGTCGTCACCCTGCCGGCGGCGGCCCTGCGGACGCGCCGCGCGCCGAGCGGGCCGCGAGGCCCGCGGCGACCCGCGCCGGACCGTGGCGCGCCGCGCCGGACACGTGCGAAGTCCCGCCCCTCGCGCGCGCGGGGCGGGACTTCAGCTGCTCGAAGGCTCCAAGGGCCGTTACGGGACCGTCAGCCGATCTGGGCCCCCGTCGCCGACAGCGCCTCCGTCACCGGCTGGAAGAACGTCTCCCCGCCGGAGGCGCAGTCACCGCTGCCGCCCGAGGTCAGGCCGACGGCGCTGCTGCCCGAGAAGAGGGAGCCGCCGCTGTCGCCGGGCTCGGCGCAGACGTCGGTCTGGATGAGGCCGTTGACGATGTCACCGTTGCCGTAGTTCACCGTGGCGTCCAGGCCGGTGACCGTGCCGGAGTGCACCTGGGTGGTCGAGCCGCTGCGGGTGACCTTCATGCCGACGGTGGCCTCGGCGGCGCCGGTGATCTGCTGGGCCGATCCGTTGTAGAGGTCGACCTCGCTCGGATGGTCGACCTCGGCGGTGTACTTGACCAGGCCGTAGTCGTTGTCCGGGAAGCTGGACACCTCGTTGGCGCCGATCTCGGTGCCGGAGGAGTCCGACCAGGTGGAGATGGCGTCGGTGCAGTGCCCTGCGGTCAGGAAGTACGGCTCGCCGCCCTTGACCACGTTGAAGCCGAGGGAGCAGCGCCCGGTGCCGCCGGTGATGGCGTCGCCGCCGGCGATGAAGGGCTTGAACTCCCCCTTGTTGCGCTGGAGTTCGGCCACCTGTCCGAGCCCGTCGACGACCTTGGTGAGCTTGGCCCACTCGGCGTCGGAGACCGTGCCGTCGGCGGTGACGACGACCTTGTTGGTGGTCGGGTCGGTCACCCAGGCGGTGCCCGGGACGGACGCGTCCGCCTTGAGCGTCGTACGGGCGCCGGTCAGTTCGGCGAGGGAGTTCTCGACGATTCTGGCCTTGGCGCCGGCCGCCTCGACGGTCTTCGCGGCGGCCGCGTCGAGGACGTTCACCACGAGGCTCTTGCTCTTCGCGTCGTAGTACGTGCCCGCCGCGTCGGCGCCGAGGTCCTGGCCGAGCGTCGAGGCGAGCTTTCCGGCCGCGAGGGCCGAGAGGGGGGCGGGCTGCGAGGTCTTCGCAGGCTCGCTGGCGTTCGCAGTCTGGAAGGTGACTCCGGCTGCGACGAGCGCGGCGATGCCCGCGCCCGTCATGACCATCCGCCGCCCGGGTATGCGTCGGTGCTTCAACTCGCGTCCTCCTGTGGGGGGTCGACCCGGGCGGCTATGGGGGCAGCTCCGAGCCGGAAGGCTGGTTGACGGGCGCCCACTCTTCCGAACCGCACAGGGAGCACACAAGGTCGACTTCAGGACGCGCACAGGGTGAACACCGCGCGCCCTCCACGCCTTCACCGCCCCGGAAGATCCCCTGGCCACCACAGGAGAATTCGCACTGCAAACGCTACGCGTGAGTAACCACTTACCCGGCGGTGAGGTCTAGTCCTGGCCGGAACCCGACTCCGCCACTGGCGGCGAAGGTGTGGATGTCGTCGGGGGTGTGGAGGACGTCGGGGGAAGCGGTTGCTGCTGCTGGGCCCGCTCCAGGAACCTCAGCAACTCCACCGGGAACGGCAGCACCAGCGTGGAGTTCTTCTCGGCGGCGACCGCCACCACCGTCTGGAGCAGCCGCAGCTGGAGCGCGGCGGGCTGCTCGGACATCTCCTTCGCCGCCTCGGCGAGCTTCTTCGACGCCTGGAGCTCGGCGTCGGCGTTGATGATCCGCGCCCGCCGCTCACGGTCGGCCTCGGCCTGCCGGGCCATCGAGCGCTTCATCGTCTCGGGCAGGGACACGTCCTTGATCTCCACCCGGTCGATGGTGACGCCCCACTCCACGGCCGGGCTGTCGATCATCAACTCCAGCCCCTGGTTGAGCTTTTCGCGGTCGGACAGCAGGTCGTCCAGGTCGCTCTTGCCGATGATGGACCGCAGGGAGGTCTGCGCCATCTGCGAGACGGCGAACCGGTAGTCCTCCACCCGTATGACCGCCTCGGCCGGCGAGGTCACCTTGAAGTAGACGACGGCGTCCACGCGCACGGTGACGTTGTCCCTGGTGATGCCCTCCTGCCCGGGCACCGGCATCGTGACGATCTGCATGTTGACCTTCCGGAGCCGGTCGACGCCCGGAAGGATCAGGGTGAGTCCGGGGCCGCGCACCTCGGGCCGGAGTTTCCCGAGCCGGAGGACCACGCCCCGCTCGTACTGCTTGACGACCCGCGCGGCCGCCGCCACGTACACCGCTCCGGCGGACACCAGCGCGACGCCCGCCACCATCAGCTCCTCGACCATTGCCGGCCCCCAGGGGTCCACAGCACTGCCCGCGCATCACTGCCTGTACCACGACGGTAGCCCCGCCCCCCGGCAAGGGCGAGCCCCCGTACGCCGGTTGCGTACGGGGGCTCGCCTGCGATCGGCCACAGGCCGGGTGAAGCGGTCCCGCGCGAGGACTCCCGGGTGAGGACTCCCTCGTCAGGGCTCCCGCGTCAGGACTCCCGCGTCAGGACTCTCGCGTGAGGACTAGAAGACGCTGACGCCGTAGCGGCTCAGTGCCTCGGTCACGGGCTGGAAGAAGGTCGTACCGCCCGAGGTGCAGTTGCCGCTGCCACCGGAGGTCAGACCGAGCGCGACACCGCCGGAGGTGTAGAGGGCTCCGCCGGAGTCACCGCCCTCGGCGCAGACGTTGGTCTGGATCATCTGGTAGACCACGTCGCCGCTGCCGTAGTTGACCGTGGCGTTGAGGGCGGTCACCCGGCCGGTGTGGATACCGGTCGTGGAGCCGTCCCGGATGACCGACTGGCCCACGGTGGCGTTGCCGGCGCTGGTGATGTCGGTGTTGCCCGCGGTGCCCGCCTTGGCGACCGAGGTGTTGGTGTAGCGGACCAGCGCGTAGTCGTTGGTCGGGAAGCTGTAGCCGGAGTTCGTGCCCAGCACGGTGGTCTGACCGGAGTTGGAGTACCAGGTCGAGGCGACCTCGCCGCAGTGCCCGGCGGTCAGGAAGTAGTAGGTGCTCCCGCTGACGACGTTGAAGCCGAGCGAGCAGCGGTAGCCGCCGCCGTAGATGGCGTCGCCGCCGCCGATCAGCTTGTTGAACTTGCCCGGGGTGTGCTTGATCGTGAGCGCGCCGGCGTTGTCGCCCGCCTGCTCCTTGATCTGCGCGATCTCGGCGTCCGAGACCGTGCTGTCGACGGTGACCAGGAGACGGTTGGTCTTGCTGTCGACCGCCCAGGCGGTGCCCGGGATGTCCGCCTGGAGCACCGAGTCGCCGGCGCTCTTCAGTTCGGCGGTACTGAAGGTGGCGGTGTCGGCCGCGCTCGCGTGGGGGATGGCGATGGCGGCGGCGGCCACGAGTCCGGTGGCCACGGCGGTCAGCCGGGTCCGTCTCGAGATGCCGCTCGTGGGGGTGGTGGGGGTGGTGCGCTTGATCCTCACGTTTCGTTCCCTCCCAGGGGAAGTCGGGGGCCCGTGGTGTGGGGTCGGGGCCCGTGAGGCGCAGCCAGGGACCGACGTTCGTCCGGATTTCGGACACGCCGTGACCCTGACAAGCGCTGAGGGGGAGTATTCGGCCGAACGGCCGGTCGGCGCAAGGGCGCCTTTCGGCCGTCAGACCTTCAACGAACTGCGTGAGTTGAGCCCTCTTGCAGCCTCTTGTCCCAGCTCAGACCAGGTTGCGCTCTCCTGCCTCGACCGCCACGTCATATGTGTTCCCCGGCGGCGGGGAGGGGCGGAGGAAAGCATCCGCACAGGCGCACGGAGGCAGTACGGCCCGGTGGAAGTCGACCGTCGTGCGTCCGTCCGCGTCGGGTGCGCCGGAGTGCGGGAACCGGAACCGGTAGCTGGTCACCCCGCTGGCGGCGTCGGCGGACACGGCCCACAGCGAACCGTCGCCCCGCACGCTCACCCGGAGGGCGGGCCGCTGCCCGGCCAGGACGAACGCCGGTTCCCCGCCGAGCCCGAGACCGCGCTCACGCCCGTCGGCGTTCGGCACCCGGACGGTACGGTCCTCGTCGCACGGGGTGAAGCGTGCGGGCACCGCCCGGCGCGTGTCGCGGGACGTCGCGTCGATGCCCGGGAACCGGTGCCGGGCCGCGGAGTCCGGGGCGAAGTCGCGTGCTCCCCAGACCCCTTCACGGACCAGCACGACCAGCCGCCGGTCCCCGAGCGCGACCCGGGCCGGCCGGGTCCGTCGGTCCGGTGCCGGCGCCGAGCCGTGCCTCCCCGCCGAACGGCTTCCCGTCCGTGGTCAGCCCGTCGGAGCCGGTCGCGGTGAGCACCACGGCATCCTCATCGGCCACCCAGGTCCCCGGGGTGTCCGGAAGTCGACCGTCCGGAAAGTCCGCGAGCTGGGGGTCCCCAGGCCGTTTTCTCAGGCACTGGGGAGGGTGCCGGTGAGCGCGAGCGGGCCGTAGGGCGCCCAGACCGTCTCCAGGCGGCGCTCGTGTCGCTGCCGCCAGGCGTCCGCCGCGTCCGTCGCGGCGCCTGCGGTGTCTGCCGCGGCGTCTGCCGCGTTCGCCGTCACGGGGGTCGGCCTTGTCGTCATGCGATCTGTCCTGTCGTCATGCGGTTCGCCCGTTCGCCCGTCCCCGACGGGCCGGGCAGTCCGAGGTGCGAGCGCAGGGTGTCTCCCTCGTATTCCGTCCGGAAGGCGCCGCGCTCCTGCAGCAGCGGCACCACCCGGTCGACGAACTCGTCGAGCCCGCCGGGCGTGAGCTGCGGTACGAGGACGAAGCCGTCGGCGGCGTCCTCGCGCACGAACTCCGCCAGTTCGGCGGCGACCGCCTCGGGCGTGCCGACGAAGGACTGCCGGGCGCTCGTCTCGATCACGGTCTGCCGGATGGACAGCCCCTTCTCCCTCGACAGCGCGCGCAGCCTCCCGGCCGTCGCGACGGCGTCGCCGTGCCGGGCGCGGCCCCCCGTGAGCCGTGGGTCGGCCACCGGGTCGAACTCGGGCAGCGGTCCGTCGGGGTCGTAGGCCGACAGGTCGACGCCCCAGAGCCGCTCCAGGGTGAGGAGGGCGCCCTGCGGGGAGACCAGCCGGCGTCTGATCGTGGCGGCCCGCTCCTGTGCCTCGGCGGCGGTGTCCCCGAGGACGACGGTGACGCCGGGCATGATCTTCAGATCGTCGGCGGTACGGCCGTACTTGGCCAGCCGTTCCTTGACGTCGGTGTAGAAGGCGCGCCCGGCCTCCAGCGTGCCGGGCGGCGCGAGGACGACGTCCGCGGTGGCGGCCGCGAACTCCCGGCCCTGCGCCGAGCCCCCCGTCCGGATCACCACCGGGTGTCCCTGCGGTGAGCGCGGCACGGTGAACTCCCCGGCGATGTCGAAGTGCCGGCCCCGGTGCGCGAACGGCCGGGGCGCCTCGTCCGGTGTCCAGGAGTCCCACAGCCTTCTCGCGGTGGCGACGAACTCGGCGGCCCGCGGATACCGGTCGGCGCGCTCCAGGTAGTGCCCTCGGCGGAAGTCCTCGCCGGTGCGGGCGTCCGAGGAGATCACCACGTGCCAGGCCGCCCGGCCGCCGCTGAGATGGTCCAGGGTGGCCAGTCTGCGGGCGAGTTCGAACGGCTCGTTGAACGTGGCGTCGGCCGTGGCGGCCAGCCCCAGGCGCCCGGTCACGGCGGCGAGCGCGTTGAGGACGGTGAGCGGCTCGGGGCGGCCGGCCGCGTCCAGGTCAGGGATACGGCCCATGTGTTCGCGCGGTCGCGGCCCCTCGGCGAGGAGGAAGAAGTCGAACAGACCGCGTTCGGCGGTCCGGGCGAGGTGCTCGAAGGAGGAGAAGTCGATCGGCGACCTCGCGTCGGGGCCGGTCCAGACGGTGGTGGTGTCGGCGCCGGGGAAGTACGCGGCCAGGTGGCAGTGCCTGCCGAGCGGCCTCGGGCCCCGGGGGTGGTGTCCGCTCATGCCGCTCCCCCCGCGTACTGGTTGGCGGGCCGGGCCAGCCCCAGGTGCTCGCGGAGCGTGCTGCCCGGGTAGAAGGTGCGGAACAGACCACGGTGCTGGAGCAGCGCCACCGTGCCGTTGACCAGCCGTTCCAGATCGCGGCGCGGTTCGACGGGGGTGAGGTGGAAGCCGTCTGCGGTGCCCTCCTCGTGCCAGGAGGCGATCAGGTCGGCGAGGTCGACGGGGCCGCCCCGGTAGAGCGGGCCCTGCGCGGTCTGCCGGGGGCCGCCTCCGCCGTGGCCGGGTTCGGCGGCGTGCTCGCCGTCCCCGAGGTCGATCAGCAGACTCACCAGGACGAGCAGCGTGTTCGGGTCGCGCCCCGCTGCGGCCGCGTCGGCCCGCAGCCGGTCGCGGACGGTGCGGGCCTGCGCGGGGCTCGCCGCGCGCACGAGGGCCACGTCGGCGTGGCGCGCCGCGGTGGACCGGGCGGGTCCCTCGGTGGCGTCGACCACGCGCACCGGGTGTCCCTGCGGAGGTCTGGGCGCCAGGGCGGGGCCGCGCACCGAGAAGGCCTCGCCGGTGAAGTCGACGTGGTGCAGCTTGTCGCGGTCGACGAAACGGCCGGTCGGCGCATCGCGTACCGCGGCGCCGTCCTCCCAGCTGTCCCACAACTTCGCCGCCACGTCGGCCACTTCACCGGCCTCGTGCCACAGCGCGTCCAGCGGCGCGGTGTGCCGGCGGCCGAAGAGCCGGGCCTCCCCCTCCGTGGTGGAGACGTCGATCCGCCAGCCGGCCCGGCCCCGGCTGACCCGGTCGAGCGTGGCGATGGTGGCCTGGATGCGGAAGGGCTCGGTGTGGGTGGTGGTGAGGGTGGGCACCAGTCCGACGCGGTGCGTGGCGGGCGCCACCCGGGACAGCACGGCCGACGCGTCGGGTCCGGGCCGGGCGAAGGAGTCGTCCAGCGTCACGAAGTCGAGTCCGCCCCGCTCGGCGAGCCGCGCCAGTTCGACGTAGGGGCCGGCGTCGTACACCCCCGGCTGGTCGACGGCGGCCGCCAGGTGCAGCAGGCCCCTGCCGTGCGATGAGGTCATGGGAGAGAACCCTTTCTTCCGTGACGCTTCGAAGTGGAGCGGTTCACCCGACGGCATCGGCGCCCAGATCCCGCAGGAACACCAGGGCGGCCCGGGCGGTGGCGTCGTTCTGCCGGAACGCTGGGCCGCCGGTGCGCGGCCGGGTGAACGCGCCCGGCGTACGGCCGTCGGTGTGCGGTCCGAGCGCGAAGCGCCGTGGGTGCGGCAGGCCGGCCCGGTCCAGGACCCGCCCGTCGGCACGGTCCACCCGCAGCAGCCCGTCCGGGGTCTCGCCCGCGCCGTCGGCGTGCAGCTCCCGCAGCAGCGGGTCGAGGGCACGCCGGAGCGTCGGCTCCGGCAGCCGGGCCTCCACCAGCGCCCGCGCCTCGACCGAGAAGCCCGGCACCGTGGCGCTCGACGCCCGGAACACCCCGTCCCGCGCGTGGACGGCCATGTCGGCGCCGACGAACTTCAGCACCCCGGCCCGGGACAGCGCGAGCAGCTGTCTCAGCCGGGGGCCCGGCGGCCCGGAGGCGAGGTGGCTGAAGAACCCGTGCCACCCGGAGCCGATGCCGCCGAGCCGGACCAGCTGTCCGTAGACGGACAGCAGTCCCAGGAACACGGCCAGGTCGGTGCTGTGCGCGGCGTCGTGACGGCGGCTCAGGTCGTCCTCCACATAGCCGCGCAGCCCTTCCTGGAACTCCGCGAAGGACCCGTACGTCACCCCGTCCAACGGCCGGTCGAGGGCGGCCAGGTCGAGCCGGTCCCGGGGGTCGGGCACGGCGGACGCCACCAGGGCCTCCCGCTCGGCGCCCTCGGACGCGGCCTCGTACTTCTCCTCGAAGTCGGTCCAGGCGATGGCGGTCCGCTCGGCGTGGACCGTGAACAGCCGGTGGTAGTGGGCGAAGCCCAGCTCCTTCTCCACCAGCGGCCAGACGTCCCGCCGGAAGTCGAAGCCCCCGGGCCGCGCGAGCAGCCCGTCGATCTCGGCGGGCCCCAGGAACCGGGGCAACGGGGGCCGTTCACCGGTCCAGTCGTAGCCGATCTTCGAGTGGTACGGCACACCGCGCCGCGAGCCGACGTACAGCACCGGTTCCCGCCCCGAGGGCACATAGGTGTCCCCCTCGTACCGCCCGCCGCGTCCCTCGGTGAGCAGCACCATCAGGTCGGCGAAGGCGAGCCCGAATCCACGCACCAGCACGGGTTCGCCGGCCGGCAGCGCGCAGAGGTCGCTGTCGGCCGTGAAGTCCGGCGGCAGATGGACGAGCCCGTGCTCCGCCGCGTAGGCCGCCAACTCACTTTGTTCCTGGTCGAGTTCGGCGTCCAGATGGCCGAGAGCGAGGACGACGAGATCGGCGGACAGGGGCTGGTCCCGGCCTTCCAGCCACACCTGCTGGCGTCCCGAACGGGGGCCGCTCACCCGCAGAGCGCGCCCCGGATGGTGGTGGACGGTGATCCCGGGAGGCAGGGCGGCGACCGCCTGCTCGTGCACCCAGCGCAGATAGGAGCCCTGGAGCTGCCGGTCGGCGAAGGTGCGCCCGTCGATGCCGGCCCACTCGTGCAGCGTCGGGCCGGGCCGCACCGGCCCGGCCATCTCCACCGACTCGTCGGTGAACATGGTGACGTCCTCGGCGTGCGAGTTCATCCACAGCAGCGGCGACTGGGCGGCCCGCCAGATGCGTCCGGCGCCGGGCGGATGCGGGTCGACGAGATGGATGTCGAGGCGTGAACCGGCGTACAGCTCGGGGGCGTTGGCGGCGATCCGCTCGATGAGGCCGGTCCCCCGCGGCCCGGCCCCGACGATCACGAGGGTGGCGGGCGCTTCGGGGTCGAGGGTTTCGGAAGACATGCGAAGGCTCCGTGACAGCTGGGATCGAACACGGGTAGGTGCCTTCACACACCGGATGGGGCGCGCCGCGCGGCGCAGATACGGCCGAGCCCCTCAGCAGGGCCGTGCAGCGAGAGTACGTGGGCGTTTCCCCTCACTGTCAAGGCCGTCCACACTGTGAGCGGTACGTCTCAAGTCGGTTGACGCCTAACCGGAGACCTGTTCCACTTGGCCCATGCATCCGCAGCAGTGTCTGGTCACCCGCTCCCACATCGACTTCGGTCGCGTGTGGTCCTGTTCCTGTTGAGCTGACCCACTGCGGCCCCCGTTCCCGGGGCGCCCTCTTCGCGTTCTCCCCTCACCCAGCTCCGCCTTCACCTCCGCGCTCTCCCCTCGATATGCGCCTTTTGCATCGCTTTCGCCACATCTCACGCCTGTCCTACGGCGATCAGCGCGCCCCGACCGCGCTGCGCCCCGGAGCGGCGCGAAACCCGACCACCCGATCCATCAGCGCCCCCAGCACGTCCCGTACGGAGCCGCGCTCGCGCGCGTCGCACTCCAGCACGGGCACCTCGGCACTCAACCCCAACGCCGCGCGCACCTCGTCCAGTTCGAAGCGCTCGGCCCCGTCGAAGCGATTCACCGCGAGGACGAACGGCGCGTCCTGGGCCTCGAAGTAGTCGACGGCCGGGAAGCACTCCTCGATCCGCCGGGTGTCGGCGAGGACCACCGTGCCGAGCGCTCCCTCCACCAGGTCGTCCCACAGGAAGGCGAACCGGTCCTGCCCGGGCGTGCCGAACAGGTACAGCGCGATGGCCGGGCCGAGCGTGATCCGTCCGAAGTCGAGCGCGACGGTGGTGGTGGTCTTGGACTCCACGCCCTCGAGCGAGTCGACCCCGACCGACACCTGGGTGATCGGCGCCTCGGTGTCGAGCGGGTCGATCTCCGAGACGGCCCCGATGAAGGTCGTCTTACCGACCCCGAGCCCGCCGCTCACCACGATCTTCACGGCGAGCGGAACGGTTCTGTCAGAGCGCCCGGGCATGATCATCGATCCTTTCGAGCATCCGGAGCGGTGGCTCCGCGGGTTGCCGGCACGCGAACGGCCGGCCGCCGGTCCCGATCGACGGCCCCACGAAGTCCGCGTCCTCGACCGGAGATACGTTCCAGGGATGCCCGCCGCTCACCGTGGCGCCCCGTCCGGGGCGCCACGGGCGGCATCGGTGACGCCGCGTCAGCAGGAGCAGTCGCAGGAGCAGCACTCACAGCACTCGCAGCACTGACACCCGTCGCAGCAATTGCAGCCGTCACAGCCGTCGCTGCACCAGCCCTCGCGCCTCCTGCGCGACCAGGGCCCCTCGAACTCGTCGGCACAGCAGACCTTGCAGGTGCAGCACAGCCCGAGCGCGACCGCGCACCCGGCCCAGAAACCCCGCCTCCCGGGCCGCGGCGGCTCACCGCCGTAGGGGTTGCCGCCGTAGGGGTTGCCGGGCGCGTGGGGGTCCACCGGCCCCCGGGGGGCGTACGGGCCGGTCGGCGGGCCGAAGGCGCCCTCCGGCGCGTGCGCGTGCCCGCACGACTGCGTCCCGAACGCCCGGTCGACCGACCGCTCCAGCTCGTGCGCCAGCAGCAGGTGCGCGAGCCTGCCGTCGACGAACTCCATGTCGCGCAGCGCGAGCCGGATGCCGTGCAGGGCGTCGTCGGCGAGCCGGCGGGCCTCGGTGAGCGGGGTCCCGGTGGCCGTCAGCGGGTTCCAGGCGCCGGCCGCCGCGTCGGACTCCCGGTCCTCGACAGCGTCCAGCAGATGCGCCAGCCGGCCGAAGAGACGGCCGGCCTCGGCGAGCGGAGCGGCGTTGCCCGGCCGGCCGGCCAGGACCGCGGTGTGCGCGAAGGCGGCGGCGGTGGCGGTCTCGGTCGGCTCGGTGACGGCGCACAGCGGGGTGCCCGGCCCGGCGAGCGCCTCGATGCCCCCCTGCCGTTCCACCGCGTCGACCAGGACGGCGGTGTCGAACCCGACGGCGGCCCCGCCGCGTTCCCCGGCCCGGCCCCAGCTCGCGGCGACCCTGCGCGCGGCGACGGCGACGGGCTTGCGCGCCAGCAGCCCGTCCCCGTCGGCTACGTGGTCGCGCACCTTGGCCGAGGCGAGCACCAGCGAGACGGCGGCCGCGAGCCGGGCGCCCTCGCCCTGCGCGACGGACGCGGTGCGCATCCCGCGCAACGGGCACGGTCCCGCCGTCCGCCGCCATCCGTCGGCCGGCACCCGGTCGGCCTGAGCCTCCGTCAGAACCGATATGAGCAGGCCGTCGTAGTTGGTGACGACCCGCGAGAACTGCCCGTGGTCACCGCGCAGCGCGAGGCACAGCCCGCACAGATGCGCCATCCACTGGGTCTTGAGACCCTCTCCGAGCCGGTGACTGCATGGCCTGACGATTCCGAACACGGCAACCCCCGTCGTCCTTGGGACATTGAGCTGCGGCATGCTATCGACCGATTGTCATGCCGGATCGGGGGCACCCGGTTCACCCGGACGCACCGTGCGTCACTCGTTCGCCACGAAGAATCATATTTCACTCACAGTCAGCAGCCGTATGCGGTACGACCCTTGGGAGACGCGGGCTCTCGACGTATTCGCTGTGCACCAGTACCGTCACAAACCCCCCGCGCGGCGTCTATCCACTTGGCGCGACATCCGCATCATGGACGACCATGGGGAATGCGGAAAGCAGAAAGACCGCTGTGAGAGGAGGCGTCCATGGGATCGGTGCGCAAGGCGAGTGCCTGGCTTGGCCTCGTCGACGACAACGATGACGAGCGTTACTACGACGACGACTATTCCGAGGGGACCGACGCCGGGGACGCCTGGGTCACCGACCCCCGCGTGAAGGTGGCGACGGACACGGCCGAGGAGAAGGGCCGTCGGATCGGCACCGTCACCCCGGACAGCTTCCGGGACGCCCGGGCGATCGGTGAGCTGTTCCGCGAGGGCGTGCCGGTCATCATGAACCTCACGGCCATGGAGGCCGGGGACGCCAAGCGCGTCGTCGACTTCGCGGCCGGGCTGATCTTCGGCCTGCGGGGTTCGATCGAGCGGGTGTCCACCCGGGTGTTCCTGCTGAGCCCCGCCAACACGGAGATCGTGAACGGAGACCCGTCCGCGCACCGGACGGACGGTTTCTTCAACCAGAGCTGAGGCAGGGCCGCTCACCGGCCCTGCCTCGGCCCCTGGGCCGGGTCAGCGGAAGGCGTCGAGTCCGGTGAGCGCCTTGCCCAGCACGAGCTGGTGCATCTCGACGGTGCCCTCGTAGGTGAGCACCGACTCGAGGTTGGTCGCGTGCCGCATGACGGGGTATTCGAGCGAGATCCCGTTGGCACCGAGGACGGTACGGGCGGTCCGGCAGATCTCGATCGCCTCCCGTACGTTGTTGAGCTTGCCGAAGCTGACCTGCTCGGGACGCAGGCGGCCGGCGTCCATGCGCCGCCCCAGATGATGGGCGAGCAGAATCCCCTTGTGCAGCTCGACCGCCATGTCGGCGAGCTTGGCCTGGGTGAGCTGGAACCCCCCGATGGGCCGCCCGAACTGCTCGCGGGTCTTCGCGTACCCGACAGCGGTCTCGAAGCAGGAGCGCGCCGCCCCCATCGCGCCCCACACGATCCCGTAGCGCGCGTGGGACAGACAGCTGAGCGGTCCGCGCAGCCCGGTGACCTCCGGCAGGACGGCGTCCGCGGGCAACCGCACGTCGTCGAGCACGAGCTCGCTGGTCACGCTGGCCCGCAGGGACCACTTGTGCTTGATCTCGGGCGCCGAGAACCCCGGAGTGCCGGCGGGCACCACGAAGCCGCGGATCCCGTCGTCGCTCTGCGCCCAGACGACGGCCACCCCGGCGACGGACCCGTTGGTGATCCACATCTTGCGGCCGTTGAGCACCCAGTCGGAGCCGTCCCGCTTGGCGTACGTCCGCATGCCCGCCGGGTCGGAGCCGTGATCGGGTTCGGTGAGCCCGAAGCAGCCGATGATCTCGCCCGCGGCCATCCCCGGCAGCCAGGTCTGCTTCTGCTCCTCGCTGCCGAAGCGGTGCAGGGCGTACATGGCGAGGGAACCCTGCACGGAGACGAGGGACCGGATGCCGGAGTCGGCGGCCTCGAGTTCGAGACAGGCGAGGCCGTACTGCACGGCGCTGGCCCCGGCGCACCCGTATCCGCTGAGCGACATCCCGAGCGCCCCGATGGCGCCGAGCTCGCGCGCCAGTTCCCGGATCTCCGGCAGCTCCCCGCGCTCGTACCACTCGGCGACCCGCGGCAGCACCCGGTCCGCGGCCCAGTTCCGCACGGTGTCACGGATCGCGAGATCCTCCGGCTCCAGCAGATCGTCGATCCCCAGGGGGTCGGCGGGGTCGAAGGGGGGCAACTTCGAGGACGCGGACATGAGAGAGCCTCCGAAAAACTAGCACCGCTAGTTACACCATCGCCCGAGACGTTACGACGCGCCGTCCCGCACGTCCAGTACGCGCCGCGCGCAGCACAGTCCGCAAGCCGCCGACGGCGATGCGCCCCCACAGGAGACGCCCACCCTTCGACCGACGGCAAACCGGCGGTGCGTGGGCAGGGAGACTCACGCGGAGACGCGGGACTCCGCTACCCCCCGGGGCGCGGGAAGCTCCACCTCCGCCACGGGCGCCTCGCACTGCATGACCCGCGGCAACCGCAACGCCATCAGCGCCCCCAGCAGCAACAACCCCGCACTCACCGACAGCGTGACATGCAACCCGTGCACGAAGCTGTCCCGCGCGACCCGCCGCAGCGCGACCCCGACCGGCCCGCCCAACTGCCCGGCGACCTCGTACGCCTCGCCCAGCGAATGCCCCGCCGCGTCCGACGCCGACGCCGGCACCCCGGGCACGGACTTCAGTCCGGGCGCGTACGCGGCGTTCATCACGCTTCCCAGCAGGGCGATCCCGATCCCCGCCCCCAGCTGGTACGACGTCTCCCCGATCGCCGCCGCCCCGCCCGCCTGCTCCGGCGGCGCCTCGCTCAGCATCGACTCGTACGCCGCGAACAAGGTCGTCTCCAGACCGAAGCCCAGCAGCAGGAACCCGAACAGCAGCAGCCCCGTGTTGTCCGACCCGCCCATCGCGGTCAGCGTCAGCACGGCCAGCGCCGTGAGGACGAACCCCCCGCACACCATCCGGCGCGGCCCGAACTGCCGGAGCAGCCGTGCCCCGGCCAGCCCGGCCGCCATCGCGGCGAACGTCAGGGGCAGCAGCCGCAGGCCCGTCTCCAGCGGAGACAGTCCGAGCACCAGCTGCAGGTACTGTGCCGCGATCAGTTCGAGACCCACCAGCGCCAGCATCGCCAGCACGATGCACCCGACCGACGTACTGAACGCCGGCCGCCGGAACATCCCCAGATCCACCAGCGGATGCAGGCGCCGCCGCTGACGGCGGACGAACAGGACGATCAGCACCGCGCCCACCAGCAGCGGGCCGACGGTGAACAGCCCGAGCTCCCCGCCGCCCAGCCGCTTCACGCCCAGCACGACACCGAAGAGACCGGCCGCCGCCAGCAGCGCGCCGACCACGTCCCAGGGGCCGTCCGCCGCGCCCCGCGACTCGGGCAGCAGCAGCCGTCCCACCGGCAGGCTGACCAGCATCAGCGGGATGTTGACGAGGAAGACCGAGCCCCACCAGAAGTGCTCGAGCAGAAAGCCGCCCAGGAGCGGGCCGACCGCGGCGCCGACCGCGGCCACCGCGCTCCAGATGCCGATCGCGAGCGCCCGCTCACGCCGGTCGGGGAACACCTGGCGCAGGATCGACAGCGTCGCGGGCATGATCATCGCGCCGCCGACGCCCAGCAGCGCCCGCGCCAGGATCAGGGTCTGCGCGGTCCCGGCGAACGCCGCCAGCGCGGAGGCGACGCCGAACAGGGCGTAGCCGAGGAGCAGGACGCGTCTGCGGCCCACCTTGTCGCCGAGCGTGCCGAACAGGATCAGCAGCGAGGCGCAGACCAGTGGATAGGTGTCGACGATCCAGAGCAGCTCGATGGCGCCGGGCCGCAGGTCCTCGGTGACCGCCGGCACCGCCACATGCAGCACGGTCGCGTCGACGGCGACCAGCAGCAGGCTGACGCACAGCACCACCAGGACGACCCAGCGGTTGGCACCGGCCCCGGCCGCCCGACGGCGCAGCCCAGCGGCGGCCGTGGTCGTCCCGGACATGTACGTACCTCCCAGGTGATCCCCCGGTTCGGCGGGCTCACGGGGTGGGGACTCCCCGCGGCTCGGCCGGAGAGGAGCGGTGTCTCCGGCCCGCGCAAACGAACACGAGTGGAACGCAGCGTACGCGAGTTCGCGCCAGGGCCACGTGGCGGACCTCTCACCACCCACGGGCAACCCATGTGGCGTACGCCACTCCCGCGCCATGTCCGGGCCACCTCCCGTATCCCTCCCCGTGCCGCCTGCGACCACCTCCTCCCCGGGGCCCCGGCCGCCCCGGCGGACCCGGTCGCCGGGGCGGCCGTCGATAATCGAGCCCGTGACCGATCTCGAGACGCGCGTGACGCCCCCCGGCTCCGCGACCCCGCGCCGGGCGGCCCCCGCCCTCCTGGGGTACGCGGCCGTGCGTGCCCTCGGTCTGCTCGCGCTGGTCGTGTGGAGCGCCGCCCGCGACAAGAGCGCGTACACCCTGCTGACCGCCCGCTGGGACGCCCTCTGGTACACCAGGGTCGCCGAGCTGGGATACGGCTACGAGGTCCGTCTGCCGAACGGCGACGTCCACTCCAACCTCGCGTTCTTCCCGCTGCTGCCCTGGCTGGAAAGGCTTCTGCACGCGGTGACCCCGCTGTCGTACGCCGACGCCGGTCTCGTCGTGTCCCTGCTCGCCTCGCTCGCCGCGGCCTGGGGCGTGTTCGCGGTCGCCGACCAGGTGTACGGGCGCCGGGCCGGAGTGTGCGCGGTGCTGGTGTGGGCCGTCCTGCCGGTCGGGATCGTGCAGTCGATGGCGTACAGCGAGTCGCTGTTCACCGCACTGGCCGCCTGGTCGCTGTACGCGGTGCTCACCGGCCGGTGGGTGACCGCGGGAGTGCTCGCGTCGCTGGCCGGTCTGACCCGCCCGGTGGGACTCGCGGTGGTCGCGGCGGTGTGGGCGGCGGGCGTGGCGTCCTTCGTCCGTGACCGGAAGGAGGCCCCGACCGCCGGGACCGCTCCCCGGCGCGCGGCTCGGGCGGCCGCAGCCCGCGTCGCGCCACGCGCCCTCGGCATGCTCCTCGCGCCCCTCGGCGCCGCCGGCTACGTCCTGTGGGTCGGCCACCACACCGGCAAGGGCCCGCTCGGCTACTTCGACGTCCAGGCGGGCTGGCGCAACGGCTTCGACGGCGGTTACGCCTTCGCGCGCTTCGTCGCCGACAAGTTCACGTCGTTCCCGTCCGCCCTCGCCGGCCTCGGGCTGATCGTCGGCGTCGCCCTGCTGCTGTGGCTGTACGTCGTCTGCGTGCGGCAGCGCCAGCCCCTTCCGCTGCTGGTGTACGCGGGTGTGGTCCTCGCGCTCGCCCTGTGCGCGTCGAGCTACTTCGGCTCCAAGCCGCGCCTGCTGCTGCCCGCGTTCCCGCTGCTGCTGCCGCTCGCCCTGGCCCTGGCCCGGCTGCGGACGTCCAGGTCGGCGCTGCTGGTGGGGTGCCTCACGGCGGCATCGGCCGTGTACGGCGCGTGGTGGCTGAACGGGAGCGGTCCGCCGTAAGAGAATCAGGCTTTTCGGTGAACCCTTTCATACGTTCCCTAAAACTATCTCCTGGAATGATCAAAGGAATTGAAGGGAACACTGTTCGACCATTAGCGATTCCACAGGAATAAATGCCCTCCTGAGAGCAATCCCACATCACATCGTCATCACAAACCAGCGGAATCGGCCGGGTCTCGAGCTCACTCGCTGTAACGTCGTTTAGGTGCGTACCGAACAAAACCTCACCCGTCTGGACCGGGTGTTCGCCAGGCTCGACCGGGAGCCGGAACGACCGGCCCACATCGATGTGCCGAAGATGAGCAGGCACCGGGTCGCGCTGTTCCTGGCGACCCTGGCCTTCTATCTGGCGATCGTGTGGCTCGTGGTGATCACCTCGTGGCTGGTCCGCCTCGACTGGCTGGTCATGTTCTTCCGGCCGTACCAGCAGTGGTCCGGCATCCACTGGTTCGTCGACTACTACGTGGTGCTCGGCCAGCGCGGTCCGACCGCCGTGATGGTCGCCGCCTGGCTCGGCTGGAGATCGTGGCGGCAGCACACCCTGCGCCCGCTGCTCACTCTCGGCGCCTCGCTGCTGCTGCTGAACCTCACCGTCGGGGCCGCCAAGCTCGGCATGGGCCGGCTCGGACCGCACTACGCGACCACCATCGGCTCGAACGAGATGGGCCTGGGCGGCGATATATTTCCCAGCGGCCACACCGCCAACGCGGTCGTGACCTGGGGAATCCTGGCGTATCTGGCCTCCACCCCGAGGGCCCGCCGCTGGCTGTCCGCGCTCTCCGCGGTGACCTCGCTCGGCGTCGGCCTCGCCACGGTCTACCTCGGCACACACTGGCTCAGCGACGTGGTGCTCGGCTGGGCCGCGGGTCTGCTGATCCTGCTGGCGCTGCCCTGGTGCGAGCCGCTGATCGCCCGCGCCGAGGTCGCGATCTTCGACCTGCGCGACCGCTGGCGCGACCGCCGCGCCGGTACGGCACCGGCCCCCGCTCCGGCCTCGCCCGTCGCCGTGCCCGTGCCGTTCGCCTCGGGCGCGCCGGCCCAGGAGGAGGCCTCCACGGCCCGCGAGCCGGCGCAACCGGCACGTCCGCCGCGCGCGCCGGTCCATCTGGCGCCGGGCCCGCACACGACCCGCTCGGAGCGCACCCCGGTCACCCCGGTCGGCAGCCGCAGGCCACCGCACGCAGACCGCCTCCCGCGCGGTGCCGCGACCTCCGCGGCCCGACCGCTGACAGGCGGCTGACCTCCCCGAACAGCGGGACCCCGGTACGCACAACCCGGTTCCGCACCCGAAGGCCCCGGTTCCCGAAGACGGGAACCGGGGCCTTCGCCGTGCGCGCCCGGCCTCTCCGGGCGCCTCAGCCCTTCCAGGCGCGCGCCACCAGCCCGTCGCTCACCTCGAAGTTCAGCCGGCCGAAGCGGTACTCCATGGTGATGATCGTCCCGGGGGCCAGCTCACGCACCGTCGACCACCCCCGTTCGCGCGCGAGCCGCTCGGCCCGTGCGGCCTCGAGGCCGACGTATCCGTCCGGATTGTCCTGGGGCTCCGCTGGCGGAGTGGGATTCGGTGCCATACCGCCACGCTAGGCGGCGAGCCCCGCCCCGGGAACCCCGGGCCGGCGATACGGATCACTCCGGTCACACTTCTGTCACAGGACCACGACATGCGTTTCGGTCGAAATCACTCACACGGACGAGCGGTTCCGTGCGCCTTCCGCGCGAATTCGAACGCAATTCCTGCGTGTCGCCCGACCGCCTCCGATAACCCGTCGGAAAGTTCGCAAGGTACCGTCCCAGGACCCCGCCGCATTACGATTCCGTGCGGAATCGCGGGAGCTGACCGCTCATAGGAAATACACGGCTCCCCCACACATCCTCCGTACGCACCCGGGACGTCGGCGGGCCCGGGACAGGGCGGACGAAGGGGCGAGCGAGCGATGGGGACGCAGACCGTGGCGGCACGAACCGGGGACATCGGTCACCGAGGCCGTGGCCGTGTGGTCGTCGACTGGCTGACCACCACCGACCACAAGAAGATCGGCCACCTCTATCTGATCACGTCCTTCGCCTTCTTCCTCGTCGGCGGGATCATGGCGCTGCTGATGCGGGCCGAACTGGCCCGGCCCGGGCTGCAGATCGTGGACAACACCCAGTTCAACCAGCTCTTCACGATGCACGGCACGATCATGCTGCTGCTGTTCGCGACCCCGTCCTTCGCGGGCTTCGCCAACGAGCTGATGCCGCTCCAGATCGGCGCCCCGGACGTGGCCTTCCCCCGGTTGAACATGCTCTCGTACTGGCTGTTCCTGTTCGGCGGGCTGACCGTGCTGGGCTCGCTGCTGACCCCGGACGGCCCGGCCGCGTTCGGCTGGTTCGCCTACGCGCCGCTGAACAGCCGGCAGTACTCGCCGGGGATCGGCCCCGACCTGTGGATCATGGGCCTGGCCCTGGCCGGCTTCGGCACGATCCTCGGCGCGGTCAACTTCATCACCACGATCATCGGGATGCGCGCGCCCGGCATGACGATGTTCCGGATGCCGATCTTCACCTGGAACACGCTCTTCACGTCGATCCTGATCCTGATGGCGTTCCCGGTGCTGGCGGCCGCGCTGCTGGTGCTGGAGGCGGACCGGCGGTTCGGTTCGCAGGTGTTCGAGGCGGCCAACGGCGGGGCGCTGCTGTGGCAGCACCTGTTCTGGTTCTTCGGACATCCCGAGGTGTACATCATCGCGCTGCCGTTCTTCGGGATCATCACGGAGATCATCCCGGTCTTCAGCCGCAAGCCGATCTTCGGCTACCTCACGCTGGTCGGCGCGACGATGGCGATCACCGGCCTGTCCGTCGTGGTGTGGGCGCACCACATGTTCGTCACGGGCGCGGTGCTGCTGCCGTTCTTCTCCCTCATGAGCTTCCTGATCGCCGTCCCCACGGGCGTGAAGTTCTTCAACTGGACCGGGACCATGATCAAGGGCTCGATCTCCTTCGAGACCCCGATGCTGTGGGCGACGGGCTTCCTGGTGACCTTCCTGTTCGGAGGCCTGACCGGAGTGATCCTGGCGTCGCCGCCGATGGACTTCCACGTCTCCGACTCGTACTTCGTGGTCGCCCACTTCCACTACGTCGTCTTCGGCACGGTGGTCTTCGCGGTCTTCGGCGGCTTCTTCTTCTGGTGGCCGAAGTTCACCGGGAAGCTGCTCGACGAGCGGCTGGGGAAGATCCAGTTCTGGACGCTGTTCGTCGGCTTCCACACCACGTTCCTGGTGCAGCACTGGCTGGGCGCCGAGGGCATGCCGCGCCGGTACGCCGACTATCTCGCCGCCGACGGGTTCACCGCGCTCAACACCGTCTCGACGATCGGCTCGTTCCTGCTCGGCCTCTCCACCCTGCCGTTCCTCTACAACGTCTGGAAGACCGCCAGGTACGGCACGAAGGTGGAGGTCGACGACCCCTGGGGCTTCGGCCGTTCCCTGGAGTGGGCGACGTCCTGCCCGCCGCCCCGGCACAACTTCACGACGCTGCCGAGGGTCCGCTCGGAGGCCCCGGCGTTCGACCTGCACCATCCGAGTCACGCGGCCGAGATCCCGCAGCCCGAGCCAAAGCGCCATCAAGCCGGTCACGGGCCGTCCTGATCGCCTCGATCAGCTCCACGGGCTCCAGCACCTCGAACTCGAAGCCCGCCATCATCACGTGGATCACCATCACGTCGAGGCTCGCGGCCCCGGTGCGCAGCACACAGGCCCGGTCGCCGTCGGGCTCCAGTGTGCCGGCCGAGGGCGAGATCCGTTCGGCGGCCTCGGCCAGCGGCACGAACAGCCGGACGGTGGCCCGGGTGGCGTACGCGCGCGTCGAGACGCCTCGCGAGACGTACGCGGCGAGGTCCTCGGCGGGCGGCTCGCGCGGTGCGAAGCGCGGCCCGTGCGGCGGCCTCGGCGTGAGGCGGTCCACCCGGAACGTGCGCCAGTCGGCGCGGTCGAGGTCCCAGGCGACCAGGTACCAGCGGCGCTCGGTGCACACCAGGCGGTGCGGTTCGACGGTGCGGCGGCTCGCCGTGCCGTCGTGCCCCCGGTAGTGGAAGCGCAGGCGTTCGGCGTCCCGGCAGAGATGGGCGAGCTCGGTGAGGACGGCCGGGTCCACGGCGGAGGACCGCGGGCCGCGCAGCATCGGCACGGTGAAGGCGTTCAGGGCGCCCACCCGGCGCCGTAGCCGGTGCGGCAGCACCTGCTCCAGCTTCGCCAGGGCCCGTACGGAGGTCTCGCCGATGCCCTCGATGCCCTGCCCGGCGGCCGTCCGCAGCCCCACCGCGACGGCGACGGCCTCGTCGTCGTCCAGCAGCAGCGGCGGCAACTCGGCGCCCGCGCCCAACTGGTAGCCGCCGCCGGTGCCGGGGCTGGCGTTGACGGGGTAGCCCAGTTCGCGCAGCCGGTCCACGTCCCGGCGCACCGTGCGCGAGGTGACTCCCAGCCGGTCGGCGAGTTGGGCGCCGGACCACTCGCGGTGGGCCTGGAGCAGGGAGAGCAGGCGCAGCAGTCGGGCGGAGGTCTCCAGCATGCGCCCAGTGTGTCCCACGAGGTGGGTGGGCCCCACCCGGCCGTCCCGCCGGATGGGGTCACCGCGTCCCGGAGGGGGACGGCTCAGAGCGTGAGGCGCTGTCCGGGCACGATCAGGTCGGGGTCGCCGCCGACGACGGCCTTGTTGGCGGCGTAGACCCGCTGCCAGGTCAGCCCGTGGCTGGTCGCGATGGTGCTGAGGGTGTCGCCCTCGCGGACGGTGTAGTCACCACGGCCGGTACCGCGCGAGGTCTGGGCCGTCGAGCGCTCCGGCGCGTTCGAGGAACCCGGCTGCGAGGAGTTCGAGGAGCCGGACTTCGAGGAGCCGGACTTGGCGGAGCTCGACTCGGCCGAGGACGATCCCGCCCCCGGTGCGCTGCCGGACGCTCCGGCGCGCGCCGAGCAGGTCGGCCACGCGCCCCACCCCTGGGCGTTCTGCACCTTGGTGGCGACGGAGATCTGCTGTGCCTTGCTGGCCTTGTCGGCGGTCGACGCATAGGCGGTGCCGCCGTACGCGCGCCAGGTACCGGCGGAGAACTGGAGCCCGCCGTAGTAGCCGTTGCCGGTGTTGATCGACCAGTTGCCGCCGCTCTCGCACTGGGCGATGCGGTCCCACACCCCGCTGTCGGCCGCCGTGGCGTTGCCGGTCGCACAGAGCAGTCCGAGGGGGGCGAGCAGGATCGCCCCGGCGAGGACCGCCGTCTTGCGCGACGAGGTGCGGGTGTGGATATCGGCACATTCGGACATGTGGATCCCTCTCTACGGACTCGGGCTCCCCCTGACCGGGGCGTGTCGGCCGCGCAGGGACGCGGTCGTCACGCCCGGCCCGTCCGCCGGCGGTGATGCTGCGCGATATCTGGCTCTGCGCGGCCGGCGGACGTACCCGGGCGGTGCTCGTTGCACACGGCGGAGCAATCTAGGCAGCTGACGGTCCGTTATCAACCAACTTCCTGTTGTCCCAGGCCAGTTGGTGGTTACCGTAGGTAGCGGTGAAATCAGGCCACCTACTTCGCTCCCTCATTTCCTGATTTGTCGACCAGGGCCCCACGCGGACTGTGAGTCAGCTCACCGGATCAACTTCCGTGACCTCTCCGTTACTTGGCATGGAGTGGCGGATTCCGCACGCATCGTGACCGTGCGCGCAGGTCGGTTCGATTCCGTTCGCCTTCCAGCGTGACCCTGGCCACAGATCGCCCGTTGTCTTCTTCATGAGCCGGGGACCCACCCGGACCACGAGCCGGGGGCCACCCGCCTCGCCCACGCACCGCATCCGAGGGAGTCACCCGTGCCGCGCATGCTCGACGTCAGCGACGAGGTACGCGCCGAGATCGGCAACGAAGAAGCCGACCGGCTGCTCGCCGGAGACAACGCCCCGGGCAGTTACGACTGCACGTCCTGCCGCACCCCGGGCGACTCCGCGAACGAGCGCACCAGCACCGTCCTGTTCATCGGGGACGAGACCGCCGTTCTCGCCTTCGCCCACTCCACCTGCCTGCCCTCGCAGGTCGTCCAGGTCACCGAGGAGCAGCTCCAGGGCGCGGTCCGCTCCATCAACGGCGACACCGTCGACCTGGACCCCGGCAAGGTCGCACCCGAGCAGGCGGTGCTCGGCGTCACCAGCGGACTCGTCCTGATCGCCGGGGAGTTGCACCCGGCCCTGGTCGTCGAGCCGACCGCGCCCATCGTGCGGCCCGGCACGACCGGCGCGGGCGACGACTTCCTGCCGCTCCTCATCGAGCAGGGCTTCATGCCGCTGTCCGAGCTGACCGAGGTGCCGCCGGTGCAGCACGGCTGGTCCGTGCTGCTCGCGATGGGCCAGCTGCACGCGGTGCTCCAGCCCTCGGTGAACGGCGGGCAGCCGGTCGCCTGGTGGCAGGCACACCAGCCGTTGCAGGTGACGGAGGGCTGGCGGGCCGCCGCCAACAAGCACCAGCAGGTGCTGATGTTCGCGGCGCCGGTGGGTTCCATCGGGCGTCAGCCCCGGGAGGACCTGCTGCGGGACGCGCTGGACAAGGCAGCGGCCAATGGACAGCTGGTCGGAGCGGCACTTCCGCTCGCCGGCACCTGAGTTCACCCACCGGGCGGGACCGCGGCCGTACGGCGACCGAAAGGCCGTCCACGGACGCGGCCCCGCGCCGACCGAGGCCGCCTGCCGAGCCGCATCTCTTCCCGTGCCGCGTCGTTTGGACATACGTGCACACCTACGACGTTCCCCGCCGCCCGTCCTTCCAGTCGATCCCGTCCGCGCGACCGGCTCAGGACGCGTCCGGCGGCCCATCGGCCACGCCGATCTACGACGCGCTCTACGCCGAGTACGTCAAGGCGTTCCGTTCGCTGCCCGGCGACCGCATCGGCGAGGACGAACTGGGGTTCACCGCCTTCGGGAACATCCCGCACCACACGGGTTCCTACCCGGCGCCCCGCCCGGGGTCGTTCAGCAGCTCCTACAGCGCCTACAGCGCGGGGGCGCAGAGCGCGCGGGTCGGGCAGCAGTCCCAGTGGCAGCGGGTCGGGCAGCTCGGCCAGCAGGCCGCGCCGACCGCGATGCACCACGTCCCGGCGGCGCTCCCGCCGGCCCCCCGCAGGTCCTTCTGATCACTGATCACGACCGGAGGGCGGCACCCGTCACGGGTGCCGCCCTCCGGTCGTGGTGCCGTTACTTCTTCTTGGAGCCGCGCTTCTCGCGCACCCGCACCGAGATGTGGATCGGGGTGCCCTCGAAGCCGAACTCCTCGCGCAGACGGCGCTCGACGAAGCGCCGGTAGCCCGCCTCGATGAAGCCGGAGGCGAAGAGGACGAAGCGCGGGGGCTTGGTCCCGGCCTGGGTGCCGAAGAGGATGCGCGGCTGCTTGCCGCCGCGGACCGGGTGCGGGTGGGCGGCGACCAGCTCGCCCAGGAAGGCGTTGAGACGGCCCGTCGGGACGCGGGTCTCCCAGCCGGCCAGGGCGGCCTCGATCGCCGGGACCAGCTTCTCCATGTGGCGGCCGGTGCGCGCCGAGACGTTCACCCGGGGCGCCCAGGCGACCTGGGCGAACTCGGTCTCGATCTCCCGCTCCAGGTAGTAGCGGCGCTCCTCGTCGAGGGTGTCCCACTTGTTGTACGCGATGACGAGGGCGCGGCCCGCGTCGACCGCCATGGTGACGATGCGCTGGTCCTGGACCGAGATGGACTCGGAGGCGTCGACCAGGATGACCGCCACCTCGGCCTTCTCGACGGCGGCCGCGGTGCGCAGCGAGGCGTAGTAGTCGGCGCCCTGCTGGAGGTGGACGCGCTTGCGGATGCCCGCCGTGTCGACGAACTTCCAGGTCACACCGCCGAGTTCGATCAGCTCGTCGACCGGGTCGCGGGTGGTGCCCGCGATCTCGTTGACGACTACGCGGTCCTCGCCCGCCACCTTGTTCAGCAGCGAGGACTTGCCGACGTTCGGGCGGCCGATGAGCGCGATGCGGCGCGGGCCGCCGACCGCGGTGCCGAAGGTCTGCGCGGGGGCCTCCGGCAGCGCCTCCAGGACGGCGTCCAGCATGTCGCCGGTGCCGCGGCCGTGCAGAGCGGAGATCGGGTGCGGCTCGCCGAGGCCCAGGGACCACAGGGCGGCCGCGTCGGCCTCGCCGCTCATGCCGTCGACCTTGTTGGCGGCCAGCACGACGGGCTTGCCGGCCTTGCGCAGCAGCCGTACGACCGCCTCGTCGGTGTCGGTGGCGCCGACCTTGGCGTCGACGACGAAGACGACGGCGTCGGCGGCCTCGATCGCGTACTCGGCCTGCGCGGCCACGGAGGCGTCGATGCCGAGGACGTCCTGCTCCCAGCCGCCGGTGTCGACGAGCTTGAAGCGGCGGCCCGCCCACTCGGCCTCGTAGGTGACGCGGTCGCGGGTGACGCCCGGCTTGTCCTCGACGACGGCCTCGCGGCGGCCGATGATCCGGTTCACCAGGGTCGACTTGCCGACGTTCGGGCGGCCGATGACGGCGAGCACGGGCAGCGGCCCGTGGCCCGCGGCCTCGATCGCCCCCTCGACGTCCTCGACGTCGAAGCCCTCGACGGCGGCGAGCTCCATGAACTCCGCGTACTCGGCGTCGCCGAGCGCCCCGTGATCGTGCTCGAAGGCTTCCGAGCCGTCGGGCTGGATGTGGTCGTTCATGAAGTCCGTACCTCGTCGTTCATTCGTGGTGATCGGTGGAACAGCCGTTTTGTTCGGGTTGATCCACTACTCGGTATTCAGTGTCGCTCAGCGCCCGGTCAGGCGCCTGGCGTTTTCCAGGTGTGCGGCCAACTGCTTCTGGATGCGCTCGGTGGCCGCGTCCAGTGCCTTGCGGGTCCGCAGCCCGCTGCCGTCGCCCGCGTCGAACGGTTCGCCGAAGACGACGTCGACGCGGGAGCGCAGCGGGGGCAGTGCCTTTATCAACCGTCCGCGCCGTTCGGAACTTCCCAGCACGGCGACGGGCACGATCGGGGCCCCGCCGCGCACCGCGAAGTACGCGAGCCCGGCGCGCAGGGCGGCGAAGTCCCCCTCGCCACGGGTGCCCTCCGGGAAGATCCCGAGGACCCCGCCGTTCTCCAGCACGCCCAGCGCACGGGTGATCGCCGTCCGGTCGGTGGTGTCGCGGTCGACCTTGAGCTGACCGATGGCGGTCAGGAACGGGTCCAGGGGGCCGATGAACGCTTCCTTCTTGATCAGGAAGTGCGTCGGCCGCGGTGCCACGCCCATCACCATCGGACCGTCGACGTTGTGCGAGTGGTTGATCGCGAAGATCAGCGGGCCGCTCGCCGGCACCTTCCAGGCGCCGAGCACGCGCGGCTTGAACAGCCCGTACATCAGGCCGACGCCGATGCGCCGCCCGACCTCGGCGCCCTTCTCCGAGGGCACGGACGCGGTGGTCACTTCGCGGCCCGCTTCTCCTCGACGAGGGTGACGACGCACTCGACGACCTGGGCCAGCGTCAGCTCGGTGGTGTCCACCTCGACGGCGTCGTCCGCCTTGGCGAGCGGGGAGGTCTTGCGGGAGGAGTCGGCGGCGTCCCGCTTGATCAGCGCCTCCCGGGTGCTGTGGACGTCCGCGCCCTTCAGCTCGCCGCTGCGCCGGGCGGCGCGGGCCTCCGGAGAGGCGGTGAGGAAGATCTTCAGGTCGGCGTCGGGCAGCACGGTCGTGCCGATGTCCCGGCCCTCGACGACGATCCCCCGCTCGGTGGAGGCCGCCAGCGAGCGCTGGAGCTCGGTGATCCGGGCCCGCACCTCGGGTACCGCGCTCACCGCGCTGACCTTGGCGGTGACCTCCTGGGTGCGGATCGGGCCGGCCACGTCGACGCCGTCCACCGTGATCGTCGGGGCGGCCGGGTCGGTGCCGGAGAGGATCTCCGGCTTGCCGGCGACGTCGGCGATCGCCGTGGGGTCCTCGATGTCGATCCCGTTGGTCACCATCCACCACGTGATCGCCCGGTACTGGGCGCCGGTGTCCAGGTAGCTCAGCCCCAGCTGGGCGGCCACGGCCTTGGACGTGCTCGACTTGCCCGTGCCGGAGGGGCCGTCGATGGCGACAATCACGGGCTGGGCGGCGCCGTTTTCCACGGGGGGACACCTTCCTGGTGCGAGGCGGTGGGTGTGCGGGACGCGACCGCGCCCCGCACAAGGTTACCGGCCGCGCGTCACTCGTCCGGCCGGTACCTGGTCCGCGCCGGGTACCCGGGCCGCGCGGCGCCCTACTGCCGGATCGCCCAGCCCCTCTCGCCGAGCGCCGAGGACAGCACCACCGCGGACTTCGGCTCGACCATCAGCTGCACCAGACCCGCCTGCTGCCCGGTCGCGTGCTCGATGCGCACGTCCTCGATGTTGACGCCCGCCTGTCCGGCGTCGGCGAAGATGCGGGCCAGCTGACCGGGCTGGTCGTCGATGAGCACCGCCACCACCTCGTACGCCCGCGGAGCGGCCCCGTGCTTGCCGGGAACGCGGACCTGGCCCGCGTTGCCGCGACGCAGCACGTCCTGCACGCCGTCGGCGCCCTCGCGGCGCTCGGAGTCGTCGGAGGACTGCAGGGCGCGCAGGGAGCGGACCGTCTCCTCCAGGTCTGCGGCGACGTCGGTGAGCAGGTCGGCGACCGGACCGGGGTTCGCGGACAGGATGTCGATCCACATGCCGGGGTCGGAGGCGGCGATCCGGGTGACGTCCCGGATGCCCTGCCCGCACAGCCGTACGGCGGCCTCCTCGGCGTGCTCCAGACGCGCCGCGACCATGCTGGAGACCAGGTGCGGCATGTGCGAGACCAGCGCAACCGCGCGGTCGTGGGCGTCCGCGTCCATGACCACCGGGACCGCACGGCAGTGCGAGACCAGCTCCAAAGCGAGGTTGAGCACCTCGGTGTCGGTGTCCCTGGTCGGCGTCAGCACCCAGGGGCGGCCCTCGAAGAGGTCACCGGTCGCGGCCAGCGGGCCCGACTTCTCCCGGCCGGACATGGGGTGGCTGCCGATGTACGCCGACAGGTCGAGGCCGAGCGCCTGAAGCTCACGGCGCGGCCCGCCCTTCACGCTGGCCACGTCGAGGTAGCCGCGGGCCACCCCGCGACGCATCGCGTCGGCGAGCACAGCGGCCACGTGCGCGGGCGGCGCGGCGACGATCGCGAGGTCGACCGGCCCCTCGGGCTCCGCGTCGGTGCCGGCGCCGAGCGCCGCCGCCGTACGGGCCTGCCCGGGGTCGTGGTCGGCGAGGTGGACGACGACGCCCCGCTGGACCAGGGCCAGCGCGGCGGACGTGCCGATCAGCCCGGTGCCGATGACGAGCGCGGTCCTCACTGGGCGATGTCCCTGCGCAGGGCGGCAGCGGCCCCGAGGTAGACGTGGTTGATGTCGGCGCGCGCCTTGTCGGACTCGACGTGCGCCAGGATGCGCACGACCCGCGGCATGGCGCCCGCGATGTCGAGTTCCTGGGCGCAGATCAGCGGCACGTCGACGATGCCGAGCTTGCGGGCCGCGGCCGCCGGGAAGTCGCTGTGCAGGTCGGGGGTGGCCGTGAACCAGATGCTGATCAGGTCGTCGGCGCCGAGCGAGTTCCGCTCCAGGACGGCGGTGAGCAGGGCTCCGACCTGCTCGTCCATGTGGCCGGCCTCGTCCCGCTCGAGTTGGACGGCTCCCCGGACCGCTCGTACCGCCACGGCGCTGCTCCTTGCTGACGTACCGACTGCCGACTACGGCTCCTGACGCAGCCAGCCTAGTCAGCGCGCGCCAGTCCGGTGCGCGCCGCCCGCGTGCCGAGACGAGAACGCCTCCGTACGCCCTTTACGGCGGGTGCCGCCTGCGCTCTCATGGCAGTCTGACGGCAGGACACCCGCATCGGGGAAGGCCCGGCATGAAGCGTCCAGGACCCCTGCTCACCCTTCTCGCGGGACTGGTGCTCGGCCTGTTCCTGCTGACGCTCGACGCGACGACGGGGACGAAGACCGCCTCGTCCTCGTACGAGGAGAAGTCACCGAGTCCGACCCCCGCCCGGAGCGCCGCCTCGACCGCGCCCACCCCCGCTCCCTCCCCCTCACGGGTCCCGGCCGCCGACGCCGACTACGCCGGCCGCACGGACGACGACGCGGCGGCGATCGCCGTCACCGTCCGCGACGGCAAGGCGATCGCGTACTACTGCGACGGCCGCACCCAGGAGTCGTGGCTCAAGGGCGACGTGGAGGACGACGGCACACTGCGGCTCACCGGCGAGCACGGCGCGAGACTGGACGGCACGCTCGAGGACGGCAAGCGCGTCGAGGGCACGGTCACCGCGGGCGGCGGACGGCACGCCTTCTCGGCGGACCGGGCGACGAAGCCGTCCGGGCTGTGGCGGGCCACGGCCACCGTGCGCTCCGCGAAGATCGACGGCGGCTGGATCGTGCTGAAGGACGGCACCCAGGTCGGCGTCCTCACCCGCGACGGCAAGCCCTCCCCCGCGCCGGCCATCGACCCGGACACGGGCACGGTGACGGTCGACGGACAGCAGCTCACGGCCCGCCCCGCCACGCCCTGACCCCTTCGAGCAGGGAGCCACCATGACCGTCGACCCGAACGCCGCCACCCAGGGATTCCCCGGCCCCGCGCGGCGCGGCCCGCACCCCGCCCGCTATCTGGTCCCGGCGCTGGTCGCCGCCGCCGTGGCACTCGCCCTGGGCGTGTACGGCAAGGTCCACGACCCGGCCGGGACGGCCTTCAACCTGGCCGGCTTCAGCAGCACGGGCGCGGTCAAGTCCTGGCTGGCGACGGCCGCGATGTTCTTCGCTCTGGTCCAGCTCGTCTCGGCCGCGATGCTGTACGGCAGGCTGCCGGGACCCGCCTGGTCCGGCACGCTGCACCGCTGGTCGGGTCGCGCGGCCTTTCTGATCGCGGTCCCGGTTGCGGTGCACTGCCTGTACGCGCTTGGCTTTCAGACGTACGAAACGCGCGTCATGTGGCACTCCCTCCTGGGTTGCTTCTTCTTCGGCGCATTCAGTGCCAAGATGCTGCTGCTCCGTTCGGAGCGACTCCCCGGGTGGCTGCTGCCGATCGTCGGCGGGCTCGTCTTCGCCGTACTCACGATCATCTGGCTGACCTCGGCCCTCTGGTTCTTCCGCACGTTCGGAGTGACGACATGACCCTCCCCGCGACACGGCGCACGGTCCTCCTGGCGACGGGCGGCGCGGCAGCCGTACTCGCCACGGGCTGCGGCGAGTACGGCAACGGGGACGACTCCTCGTCCCAGCAGTCCCCGAAGGCCTCGGCCGGCCAGGAGCTGGCGAAGACCACCGACATCCCCGTCGGCGGCGGCAAGATCTTCGCGGCGGAGAAGGTCGTCGTCACCCAGCCGACGAAGGGCGACTTCAAGGCGTTCTCCGCGGTCTGCACCCATCAGGGCTGCACCGTCGGCAGCGTCGCCGACGGCATCATCCACTGCCCGTGCCACAAGAGCGAGTTCCGTATCGCCGACGGCTCGGTGGCCGGCGGCCCGGCGCCGAGTCCGCTGCCGGCGGAGCAGATCACCGTCGAGGGCAGCTCGATCAAGCTGACCTGAACCCTTGCCGGGTCACTGGTCCCAGAGCGCCCCGAGCGTCACCAGCTCCCCCTGGTACTCGATCCGGTCCGCCCACGCCGTCGGCCAGGCGTCGGCCCCGGCGTACGCGCCCGCGAAGGCGCCCGCCAGACAGGCGATGGAGTCGGAGTCCCCGGAGGAGCAGGCGGCCCGGCGCAGCACGGTCACCGGCTCGTCCGGGAAGAGCAGGAAGCACAGCAGACCGGTCGCCATGGCCTCCTCGGCGATCCACCCCGCCCCCGTGGCCAGGCACGGGTCGGTCTCGGGCGCGGGGTCGCGCAGCGCCTCCTGGAGTCGCTCCAGCACGCCGAGGCACTCGTCCCAGCCACGCGCGATGAAGTGCTCCGGGGTGGGGTCCTGGCTGCGGGTCCACAGGTCGCCGAGCCAGCGGTGGTGGTATCGGGAACGGTTGTCGACGGCGTAGGCCCTCAGGAGCCCGACCAGGGCCGCCGGTTCGGCACCCTGGGTGAGCAGCCGTACGGCGTGGGCGGTGAGGTCGGAGGCGGCGAGCGCGGTGGGGTGCCCGTGGGTGAGGGCGGACTGGAGCTGGGCGGCACCGGCGCGCTGCTCCTCGCTGAGCCCGGGGACGAGTCCGACGGGTGCCACGCGCATGTTGGCGCCACAGCCCTTGGAACCGATCTGACTGGCGTCCTGCCAGCCGCGGTTCTCGTCCCTGAGCAGGCTGCACGCCGTCAGGCAGGTCCGCCCGGGGGCCCGGTTGTTGTCGGGCGACTGATACCAGTCCACGAACTCCGCGCGCAGCGGGTGCGCGAGCGACGTCGGCACGAGCAGCCCCCGGTCCATGGCGGTCCGCAGGGCTCGGCCCACGGCGAGGGTCATCTGGGTGTCGTCGGAGACGAAGGCGCGCTTCGGCAGTTCCATCTCCCGCCAGGGCCCGCACTTGGCGAGGATCGACGCAACGTCGTTGAACTCGGTCGGAAACCCGAGCGCGTCCCCGAGCGCGAGTCCCAGCAGGGACCCGGTGGCCCGCTTCCTGACGGTGGTGGAGGTGGTCATGCGGATCGTCCTTCCCGGGGCGGTCGCAGCAGGGGCGGGTGGAGCGCGGTGGCGGCGCCCGCCCGGTAGAGGGCGGCGGGCTTGCCGCGGCCGCCGGTGAGGCGCGCGCCGCCGGGCACGGGCTCGACGAAGCCCGGGGTGGCGAGCACCTTGCGGCGGAAGTTGGGCCGGTCCAGGCCGGTCCCCCACACCGTCTCGTAGACCTGCTGGAGCTCGCCGAGGGTGAACTCGGGCGGGCAGAAGGCCGTGGCGAGGCAGGTGTACTCGAGTTTGGCGCCGACCCGGTCGTGGGCGTCGGCCAGGATCCGGTCGTGGTCGAAGGCGAGCGGCTTCACGTCGTCGTACGGCAGCCAGCGCGCCTGGGCCGCGTCGCCGCCGCCCGTCGGTTCGGGGGCGTCGGGCAGCAGCGCGGCGAAGGCGACGGACACGACCCGCATCCGGGGGTCGCGGCCGGGTTCGCTGTAGGTGCGCAGCTGCTCGAGGTGCAGTCCGGAGACGTCCTTGAGGCCGGTCTCCTCGGCGAGTTCCCGACGGGCGGCGGTCTCCGCGGACTCGTCCGGCAGCACGAAGCCCCCCGGCAGCGCCCACCGGCCGGCGTACGGCTCCTGACCGCGTTCGACGAGCAGTACGTGCAGGGTGCCCGCGCGGAGCGTGAGGACGGCGAGGTCGACGGTGACGGCGAAGGGTTCGTGGGCGTACTTGTCGTAACCCGGCACGACGAACACCCCCTCTTAATAGTCACCACGACTATAAAAAGGGGGTGCGGTCACACACAAGCCCTGGGAGCTTCAGGAGTCCCTAAAGCTCGACTTCCTTCATCAGCATGCCGACCTCGGTGTTGGACAGCCGGCGCAGCCAGCCCGACTTCTGGTCGCCCAGGGTGATCGGGCCGAAGGCGACGCGGACCAGCTTGTCGACCGGGAAGCCGGCCTCCGCCAGCATCCGGCGCACGATGTGCTTGCGGCCCTCGTGCAGGGTCACCTCGACCAGGTAGTTCTTGCCGGTCTGTTCGACGACCCGGAAGTGGTCCGCCTTCGCGTACCCGTCCTCCAGCTGGATGCCGTCCTTCAGACGCTTGCCCAGGTCACGCGGGATGGGACCCACGATGTGCGCGAGGTAGACCTTCTTCACGCCGTACTTGGGGTGGGTCAGCCGGTGCGCCAGCTCGCCGTGGTTGGTGAGCAGGATGACGCCCTCGGTCTCGGTGTCGAGCCGCCCGACGTGGAACAGCCGCGTCTCGCGGTTGGTCACGTAGTCACCGAGGCACTGACGGCCCTCGGTGTCCTCCATCGTGGAGACGACGCCGGCCGGCTTGTTCAGCGAGAAGAACTGGTACGACTGGGTGGCGACCGTCAGGCCGTCGACCTTGACCTCGTCGTTCTCCGGGTCGACCCGCTTGCCCTGCTCCAGGACGATCTCGCCGTTGACCTCGACCCGCGCCTGCTCGATCAGCTCCTCGCAGGCGCGCCGGGAGCCGTAGCCCGCGCGCGCGAGGACCTTCTGCAGCCGCTCGCCCTCCTGCTCGGCGCCCGGGAAGGTCTTGGGCAGCTTCACTTCCTTCTTGCCGGCGTACCGGTCCCGGTTGCGCTCCTCGGCGCGCGTCTCGTACTCGCGGGAGCGCGCCGGCTCCGTGCGTCCGCCGCGCTGCTGGCCCTGCCTGGGGCCGCCCTTGGCGCCGCCCCGGGCCGCACCGCCGCGCCCGGCCTTCGGGCCCTCGTGGGTGGCGCCGGGGCCCACGTCGTAGCGACGCTCCTCGGGACGGGGCTTGCTCGGACGCTTCGGCCTGTCGTCACGGCCCCCCGCGCCCGTCGGCCTGTCGTCGCGACCGCCCGAGCCGCCCCTCGACCGGTCGTCACGGCCTCCGGAAGCGCCCCTCGACCGGTCGTCGCGGCCTCCGGAGCCGCCCCTCGGCTGGGGACCGCCCCCGCCGGTCCCCCTGGGCTTGCCGCGCCCGTTGTTCCTGCCACTGCCGCTGCCACTGCTTCGCATCAAAGTTCCGTCGTCGTCGTGTCGTCTGCATCTGCATCCGGTGCGTCCGGATCGAACGACGGGACCCCTTCCAGCATCTCGGCCTCGATCGCCTCCGCCTCGGGGAGAAAGGGCGCGAGCTCCGGGAGCTCGTCCAGACCGCGCAGGCCCATCCGCTCCAGAAAGTAGTTCGTCGTCACGTACAGGATCGCACCTGTTTCGGGTTCCGCGCCCGCCTCCTCGACCAGACCGCGCTGGAGCAGGGTGCGCATCACGCCGTCGCAGTTCACTCCGCGCACCGCGGAGACCCTGCTGCGGCTGACCGGCTGGCGGTACGCGACGACCGCCAGGGTCTCCAGCGCCGCCTGCGTGAGCCGGGCCTGCTGTCCGTCCAGCACGAAGCCCTCGACGGCCGCGGCGTACTCGGGCCGGCTGTAGAACCGCCAGCCGCCGGCGATGAGCCTGAGCTCGAAGCCGCGCCCCTGCACGGTGTACTCGTCGGCCAGCTCGCGCAGCGCGTCCGCGATCCTGCGCCGGGGCCGCTGGAGGATCTTCGCGAGGTGTTCCTCGGTCGCGGGCTCGTCGACGACCATCAGGACGGCCTCCAGGGCCGGCTTGAGGTCGAGTGCGGCGACGGTCTCCTCGGTCACGTCTTCGTCTCCTTCTCGGGCTCCTCGGGCGGCCGGTCGAACTCGTCCGTGACCATCGGCCGCGCGTCCCCGTCCCCGCCGGTCCAGCGCACCAGCAGCTCACCGAGGGCGGTCTCCTGGTCGAGCGCGACCGCCTTCTCCCGGTAGAGCTCGAGCAGCGCGAGGAAGCGGGCCACGACGGTGAGGGTGTCCTCGGTGTCCGCCACCAGCGTGCGGAAGCTGGCCTCGCCGAGTTCCCTGAGCCGCGCGACGACGATCCCGGCCTGCTCCTGCACGCTCACCAGCGGTGCGTGGATGTGGTCGACGTAGACCTGCGGTTTCGCCCGGGGCTGCATCGCCTTGACCGCGAGCCTCGCGAACCCCTCCGGGCCGATGCTGATGACGACCTCGGGCAGCAGTTCCGCGTGGTGCGGTTCGAGACCGACGGTACGGGGGTAGCGCCGGGCCTCGCTCTCCAGCCGGTGCGTGAAGATGTCGGCGACCCGCTTGTAGGCCCGGTACTGGAGCAGCCGGGCGAACAGCAGGTCCCGGGCCTCCAGCAGGGCCAGGTCGGCCTCGTCCTCGACCTCCGCTGCGGGCAGCAGCCGGGCCGCCTTGAGATCGAGCAGCGTGGCGGCCACGACAAGGAACTCGGTCGTCTGGTCCAGGTCCCAGTCGGGACCCATCGCCCGGATGTGCGCCATGAACTCGTCGGTCACCTTCGACAGCGCGACCTCGGTGACGTCCAGCTTGTGCTTGGAGATCAGCTGGAGCAGCAGATCGAAGGGCCCCTCGAAGTTGGCGAGGCGGACCTTGAAAACACCGTCGGGAACTTCCTCGGCGACTTCCTCGGGAGCTTCCTGGGACGCGGGAACGGATTCCGGACCCACGGACTCCGCTACACCGGATTCCGGCACCGCCTCGGATGCGACCGATTCCGGGTCCGCGGGCTCCGGGTCCGCGGGTACGACGGCTTCCGGGTCCGCGGGCTCCGGACCTACGGGTTCCGGGTCTACGGCTTCCGGTACGGCGGGTTCCGGTTCAACGGAGTCCGGCTCGACGGCATCCGGCTCGGCCAGGTCCGGTACGACGGGATCCAGTGCGGGTTCCGGTCTCGCCGGCCCGGGCTCCGGCCCGGCTGGGGCCGGCGCCGTCCCGGGCCCCCGCCCCAGCGCACGCCGGCGGCCGGCTGCCGCGCCGGAGCCGGGGACGGGAACGTCGTTCGAGGTCATGGCCCTCGCAGGCTACCGCTACCGCCCGCGAAGTCGTCGGACGAGGATGCTGGCGTCCCCGCGGCTCTCCAGGTCGGCGAGGACCACGGCGACCGCCTCGCGGACGATGCGACCCCGGTCCACGGCCAGCCCGTGCTCGCCGCGGAGCACCAGCCGGGCGTGCTCCAGATCCATGAGCTCCTCGGCGGAGACGTAGACGGTGATCTTCTCGTCGTGTCGCTCCCGGCCACTGGGCCTGCGGGACGCCTGCCGTCCGCGTTTGCGCGACTGGCCGTCGGCGGAGGCAGAACCTTCCTGCTGCGGGCCCTGGCGCCGTTCGGAGCGCTCCCCGGGGGCGCCCCGGGTACGGGACTCCCCGGCGTCGCCCTGGCCCGCGTCGGTCGCCACGTGCTCGGCGCCCTCGCCGTCACCGCCCTGCGCGGGCACGGCCTGCGGCGCGTCCTCCGCGCCGCCGGCCGCCACCCCGTCGCTCTCGCCGGCCGGAGCCGGCACCCGGGCCTCGCCGTTGGCGGGGCGCCGGGGCGCGGACGGCTGAAGCGCCATTCCCCCTGTCGTACGGAAGAGTTCGTCGGCCCCCGGCAGACTCACTCGGCGTGACACCGGGCGAGCACCTCCCTGGCGAGCTGGCGGTAGGCGGCGGCGCCGACGGAGTTGGAGGCGTACGTGGTGATCGGCTCACCGGCGACCGTGGTCTCCGGGAAGCGGACCGTGCGCCCGATGACCGTGTGGTAGACGTGGTCGTCGAAGGCCTCGACGACCCGCGCGAGCACCTCACGGCTGTGCACGGTGCGCGAGTCGTACATCGTGGCGAGGATCCCGTCGAGTTCCAGTTCCGGGTTGAGCCGTTCCTGGACCTTCTCGATGGTCTCGGTCAGCAGCGCCACACCCCGCAGGGCGAAGAACTCGCACTCCAGCGGCACGATCACCTTGTGAGCGGCCGTCAGGGCGTTGACGGTGAGCAGGCCGAGCGAGGGCTGACAGTCGATGACGATGTAGTCGTAGTCGTCCATCAGCGGCTTGAGCGCACGCTGGAGCGTGGACTCGCGCGCGACCTCGGAGACCAACTGGACCTCGGCGGCCGACAGGTCGATGTTGCTGGGCAGCAGGTCCATGTTCGGGACCGCTGTCTTCAGGAGCACCTCGTCCGCCGCCATGCCCCGCTCCATGAGCAGGTTGTAGACGGTGAGGTCGAGCTCCATCGGATTGACGCCGAGACCGACCGACAGCGCGCCCTGCGGGTCGAAGTCCACGAGCAGCACGCGCCGACCGTACTCCGCGAGTGCGGCACCCAGGTTGATGGTCGACGTCGTCTTGCCCACGCCGCCCTTCTGGTTGCACATCGCGATGATCGTCGCGGGGCCGTGCTGGGTCAGCGGGCCCGGGATCGGGAAGTACGGCAGCGGGCGTCCGGTCGGACCGACGCGCTCACGGCGCTGTCGGGCCGCGTCGGGCGCGAGCGTGGCCGCGTACTCCGGATCCGGCTCGTACTCGGCATCGGGATCGTAGAAATGCCCTTCGGGCAGTTCGTCGTAGTCGGCGAAGTGGTTGCGGGGCGCGCCACTTCCGTCGCCGGCCATGGCGTTCACGTGATGGCCATCCATGCTCTGGTGTGCTGACAGAGCCACATGGGTGCTGCGCTGGCTCTGGTGGGCTGCGAAGGTTCGGACAGCGACGGAGCCGACAGCCTCGGGCCCCGCGGAGACCTGGGCCCGCGTCGGCATTCCTGGTTGACCACCCCCGGGAGCAAATGTCGACTCATTCACAAGTCGTCTTACCTCCTTGGTGACCAGGAAACTTCTAGACAAGGTCAGCGTGGCACCATGCCGACAGTCGGCGACTCTATGGCGTGTCGGGTGTTCGCAGCAACACAATCCGCCGGACCCGGCCCGATGTGTCGGCAATGAAACATCCCGCTGTCAAGGGCGTACGACCGTCGCACGGCAGGTTTCGCCGGTGTACGAATCGGTCGAAGCGTTACGTTCGAGGCGAGTTGGCCGAGAGCCGCAAAGTGACCATACACACATCCGGCCGGACCTTGTCGGGCAAGGTCCGGCCGGGTGTGCGGGGTTGACGACCCGTGTTGACGTATCGCCTTTTCCCTCGGGGTTACTTGGCCGATCGGCTCGGCGCGACGGCTCAGCCGAGCAGCTGGTCGAGCTCCATGTGCTCCAGGCCGTGCGCCTCCGCGACCTCACGGTAAACAACCTTGCCGTCATGGGTGTTGAGGCCCCTGGCCAGCGCGGCATCGCGGCGCAGCGCCTCCACCCAGCCCTTGTCGGCGAGTTCGACGATGTACGGCAGCGTGGCGTTGGTGAGCGCGTAGGTGGAGGTGTTGGGGACCGCGCCGGGCATGTTGGCGACGCAGTAGAAGACCGACTCGTGGACCGGGAAGGTCGGCTCGGCGTGCGTGGTCGGACGGGAGTCCTCGAAGCAGCCGCCCTGATCGATCGCGATGTCGACAAGGACACTTCCCGGCTTCATCCGGGACACGAGCTCGTTGGTGACCAGCTTGGGGGCCTTGGCGCCCGGGATGAGGACGGCGCCGATGACGAGGTCGGCCTCGAGGCAGGCCTTCTCCAGTTCGAAGGCGTTGGAGACGACCGTCTGGATCTTCGTACCGAAGACCTTGTCGGCCTCCTTGAGCTTGTTGATGTCGCGGTCGAGCAGCGTCACGTGGAAGCCCATGCCGATGGCGATCTGCGCCGCGTTCCAGCCGGACACACCGCCGCCGATGACGACCGCCTTCGCGGCCAGCACGCCCGGCACACCGCCGGGCAGCACACCGCGGCCGCCGTTGGCGCGCATCAGGTGGTAGGCGCCGACCTGAGGGGCCAGCCGGCCCGCGACCTCGGACATCGGGGCGAGCAGCGGCAGCGCGCGGTTCGGCAGCTCGACGGTCTCGTAGGCGATCGCCGTGGTGCCGGACTCGACCAGGGCGTCCGTGCACTCCTTGGACGCGGCCAGGTGCAGGTAGGTGAAGAGCGTCTGGTCCTTGCGGAGGCGGTGGTACTCCTCGGCGATGGGCTCCTTGACCTTCAGCAACAGGTCCGCGGTGGCCCACACCTCGTCAGCGGTCTCGAGGATGCGTGCGCCGGCGGCCACGTACTCCTCGTCCGTGATGGACGAGCCGACACCGGCGCCTCGTTCGACGACGACCTGGTGGCCGTGGCGCACCAGCTCGTGCACACCGGCGGGGGTGATGGCCACCCGGAACTCGTTGTTCTTGACCTCGCGGGGGATGCCGACCTTCACGTCGATCACGGTCCTTGGCTCAGTAGATGTGGGGGCACAGCAAAGACATACCCGGAGATACAGGGCGCACCGGGATGCACCGCAGGAGAACGAGCGGCAGAGCCAGTCTAATGAAGGTGTTCCCGCTGTCTAGCCTTTCATTGCATCAATCTTCAGCGGGTGTACTACGGATTTCGTAGGTGTTAGCGCGGTGTTCCGGTAGATCAGGCCGTTCCGGCCCTGTCACCGGCCCCGGTCCTGGCCCTGGCTCCGGCCCCGACTCGGGCCGCGACTCCGGCTCCGGTTCCGCTACCGGTGCCGATTCCGCTTCCGCTTGCGTTTCGGACGACCGACGTTCCGGCTCCGGATCGCGGTTCGGGAACTCCTCTCCCAGGATGCGCTCGGCCGCGCTGCGGTGCAGGCCGGCCGCCACCGGGTCGCCGAGGCGCTCCAGGGTGTCGGCCAGCCTCAGCTGCACCGCGGCCTGCAGACGCGTGTCCTCGGCGCGCCCCGCCCACTCCACCGCCTCCTGGCAGGTGCGCAGCGACTCCTCGGGGCGCCCCGCGTACTCCTGGACCCGGGCCAGCTCGCTCAACGCCCGCGCGTACGCGCCGACGTCGCCGTTCTTGCGGTGCCCGGCGGCCGCGGCCCGCCAGGCCCGCTGTGCCTCGCCGTAGCGGCCCGCGTAGGTGTGCGCGGTCGCGATACGGCCGTAGAGCCGGGCGGCGTCGGCGCGCTCGTCGCGGGCCAGCCGCTGGGCGAGGGCCCGTCCGAACCAGTCGGCGGCCCGGTCGTAGTCCTCGAGCTCCAGATGCGCGCCGCCTACGGATTCCATCGCGCGACCGATCGCATACGGGTCGTTCGCCTCGCGTCCGGCGTCGAGAGCGGCCCGGTAACGCACCAGGGCCTCCGCCGTGCGGCCGGTCCTGGCGTCGACGTCGGCGAGGTTCAGCAGGGCGGCGGCCTTCTCGCGGGGCAGGTTCCGCCGCTCGGCCACGTCCAGGACGAGCTGGTGGACGCCGTACAGGTCGGGCGCCGCCGCCTGGGTGCCGAAGTGCGCGACCATCGCCCTGACCAGCTGGGACATCAGACGGCGGGCCAGGGTGTCCAGCTCGCCGTCGGCGACCGCCAGCCGGGCCGAGGCGAGCAGGGCGGGCCGGCGCACCCGCAGCCACTCGGCGGCCGCGCGCGGGGTGGGGAAGCGCAGGGCGCTGGGCATGCCCTGGAGTTTCTCGCGGGCCTGGGGATTGTCGGTCTCGGTGATGGCCCGGCAGGACTGGAGCAGCCGCACCGTCCGCTCCAGCATGCGGGCGCGGGCCAGCTGGAGCTCGGCCGGGCGGTCGTGGCTCTCGGCGGCGGCGCGCAGCAGCGGATACAGGCAGGCGGGCACTTCGTACTGGGACAGCGCGGAGTCCAGGGACCGCAGCAGACCCAGGGCCGCGAGGTCGTCCAGGGTGGTGCGGGCGGCTCCCACCGAGCAGCCGGCGAGCGCGGAGGCGGTGTGCGGGTCCGCCAGGCCTGCCGGGGCCAGGCAGAGCAGTCGCAGTATCCGGGCGGCGGGGGCGGGCAGCGTGGCGTGCACGAGCCGGAAGACCCGGCTGAGCGGGGAGCCCTCGTCGCCCTCCGCGTGGAGCTGCTTGGCGAGGTCGGCGACGGCCGCCTTCGGGCGGGCGGCGAGCCAGCCGCCCGCCAGGGTCAGCGCGGTCGGCTGGCCCTGGCATGCCTCCACGAGGCCCTCGGCGGAGCGCGGGTCGACGGTGATGCGGACCGAGCCGGTGTGCCGGCTCAGCAGTTCGAGGGCCGACTTGGTGTCCAGGCCGCCCAGGGTGCAGGGGCGGACGTCCGCGATGCCGGTGAGCGGCCCGCCGGAGACGGCGACGAGGAGGCACTGCGGGGTGTCCGGGAGCAGCGCGTCGACCTGTTCGGCGCCGGCCGCGTCGTCGAGCAGGAGCAGGACGCGGCGCTCCGCGAGGGTCTGACGGAGGAGGGCCGCGAGATCGTCCTCGTGGGCGCCCGGCGGGGTCGGCACGTCCAGTGCGGTGAGCAGTTCACGGGCGGCCCGCTCGACCGGCACGGGCGTGCCGTCGGGCTCGGCGAGGCGGGCGCGCAGGACACCGTCCCGGTAGTCGCCGGCGACCTGCCGGACGAGTTCCTCGGCGAGCGCCGTACGCCCGGAGCCGGGCCGCCCGGCGATGAGGAGCACGCGCGCGCGTGGCGCCTTCTTCCCGGAGATGGTGTCCAGCCCCGCGCGCTCGATGTCGGCGCGCAGTTCTTTCAACTCCCGCGCTCTGCCCAGGAAATGGCCCTCTGTCGCAGCGTGTCCCGACAGCTGCAAGCCGCCTGTGTCCACTGCCTGATCCGTCACGGGCCACACTCCCGTCCCACCGCACGCGCAAGCCCGCCGGGACTCCGGATCGGGCGATTCCAGAGCCTAGTTCACGCTCTGCGACGTTCCGGGTGGAGTACGGCGGGCACCGCCGAGACGTCCCTCGATCGGATCAGCCGATCGTCACACCGGACGGCGGCAGGAGGGCCTCAGAGGACAGCTTCACGCGGGACGGCCTCGCGCGGTGCCGCTCCATGAGGGGCCGCTGCATGAGCGGCGGCCGGCTGCGGGTCGGCCGCATGCGGGACCGCCTCGGGACGGCGGCGGAGGGTGTCACGCCTCGAACGGGCGCGCAGGCCAAGGCGCCTCGGCCGGGCGCAGCGCGTCGAGCCCGTCGCCGGTACGCGCGGCGACCAGGGAGAGGACGCCCACGACGAGGCAGTTGCTGTGCACGTCGCCCGCGAGCACACCGCGGACCAGCTCCTCGACCGGCACCCGCGCGTGCTCCATGTCGGCCTCCTCGTCCTCCACGGCGAAGCGCTCCCCGTCGGCCTCGGACAGGTCGCGGGCCAGGAAGATGCGCACCGACTCGTCACAGCCGCCCGCGGTGGGGTAGACGTCGGTCAGCACCCGCCAGTCCTCGGCCTTGACGTGCGCCTCCTCGTACAGCTCGCGCTGGGCGGCGTGCAGCGGGTTCTCGCCGGGCACGTCGAGCAGACCGGCCGGGATCTCCCACAGCTTCTGCCCGACGGGGTGACGGTACTGCTTGATGAGCAGGACACGACCCTCCCCGTCGAGAGCGAGGACGGCCACGGAACCCGGGTGGACCTGGAAGTCCCGGCGGACCACCGAACCGTCGGGCATGACCACCTCGTCCGTGCGGACGGAGGTCTTGTTGCCGACGAAGGGGGTCTCGCTCGACCGGATCTCCCACGCCTCGGGGGTGTCCTTGATCGTCATGCGGTGCGTCCTTCCACGTGCCACGTGCGCAAACGAAAACCGGAGTGCCCACCCTTGAAGGTTTGCACCCCGGCCACCGTACAACTGGTGTGTTACTTCGAAGCCTTCTCCGCCTCGACGGTCCGCTGGACCGCGGCCTTCACCAGGCCGGCGAACAGCGGGTGCGGACGCGTGGGCCGCGAGCGCAGCTCGGGGTGGGCCTGGGTGGCGACCAGATACGGGTGGACGTCACGCGGGTACTCGACGTACTCGACGAGCTTGCCGTCCGGCGAGGTGCCGGAGAACAGGATGCCCGCCTTCTTCTCGAGCTCCGCCCGGTAGGCGTTGTTCACCTCGTAGCGGTGCCGGTGGCGCTCCTCGACGTACTCCTTGCCGTCGTACACCTCACGGACGATGGAGCCCTCGGCCAGCTTGGCCGGGTACATGCCGAGGCGCATCGTTCCGCCCATGTCGCCCTCGCCGGCCACGATGTCGAGCTGCTCGGCCATGGTGGAGATGACCGGGTGGCCGGTGGCGGGGTCGAACTCGGTGGAGTTGGCGTCGCCGATGTCGGCCAGGTTGCGCGCGGCCTCGATCACGATGCACTGCAGGCCGAGGCACAGGCCGAGCAGCGGGATCCGGTTCTCCCGGGCGTAGCGGATCGCGCCGACCTTGCCGAGCACACCGCGGTCGCCGAAGCCGCCCGGGATGCAGATGCCGTCGACGTCCTCGAGCTGCGCCTTGGCTCCCGCCGGGGTCTTGCAGTCGTCCGACGTGACCCACTTGATCTTCACGCGGGCCTTGTTGGCGAAGCCGCCGGCACGCAGCGCCTCGGTGACCGAGAGGTAGGCGTCGGGCAGGTCGATGTACTTGCCGACCAGGGCGAGGGTGATCTCGTGGTCGGGGTTGTGGACGCGGTCGAGCAGGTCGTCCCAGGTCGTCCAGTCCACATCACGGAACGGCAGGTCCAGCTTGCGGACGACGTAGGCGTCCAGGCCCTCGCCGTGCACGGTCTTCGGGATGTCGTAGATCGAGCGCGCGTCGGGGCAGGCCACCACCGCGTCCTCGTCGACGTCGCACATCAGCGAGATCTTGCGCTTGATGGCGGCCGGCACCTCGCGGTCGGAGCGCAGCACGATCGCGTCCGGCTGGATACCGATGTTCCTCAGCGCCGCGACCGAGTGCTGGGTCGGCTTGGTCTTCAGCTCACCCGAGGGACCGATGTACGGCAGGAGCGAGATGTGCACCACGAAGACGTTGTCCCGGCCCACCTCGTGACGGACCTGGCGGACCGTCTCCAGGAACGGCAGCGACTCGATGTCGCCGACCGTGCCGCCGACCTCGGTGATCACGACGTCGACCTCGTCCGTGGCCATCCGGCGGATGCGGTGCTTGATCTCGTTGGTGATGTGCGGGATGACCTGCACGGTGTCGCCCAGGTACTCGCCACGCCGCTCCTTGGCGATCACCGTCGAGTAGACCTGGCCTGTAGTGACATTGGCGGAGCCGTCCAAGTCGCGATCGAGGAAGCGCTCGTAGTGTCCGATGTCGAGGTCGGTCTCGGCGCCGTCGTTGGTGACGAACACCTCACCGTGCTGGAAGGGGTTCATCGTGCCCGGGTCGACGTTCAGGTACGGGTCGAGCTTCTGCATCACGACGCGCAGACCCCGCGCCTTCAGCAGCATGCCGAGGCTGGAGGCCGTCAGGCCCTTGCCGAGCGAGGAGGCGACACCCCCGGTGACGAAGATGTGCTTGGTCGTCGTGGATTTGGGCGTCATGGCCAAGAGGGGGCTCCCGTGGTCGCGATTCGGAGGTGCGGTTCGGGGGCTTCGAGACCACCGGTCCACGGGCTACCAGGGTATCAGCGCCTCAAGGAGATGGCTTCCGGCCACGCTCCGCACACAGGTCGACACGGGCCGCCCCCGCGCACCGGTTTCTCACCCGTTGCTCACCCGTTCGGCCCACCCGCGTTGTCCGGAGCGGCACGCAGATCATCTACGTGCGTCGTATCCTGCTCGGACACTCGCTGCCGAGCCCGGTCGGCAAGACGGCACACCCCAGTCCGTATCCCCACCGGAACAACGAGAGCTCGTCAGTTCGTTGAGCAGGAATCGGCGTTTTGCCTATATGGCTGAGCGGCTGCTTTGCTTCAGCGCTCAACGACGCATTACAAACGACCCCTTGACCGCACTAGCGACAGCCCCCATTTCACCTTGGGGGTGACGTGGCCGTTCGACTGGAGTTGCACGTGGCCGGGCGCATCGAAGATTACGCACTCATCGGAGACATGCAGACCGCCGCACTGGTCTGCCGGGACGGCACAGTCGACTGGCTGTGCCTGCCCCGCTTCGACTCGCACGCGATCTTCGCAGGTCTGCTCGGCACCGAGGAACACGGGTTCTGGCGCCTCGGCCCCGCGCACGCCTCCGACGCGCCGCCGCCCCGCGCGGCCCGGCGCACCTACCGGGGCGACTCGCTCATCCTGGAGTCCGAGTGGGACACCCCGCGCGGCACGGTCCGGGTGACCGATTTCATGCCTCCTCGCGACGGCGCGCCCCAGCTGATCCGGATCGTCGAGGGCGTCTCGGGCCGCGTCCCGATGCGCTCCGCGCTGCGGATGCGGTTCTCCTACGGACGGGTCGTGCCGTGGGTGCACAAGCACGAGGGCCGCACGGTGGCCGTCGCGGGCCCGGACTCCGTGTGGTTCGACACCGAGTGCGAGACCTACGGGAAGTCGCTGACCACGTACGCGGACTTCACGGTCGCGCCGGGTGACCGGATCGCGTTCACGATCTCTTGGGAGCCCTCGCACAAGGAGCCGCCCGCGCTGCCCGAGCCCGAGCAGTCGCTCCAGGCGACCGAGGACTTCTGGCGCGAGTGGGTCGAGCACTGTACGTACCACGGCCCCTACCGCGAGGCGGTGATCCGCTCGCTGATCACGCTCAAGGCGCTGACCTACGGCCCGACCGGCGGCATCGTCGCCGCGCCCACCACCTCCCTGCCCGAGGACATCGGCGGCGTCCGCAACTGGGACTACCGCTACACCTGGCTGCGGGACGCGGCCATCACGCTGTCCTCGCTGCTGCGCACCGGCTACCGCGAGGAGGCCCGCGCCTGGCGCGAGTGGCTGCTGCGGGCCGTCGCCGGCGACCCCGAGAACCTCCAGATCATGTACGGCATCGCGGGCGAGCGCGAGCTGGGTGAGGCCGAGCTGGACTGGCTGCCCGGCTACGAGAACTCCGGCCCGGTCCGGGTCGGCAACGGCGCCGCGCACCAGCTCCAGCTGGACGTCTACGGCGAGGTCACCGAGGCCCTGCACCTCGGCCACATGACCGGCCTGGCCCGCAACGACTACGCCTCCCTGCTCCAGCTCAAGCTGATCCGCTACCTGGAGCAGCACTGGGACGAGCCCGACGAGGGCATCTGGGAGGTGCGCGGTCCGCGCCGCCACTTCGTGCACTCCAAGGTCATGGCCTGGGTCGCCGTCGACCGCACGATCAAGCTGATCGAGTCCGGCGACGCGGACGGACCGCTGGAGAAGTGGCGCGAGCTGCGCGACGACATCCACCGGGACGTGTGCGAGAAGGGCTACGACAAGGAACGCAACACCTTCACGCAGTCCTACGGCTCCAAGGAGCTGGACGCGTCGCTGCTGCTCATCCCGCAGATGGGCTTCCTGCCCCCGGACGACAAGCGCGTGATCGGCACCATCGAGGCCATCCAGCGCGAGCTGTCCACCCCGGACGGCTTCATCCTGCGCTACCCCACCTCGGGCGGCGACGAGGGCGTCGACGGCCTCCCCGGGGACGAGGGCGCCTTCCTGGCCTGCTCGTTCTGGATGGCGGACGACCTCGCGATGATCGGCCGGGTGGACGAGGCCCGCAAGCTGTTCGAGAAGCTGCTCTCGCTGCGCAACGACCTCGGTCTGCTCGCCGAGGAGTGGGATCCGCGCCTGCAGCGCCAGGTCGGCAACTTCCCGCAGGCCTTCAGCCACGTCCCGCTGATCGACACGGCCCTGCGCCTGACGGCGTCGGGGGCGTACGGCGGCTGAACAGAATCGGCGCCTCCCCGCGGTCGTCGCCGACCGCGGGGAGGCCCCGATTCTCTTACGTCACCTGAAGTCCGCGCTCAAGCGGAGCGCCCCCGCCCTGCTGCGTCTGGCGGCGAGCGTGGGCCGCGCGCGTCCGGCCCGCCCGGCGGCCGCGTCCAGCTGGTCCTCCGCCACCCGACGGCGGCCGCCCCACGCCGGACGGAACTGTCACCCGGACGTCCGCGCAGGTAGCGTCCGCTGCATGGACAGCGGCACGGACCACCGATTCGACAGCCAGAGCGCCGGCATCACCGTGCGACGCGCGCTGGAGCTGCCCGGCCTGCGCAGCGGGCTCCCCGAGATCCTCGCGGGCGCCGACCGGCTGGGCCGCACGGTGCGCTGGGTGCACGCGGGCGAGGTCCCCAACATCGCCTCGCTGCTCAAGGGCGGCGAGCTGCTGCTGACCACGGGCTACGGCCTCGGCACCCGTCCGGCCGAGCAGCGGGCGTTCGTCCGCACGCTGGCCGAGCGGGGCATCGCGGCCCTGGTGATCGAGCTGGGCCCGCGCTTCACCCGGCTGCCCGCGGCCCTGGTCGAGACGGCTCGCACGACCGGGCTCCCCCTGGTCCAGCTGCACCGCGAGGTGCCGTTCGTGACCGTCACGGAGGAGATCCACACCGAGATCGTCAACGGGCACTACGCCCTGCTCCAGCAGGCCGAGGAAGTGCACCGGCGCTGTACCGAAGCGCTGCTCGGCGGGGGCGGGATACCGCAGGTCCTGGGCATCCTGGCGGACTTCGGTGGCAATCCCGTCTTCCTGGAGACGACCGAGGGCCAGCTTCTGTACGCCGCCGGAGCCGGACCCGAGGGCGCGGACCCGCTCCAGGTGTGGGAGGGCCTGCGCGGGCCGCACAAGGACGCGCCGCCGCCCGTCGGGTCGGTACTGGTGGACGTGCCCGGGGGCGGGCCGGGGGCGGGTTCGGTACGCGCCCGGCTCGTGCTGCTGCCCGTGCGCGCCCCTCTCGCACCGGTGCACCGGATCGCCGCCGAACGCGCGGCCGGGATCCTGGCCGTGGTGCTGATGCAGGCCCGCCAGGAGGAGGAGCTGGCGGCACGCGGCCGGGGCGACTTCCTCACCGACCTCGCCGAGGGCCGGATCGCCGCGGAGGACGCTCCGGCGCAGGCGCGCGTCCTCGGTTTCAAGCCGGGCACCGGCCCGCTGCTCCCGGTCGTCATGCGGCTGGGCGACGGCCTCTCCCCCGGCGGGGGCTGGGCGGTACTGGCGCGGGCGGTCGCCGAGGAGCTGGCGTCGGTGGGCGTGCCCGTGCTGCTCGGTGTGCGGCCGGTGGAGGGCCGGGTGCCGTTGCTGCTGGGCCTGCGGTCGGATTCGGAGCGCTCGGCGGTGGCGGACCGGGTCGCCGCGGCACTGCGGGCCGGGGTGGAACGGGCCGGGATGCAGCGGCCGGGGGCCCAGCCTCCGGTGGTGGTGGTCGGGGTGGCGGGCGGCTGGGCGGCCGCCTCGGCGGGTCTCAGACACGCGGCGGAGACGGCGACCGCCGCGCAGGGCCTGTCCGACCGCCCCTGGTACGACGCCCGTCGCCTGGACATCGACCTCCTGCTGTGGCGGCTGCGCGACCATCCCGACCTGGCGGCCTTCGTGGACCGCGCGATCGGCCCGGTCCGCGACCACGACCACCGCTCCAAGCCGCCCCTGCTGCCCACCCTGGAGACCTACCTCGCACACGCGGGCCGCAAGGCGGAGACGGCCCGCGAGCTGCATCTGAACCGCCAGACGCTGTACAACCGCCTCGCCCGCATCGGCGAGTTGCTCGGCACCGACCTCGACGACCCGCAGACCGTCCTGGCGTTGAGCCTGGCGCTGCGGGCGCGGCGGCACGTGGCGTGAGGGCTCAGATCATCGGCTGGGGCTGCGTCAGTTCGTCGTAGACGCTGAGGACCTGGGCGACGGTCTCGTCCTCGGTGGGCCAGCCGGACGCCTGCCGGGTGCCCAGGTCCCGGAGCTGTTCGGCCCGTTCGGGGTCGTCGAGGAGGCGTACGGCGGCCGCCGCGAAGGCTCCCGGGTCGTGCGGCGGGACCAGTTCGGCCGCGTCGCCGACGAGTTCGCGGATGCCGCCGGTCAGGGCGGCGACGAGCGGCACACGCGCGTGCAGGGCCTCCTGGGCCAGGACCGACCGGGACTCCCCGCCGCCGGGCAGCAGCGCGAGGTCGGTGGCGGCGAGCAGTTCGCTCACGTCGTCGCGGCGCCCCAGCAGCCGGACGGGCAGCTCCTCCTCCTCGATGCGGCGCTGGAGCTCCGCCCGCTGCGGCCCCTCCCCCGCCACCACGACCAGCGGCACGGGGTCGAGGCCGCGCCACACCCGCGCGGCGTCCAGCAGCAGGCCGTGACCGCGATGACCGTCCAGGGGCCCGACGGCCGTGAACAACGGGCGCCCTATGGCGCCGAGTTCGGCCCGCAGCTTCGAGGACGGCCGCTCGGACTCGTCGTTCCCCTCCGTCCGGCGGGGCCGGGGCAGCGCGACGGCGGCGAGCCGTGCGTCGCGTGCGCCGGTCCTGCGGGCCCGGTCGACGAGGTCGGAGGTGGTGCCGAGGACCACGGTCGCCGTCCTCGCGACCCGCCGTTCCAGCAGCCGCAGCAGATGGGCGCGGGCCCCCTCGGCGTGCGCGCGGTTGTGCCAGGTAACGATGAGCGGGGTGCGCCGGCCGCTGAGTGCCAGGACGGCCCGGAACGAGGCGTGCAGTCCGTGGGCGTGGACGAGGTCGGCGTCCGTGCAGGCCGCCCGGAGCGCCGCCACGGATCCCGGATCGCTGCTGCGCGGCACGTGCACGTGTTCGGCTCCGGCCCCCGTGAAGTCGTAGGAGTCATCCGCCTCGCCGGGGGCGCACACCGTCACCCGCACGCCCCGCGCGACGAGCCCCGCTGCCAGGGAACGCACGTGCGCGCTGCTGCCGGCGTTGCCGCCGCCCAGCACCTGCACGGTGCGCAGCGACGACTGGCCGTGCGGTGAGTGGCTGCTCACGTGGCCGGGGCTCCTGGTTCGGCGTCGGACGGTCACGAAGGAACGTACAGAGGGACCGGGCGGAGGGGTGGACCGCTGGCGTTCCTCCACGTACTACGCCCAAGGATGCCAGCACGTACGGGTGTTCCGTGCCGCCGAGCGCCCTGACACCCGGTCACAGGGTCCCGTTCATCACTCACACGGGTGAGAGAAGCCGGGGTTCTGTTCGATTACCCGAGCACTGACCTCGCCACCTCACCCACCTGCCCCCGCAGACCCCGGCAAGCACGGCGCCCGGGACGGTTCCGTCCATCCGCGAGCACGGCGGCCGGGGGTGGCGGCAGGCACGGCGACGGGCCGGAGTTCCGCCCGTCGGACCTCCGTCGGACCTCCGTCGGACCCTCGCCGCCCCCCGGGCGGGCCCGCCGTCACCGCGAACGCCGAGCCCCGTCCCCTCGGGGGTGGACGCGCCTCACCCTCAGGAACGGCCGACGGCCGCCCGGCACCAGGACCGGAAGGGCCGGCTCCGGCCGGCGCTAGCCGTCCGCGCGGGCCGTGGCCAGCAGCTCCTCGGCGTGTGCCCGGGCCGTCTCGGAGTCCTCCTGGCCGGCGAGCATCCGGGACAGCTCCCGGATGCGGTCCTCGCCCTCCAGGACCTTCACGCCGGACCGGGTCACCGACCCGTCGTTGGTCTTCTCGACCAGCAGCTGCCGGTCGGCGAAGGCGGCGACCTGCGGAAGGTGGGTGACCACGACGACCTGAGCGGTCTTGGCGAGCCGGGCCAGGCGCCGCCCGATCTCGACCGCCGCCTTGCCGCCCACCCCCGCGTCGACCTCGTCGAAGAGATACGTCGGGACGGGATCCGTTCCCGCGAACACGACCTCGACGGCCAGCATCACGCGCGAGAGCTCACCGCCGGACGCGCCCTTGGCGATGGGCCGCGGCGGCGCGCCCGGGTGCGGGGCGAGCAGCAGCTCGACCTCGTCCGCACCGGCCGGCCCGTAGGCGACCGGACGTCCGCCGACCTCGACGCCCTCCGGGTCCTCGGTCTGCCTGATGTCGAACGACACGCGCGCGTGCGGCATGGCGAGAGAGGCCAGCTCGGCGGTCACGGCGGCGGCGAACCGCTCGGCGGCGTCCGCGCGCGCGTCCGTCAGCGCCTGCGCGAGACCGCCGAGTTCGCCGCGCAGCGCGTCCCGTTCGGCGGTCAGCTCGTCGATGCGCTCGTCGTCGCCGTCCAGCTCGGTGAGCCGGGCGGCGCTCTGCTCGGCCCAGACGAGCACGGAGGCGACGTCCTGCCCGTACTTGCGGGTGAGCGCGGTGAGCGCGGCCCGCCGCTCCTCGACGGCCGACAGCCGCAGCGGATCGGCGTCGAGGTCGTCGGCGTACCCCGCGAGCTCGCCCGCCACATCGCCCAGCAGGATCCCGATCTCCCCGATCCGGTCGGCGAGCGCGGCCAGCGCCGGATCGTGCGACCTGACGGCCTCCAGGGCCCGCTGCGCGCCCGCGACGAGCGTGGTGGCCTCGATGCCCTCGGGGTCCTCCGGATTACCGGCGAGGGCGGCGTGGGCGGCCGTGGCGGCGGACGACAGCGCTTCCGCGTGCCCGAGCCGCTCGGCCTCCTCCGCCAGCTCCACGTCCTCCCCGGCGCGCGGTTCGACGCCGGCGATCTCGTCGAGCCCGAAGCGCAGCATGTCGGCCTCCTGGGCCCGCTCACGCGCGCGCGTGACGATCTCCTCCAGCTCGACGGCGACGGCCCGCAGCCGCCGGTAGGCCTCGGTGTACTTGGCGAGCGGCACGGTCACCGCGTCGCCCGCGTACCGGTCGAGCGCCTGTCGTTGCCGGGACTGCTTGAGCAGCCCCTGCTGGTCCGTCTGCCCGTGGACGGCGACCAGCTCGTCGGCGAGCTCGGCGAGCACGCCCATGGGCACGCTCCGCCCGCCCACGTGCGCCCGCGACCGCCCCTCGGCGGAAACGGTACGGCTGATGAGCAACGCCCCGTCGTCGAGCTCGGCCCCGGCCTCCTCGGCCCGTACCACCACCGAGGCGTTCGGGGGCACGGTGATCCGCCCCTCCACGACCGCCTTCTCGGCGCCGATCCGCACGAGCGCGGGATCAGCGCGCCCGCCCAGCAGCAGCCCGAGGCTGGTGACCACCATGGTCTTGCCCGCGCCCGTCTCACCCGTGACAGCGGTGAAGCCTGGCGACAGCTCGACGACAGCGTCGTCGATGACTCCGAGCGACCGTATCCGCATCTCCTCCAACACGGACAAGACCTTACGAGGTCGGGGGGAGGAAGTGCGACGCCCCCCGGCCCCGGAAGGGGAACCCGCAGGTGAAGAATGTGTATCGACGGCGCCGTGTCACCCGGGTGAGTGCGGTCGGACCCGGGGCGCCGACGCGTACGGACCGGCTATTGACGCGCCCCTCGCCAGCCGGATACGGGCAGCGCGAACTTCGCCACCAGCCGGTCCGTGAACGACGCGTGATGCAGCCGGGCCAGCCGGACCGGCACAGCTCCCCGCCGCACCTCCACCCGGGCACCGGCCGGCAGCTCGACGGTCCGCCGCCCGTCGCACCACAGAACGCCCGGCGGAATGTGCGGCAGCACCTCCACCGCGAGCACGGAGTCGGGCGAGGTCACCAACGGCTTCGCGAACAGCGCGTGCGCACTGATCGGCACCATCAGCAGCGCCTCGACCTCGGGCCACACCACGGGCCCGCCGGCCGAGAACGCGTAGGCGGTCGACCCCGTCGGCGTGGACAGCACGATCCCGTCGCACCCGAACCCGGTGACCGGCCGCCCGTCGATCTCCAGCACGACCTCGAGCAGCTTCTCCGCGCCGGCCTTCTGCACGGCCGCCTCGTTAAGCGCCCAGTCGGTGTGCACGATGTCCCCGTTGCGATGCACGACGACGTCGACGGTCATCCGCTCCTCGACCTCGTACGCCTTCGTCACCACCCGGTCGACGACCTTGTCGAGGTCGTCGCGCTCGGCCTCGGCGAGGAAGCCGACGCTCCCGAGGTTGACGCCCAGCATCGGCACCCCGGACGCCCGCGCGAACTCCGCGCCGCGCAGCAGCGTGCCGTCGCCGCCGAGGACGATGAGCAGTTCACACCCCTCCAGGCACTGCGGAGTGGCCTCGGAGACCAGCTCCACCTCCTCGGGCAGCGGCAGGTCGGCGGCCTCGTACTCGAGGACGCGCACCCCGATGCCCTCACGCAGCAGCCCCTTGACGACCAGCTCGGCGCTGCGGATGGCCGCGGGCCGCCCGGTGTGGGCGAGCAGGAAAACAGTACGAGCTCGGTTCTGAGTCAACGCGGCCCCTCCGCAACTGCACGGTCAACGTCGGCCGGGTCGAGGGCAGGCGCCCCGGCCCTGAGCCACAGAAAGTACTCGACATTGCCCGAAGGTCCGGGCAGCGGGCTGGCGGTGACACCCTTCACCCCGAGCCCCAGGTCCCATGCCTTCCCCGCCACACCCCGCACCGCTTCCGCCCGCAGCTGCGGACTCCGTACGACACCCCCGCTGCCGAGCCGTTCCTTCCCCACCTCGAACTGCGGCTTGACCATCATCACCAGGTCCGCGTCCGGCGCGGTGCACCGCGCCAGGGCGGGCAGCACCAGCCCCAGCGGGATGAAGGACAAGTCCCCCACGACAAGATCCACAGGCTCCCCATCGATCGCTTCAAGCGTCAACTCGCGTACGTTCGTACGGTCCTTGACGGTGACGCGTTCATCGCTCTGCAGAGACCACGCGAGTTGTCCGTATCCGACGTCCACGGCGACCACGTGCGCGGCCCCCGCCCGCAGCAGCACATCGGTGAACCCGCCGGTCGACGCGCCGGCGTCCAGCGCCCGCCGCCCCTCCACCAGGAGCCCCTGCGGCACGAACGCGGCCAGCGCGCCGGCGAGCTTGTGGCCGCCCCGGGACACGTAGTCGGGGTCGTCGCCGTCGACGGCGACGACGATCGCGGCCGCCGTCTCGACCTGGGTCGCGGACTTGGTCGCGACCGTCTTGCCGACGCTGACCCGCCCGGCGGCGATCAACTGGCCGGCATGCTCACGCGAGCGCGCGAGCTTGCGGCGGACCAGCTCCGCGTCCAGACGGCGTCGTGCGACTCCTGCCACGTTCGGTTCAGCTCCTGTGTTGGTGTGACGGTCGAGCGGGGTGACCCGGAGGGTCTCATTGCGGGGTGGTGGTCGGGTGACGGGTGGGAGCCGGAGGTCCCGGGCGGGCGTCGAGCGCGGTGAGCGCGTCGCGCAGCCCCCGGTGTACATCCTCGTACACCTCGACGTGTCCGTCGGTGGCGAGGTGGTCGGCGTCCGCCAGCCGGTCCAGCAGCGCGTCCGCCTCCGCGTTGCCGGTGGGGGTCCGCGGGACGCCCAGCGGGGCGGGAGCGGCGGGATCGTGCTCCCGCCGCTCCCGCTCCTGTTCCTCGGGCACGGTCTCCGTCCCCGGCTCCGGCTCCGGCGCTGTGTCGCTCATGCGAAGACGCTACCTCGAAGGCCTGGGGTACGGTCGATCACGATGGCCACGATCGAGGAGTGCCACGCCGCACTCGAGAAGCTCTCCGACAGCATGCGCAGCGCCGAAGGGGACGTCCGGACCGCCGCCGCCCTGGACCGCTCGGTGAGCTGCCGGATCACCGACCTGGACGTCACGTTCGTCGGCCGGATGACGAACGGCCGGATCGTCGTGCGGGACACCCTTCAGGGGCCTCCGGTGGAGAAGGCCGAGATCAGGCTGACCATGACCGGCGACGACCTGGTCGCGCTGGTCGCCGGCGAGCTGAACTTCGCCAAGGCCTGGGCCTCGGGCCGGGTGAAGCTCGAGGCGGGGCTGCGCGACCTGTTCCAGCTCAGGAAGCTTCTGTAGCGACCGCCTGCACCGCCTGCCCGGCCCGTGCCTTGCGCGCCGCCGGCACCACCAGCGGGGTCCCCGTCTCCGGGTCGTCGATGACCTGGCAGCGCAGCCCGAAGACCTCTTCCACCAGCCCGGCGGTGACGATGTCGTTCGGCGCGCCCTGCGCGATGACCTCGCCGCCCTTCAGCGCGATCAGGTGGGTCGCGTACCGGGCCGCGTGGTTGAGGTCGTGCAGCACCGCGACGAGCGTGCGCCCCTGCTCCTCGTGCAGCTCCGCGCACAGGTCCAGTACGTCGATCTGGTGCTGGATGTCGAGGTAGGTGGTCGGCTCGTCGAGCAGCAGCAGCGGTGTCTGCTGGGCGAGGGCCATCGCGATCCACACCCGCTGGCGCTGACCGCCGGACAGCTCGTCGACATACCGGTCGCCGAGCTCGGCCACCCCGGTCTGCGCCATGGACTCCCGCACGATCCGCTCGTCCTCCGCCGACCACTGGCGCAGGATGCCCTGGTGCGGGTAGCGCCCACGGCCCACGAGGTCGGCAACGGTGATCCCGTCGGGCGCGATCGACGACTGCGGCAGCAGCCCCAGCGTCCGCGCGACCTTCTTCGCCGGCATCGACTGGATGACCTGCCCGTCCAGCAGCACCCGGCCCTGACTCGGCTTCAGCATCCGCGACAACGCCCGCAGCAGCGTCGACTTGCCACAGGCGTTCGGGCCGACGATCACCGTGAAGGAGTTGTCCGGAATCTCCACCGACAGCTGTTCGGCGATGACCCGCTGGTCATAGGCGAGGGTGACGTTCTCGGCGGACAGGCGGTTCACGGTGCTCCTTGGGTTGTTCCGGTCGGCCGGGCGGCCGTGGTCGTCGGCCGCGCCGCTCATATCCGGCCCGCCCTGCGCTCGGTGACGAGGAGCCACAGCAGGTACACCCCGCCCAGGACACCGGTGACCACGCCCACGGGCAGCTGTCCGTCACCGAAGAGCCGCTGCGAGGCCCAGTCGGCGGTGACCAGCAGGGCGGCGCCCATGCACAGGGACGGCACGAGGTTGGGCCCGGGCGAGCGGGTCAGGCGCCGGGCGAGCTGCGGCGCGGTGAGCGCCACGAAGCTGACGGGCCCCGCGGCGGCGGTGGCGGCCGCGGTGAGCAGCACGGCGGAGACCATGAGCACCAGCCGGACGCGCTCCACCCGCACCCCCAGCGCGTAGGAGACGTCGTCGCCCATCTCCATCATCCGCAGCCCGCGGGCGTTGGCGAGCACGAGCGGCACGAGCACACCGGCCAGCACGAGCAGCGGCCAGACCTGCTTCCAGTCACGGCCGTCGAGGGTGCCGGTCATCCACACGACCGCGCGGGCCGCGTCGACGAAGTCGGCCTTGGTCATCAGATAGCCGTTGACCGCCGTCGCGATCGCCGAGATGCCGATGCCGACGAGCACCAGCCGGTACCCGTGGACGCCCCGCTTCCAGGCCAGCAGGTAGATGAGAGCCCCGGTCACCAGGCCGCCCACCAGCGCGCCGACGGTCACCTGGGCGGCGCTCCCGGAGTACAGCACGATCATCACGAGCGCGCCGGCCGTCGCGCCCTGCCCGAGTCCCAGCACGTCCGGGCTGCCCAGCGGGTTGCGCGCCACGGCCTGGAAGAGCGCACCGCCGAGCCCCAGCGAAGCCCCGACGAGCAGGCCCACGAGGACCCGCGGCAGCCGCAGCTCGTTGACGATGAACTCCTGGCCGGCGTTGCCGTCGCCGAGCAGCGTCTTCACGACGTCTGGGGCCGGGATCGGGAAGTCGCCGGTGCCGATCAGCACCACGCTCGCGGCGAGCGCTGCCACCACCAGCGCGGCAACGACGATCAGCGCCCGCGGCTCCAGCCGGACGGAGAACCCACCCGGGGTGCGCAGCGCCCGAGGCCGGCCGTGGGGGATCTTCTGCGCGGTCTTCACAGCTGGGCCGTCCTCCGCCGTCGTACGAGAAAGATGAAGACCGGCCCGCCGATGATCGCGGTGATGATGCCGACCTGGACCTCCGAGGGCCGGGCGACGACCCGGCCGATGACATCGGAGCCCAGCAGCAGCACCGGCGACAGGACGGCCGCGTACGGCATGATCCAGCGCAGATCGGGGCCGGTGAACGAGCGGACGACGTGCGGGACCATCAGCCCGACGAAGACGATCGGCCCGCAGGCGGCGGTCGCCGCACCGCACAGCACGGTCGCGGCCAGCATCGACAGCGCCCGCGTGCGGTTGAGGTCGGCGCCGAGCGCCTTGGCGGTGTCGTCACCCATCGCCAAGGCGTTCAGCGGCCGGGCGAGGACGAACGCGAGAAGGGTGCCGACGACCAGGAAGGGCAGCACCTGCCGGATGGTCTCGTCGGTCGCCGTGGACAGCGAACCGACCGTCCAGAACCGCATCCTGGCGAGCGCCGCCCCATCCATGATCATCACGGCCTGGAGATAGCCGTAGAGCGCGGCGCTGATCGCCGTGCCGGCGAGCGCGAGCCGCACCGGCGTGGCGCCCCGGCTCCCGCCGAGGAACCAGACCAGCGCACCGACGGCGGCCGCCCCGAAGAAGGCGAACCACACATAGCCGGTCAGGCTCGTGACGCCGAAGTAGGTGATGGAGGTGACGACGGCCGCCGAGGCACCCGCGTTGATACCGAGCAGCCCGGGGTCGGCCAGCGGATTGCGCGTCAACGCCTGGAGCACGGCACCGGAGAGTCCGAGCGCGGCCCCGACGAGCAGCCCCAGCACGGTCCGCGACAACCGCTCGTCGACCACGACGTCCGCGTAGGTCCCCGAGTCCTCGAACAGCCCGTGCAGCACCTGCGCCACGGACAGTTCCTTGGCCCCGACCGCGATGCTCACCACCGCCACCAGCAACAGGACCGCCAAGACGGCGAGCAGCCCGACGGAACGTACAGCCCGGCGTTTCGGAGGCGCGGGGGCGGTCTCCGCGCGCTGTTCGGGAAAACTGTCAACCAACACGCAGTTAGGTTAGCCTACCCTGCCAACGGGCTTCGATCCCTGGTCGCGACCCGTGCCAGGGTTCACGGCATCACCGCTTCGCGGCCCCAACGCCCGCCCCTCTCCCGGCCCCTCGGTTCACAACCCCAGCCGCGCCAGCGCCTTCCCTCCGTCCAGCTCGCACGTCCCCTCACCGGCCGCCGTCCAGGCCGCCGCGCACAACGCCCGCAGCCCGTCCAGGGCTTCGCCGTCCCCCGCCAGCTCCAGGCTCTCGGCACCCGCACTCGCCGTCCAGCCACCGCAGCGGAAGCCGTCACCGTCCACGGCGACCTCGGGCTGACCGGTGAGCATCCCCCGCAGATCGGCGTCGACATACGTCGGCCGGTGCTGCGGCGGCGCGGCGAGCAGCTGCGCCCCGTCGGTGACGCCGGTGAGGACGAGCAGCGAATCGACCTCGCCGTTGAACGCCCCCTCGATGTCCGTGTCCAGCCGGTCCCCGACGACCAACGGCCGCTCGGCGCCGGTCCGCAGGATCGTCTCGCGGTGCATGGGAGGCAACGGCTTGCCCGCCACCTGCGGCTCGGCACCGGTGGCGATCCGCACGACCTGCACCGCCGCGCCGTTGCCCGGCGCGATGCCACGCCCGCTGGGGATCGTCAGGTCGGTGTTGGACGCGAACCACGGCACCCCGCGCGCGACGGCGTACGAAGCCTCCGCGAACCGCCCCCACGGCAGATCGGGCCCGCCGAACCCCTGCACCACGGCCGCCGGATCGTCGTCCGCCGACTCCACCGGCTCGAGCCCGCGCTCGCGCAGCGCCACCCGCAGCCCCTCCCCGCCGATCACCAGCACCCGCGCGCCGGCCGGCACCTGCTCACTGATCAGCCGCGCGACCGCCTGCGCCGAGGTGATGACGTCGTCGGCGCCCGTCGGTATCCCCAGCTCCGTCAGATGCCCGGCCACCGCGTCCGGCGTCCGCAGCGCGTTGTTGGTGACGTACGCGAGATGCATCCCGCCCTCACGCGCGGTCGCCAGCGACTCGACGGCGTACGCGATCGCGTTGCCCCCCGCGTACACCACCCCGTCCAGGTCGAGCAGCGCCGTGTCGTACGCCTCGCTCAGGGCCTGCCCACTGCCCTCGGGCCTCGTCCTGACGCTCCGGCTCATTCCACATCGCTCCTCGTTCGCTCCGCTTTCCCCCGATCATCGCGCATGCCACCGACAGACGTACGATGCCGGGATGAACTCAGCAGGTCACTCGGAAGCAACGGCGCCCCGAGGCCTGGAACTCACCCCGTTCCGAGGCCTGCGCTACGACCCCGACCGGGTCGGCAGTCTCGCCGCCGTCACCTCCCCGCCGTACGACGTCGTGGTCCGCCCCGACGGCCTGCACCACCTCCAGGACGCGGACCCGTACAACATCGTCCGCCTGATCCTGCCCCAGGCCACCACTCCCGCCGCCCGCAACGAACAGGCAGCCGACACCCTGCGCGGCTGGCTGGCCGAGGGCGTCCTGACCGCGGACCCCGAGCCCGCCCTGTACGTCTACGAGCAGCGGCACGCGGACGGCATGCTCCAGCGCGGGCTGATCGGCGCCCTGCGGGTCTCGGAGCCCTCGGAGGGAATCGTCCTTCCCCACGAGGACGTCATGCCGCACATCGTCGCGGACCGCGCGGCCCTGATGCGGGCCACGCAAGCCAACCTCGAACCGCTGCTCCTCACCTACCGCGGCAACGGCACCGCGGCCGAGATCGTGGACCGCGCGTCGGAGCGGCCCCCGCTCCTGTCCACCACCACCGAGGACGGCTACAGCCACCGCCTCTGGGCGATCACCGACCCCGCCGAGACGGCCCGCGTCCTCGCGGACATGGCCCATCACCAGGCCCTCATCGCCGACGGACACCACCGCTGGGCGACCTACCTGCGTCTACGCGCGGAGCACCCCTCCCCCAGCCCCTGGGACCACGGTCTGGTCCTCCTGGTCGACACCGCCCGTTTCCCGTTGCGCGTCCGCGCCATCCACCGCCTGCTGCACGGCTTTCCGGTCGCCGACGCCCTGGCCGCACTCGACGGCCGCTTCCGCGTCCAGCGCTTGGACGTCCCCCTCGCGGAGGCCCTGGACGCCCTCGCGGACGCGGTCTGCGCCGGCAACGGGTTCCTGCTGGCGGGCGACGGCGCCTTCCACCTCGTCGACCGCCCGGACCCGGCACTCCTCGACCGCACGGTCCCCGCCGACTTCCCCGAGGCCTGGCGCACCCTGGACGCCACGGTCCTGCACGCCACGCTCCTCGACCACATCTGGCACATCCCCGAGGACGACCCCGCCCGCATCGCCTACATCCACGACACCGCCGCGACGGTACGCAAGGCGGAACATGACGGCGGTACGGCGGTCCTCCTGCACCCCGTCCGCGAGGAGGTCGTCCGCGATCTCGCCCGGCAGGGCGTCACCATGCCCCGCAAGTCGACGTCGTTCGGCCCGAAACCCGCATCGGGCCTGGTCCTGCGCGCACTCGACCTCTGAACGCACCGCACCCCCGAACGCACGAAGGGGCGGGATCCGGTGGCCACCGGATCCCGCCCCTCGCCGCCGCTACCGGCCTGCGTCAGTCCTCGTCACGGTCGACCGCAACGTGCTCGGCCTGGTCACGACCGGCCTGACCCTCGCCCGATTCCCCGTCCTCTTGCGCTTCCGCCTCCGTCGCCTGCTCGACGACGATCTCGTCGGACTCGGACTCGGACTCGGTTTCGTGCTCGGTCTCGACCTCGTCCTCGTCCAGGGCGTCGACGAAGTCCACCCCGTCCATCTCGGCGAGCCGGTCGGAGGCGTCCGTGCTGCCGTCCCGGTCGGCCTCGAGGGCCTTAGCGAACCACTCCCGTGCCTCGCCCTCACGCCCGGCGGCGAGCAGCGCGTCGGCGTACGCGTACCTCAGCCGCGCGGTCCACGGCTGGACGGAGCCGGCCGCGAGCTCAGGACTCTGCAGCGTCACGATGGCCGCATCCAGCTGCCCCATGTCACGCCGGGCACCCGCCGCGACGAGCCGCATCTCCACCTGGCCGGCCTTGTCGAGCTTGCTCACCTCGGGAGCACCGGCCATGTCGAGCGCCTTCTCCGGCCGCCCGAGCCCACGCTCACAGTCGGCCATGACGGGCCACAGCTCGACACCGCCGCTCATCCGCCGCGCGGCCCGGAACTCGGCGAGCGCCTCGCTGTACTTCTGGTTGGCGTACGCGGCGAATCCGGCCGCCTCACGCACGGCGGCGACACGCGAAGCGAGCCGCAGGGCCACCTTGGAGTAGCCGTAGGCACCCTCGGGGTCCTCGTCGATCAGCCGGGCGACCATCACCAGATTCTTGGCGACATCCTCGGCGAGCGTCTTGGGCAGGCTCTGGAGCTCCTGCCGTACGTCCTTGTCGATCTCGTCGCCGGTGACGTCCTCCGGGATCGGCAGCCGCTTGATCGGCTCGCGGTCCCGGTCCCGCTCGTCGCGGAAACGAGGCCCGCCACCACGCCGGTCGTCCCGACGGTCGTCACGCCCGTCACGGCCCCGGAATCCACCACCGGACCCACCGGGCCGTCCACCACGGTCGTCCCGGCGCGGACCACGGTCATAGCCACCGCCCCGGTTGTCGTCCCGACGGAAGGCGGGGCGATCACCACGGTCGTCGCGCCGGTCGTCGCGGCGGAAGGGGGGACGCTCACCACGGTCGTCCCGGCGGTCGTCGCGTCGGTCGTCGCGGCGGAAGGGGGGACGCTCACCACGGTCGTCACGGCGCGGACCACGATCACCGCGGTCATCACGCTGGAACGCCGGACGCGAACCCCGGTCATCACGACGGTCGTCACGCCGGTCGTCGCGGCGGAAGGGGGGACGCTCACCACGGTCGTCACGGCGCGGACCACGATCACCGCGGTCATCACGCTGGAACGCCGGACGCGAACCCCGGTCATCACGCCGGTCGTCCCGGCGGTCGTCACGACGGAAGGGAGGGCGCTCACCACGGTCATCGCGGCGCGGGCCACGGTCGTCGTGCCGGCCCGCACCACCACGGTCGTTGTCACGACGGAAGCCGCCACGGTCCCCGCGGTCGCCGCCACGGTTGTCACGGTCCCCACTACTGTCCCGTCGCCGCTGGTCGCGCTCCGGTCGATCGTCGGGAGAGTTGGTGGACATCGGTGACTCCTGTCTTCGGTACCGCAAACATTCTCGCGCACCCGGGTACCCGGCGCGCTACAGAAAAACAAAAAGGACCCCTGGTCCCAGCTGAACGCTGGGACCAGGGGTCCTTCCAAAGATTGTTCGGCGGTGTCCTACTCTCCCACAGGGTCCCCCCTGCAGTACCATCGGCGCTGTAAGGCTTAGCTTCCGGGTTCGGAATGTAACCGGGCGTTTCCCTCACGCTATGACCACCGAAACCCTAATGGTTTCGAGCGAACAAGCACACTTTTTACTTGTTTTCAGCTCTAGCCGGCAACAGTCGTTGCCTCAGAACTAACACAGTGGACGCGAGCAACTGAGGACAAGCCCTCGGCCTATTAGTACCAGTCAGCTTCACCCATTACTGGGCTTCCACATCCGGCCTATCAACCCAGTCGTCTACTGGGAGCCTTAACCCCTCAA
>NZ_JASTTJ010000024.1:0-167639 GCF_032248645.1 Streptomyces zaehneri
CCACCTGGAGGCGGCAGATGCGGCTCCAGCAGTAACCACTCGCGATTCGTCAGATCCCCCCGACCCATGACCCAACCAACGAGCGACCAGTCAGAAAGTCACATGATCCGCCGGACAGAACCTAGCGGGCCCGCAGGGCCGGGTGGTCGGCGACCACCGTGCAACTGCCCGGCGCGATCTCGGTGAACCCGGCATCCCGCACCAACGGCAGCCCGCTCCCCGTCAGCTCACGCCACCGTCGTGGATCCGCGGTCCGCACGGCGAGCGGAAAACCCGCCTCGCGCCAGGCGGTCCGCTCCGCGTCCGACAACTCCCACCAGGCGAGCTGCGCGCCGTGCCCGGCCTGCGCCATCGCCTTGCCCGCGGACATGCCGACCTCCGGGTTCTGCCAGATCACCGGAGCCGTCGGGTCGATGCCGACCGGAGGCTCCGGATCCTCGAGATCGGTTCCGGAAACCTGGAGCTTCGCCAGGTCCTTGGGCCAGCCGTCCAGCGGAACAGGCGGGAAAACCCTTACTTCCGCCGCCTTGCCCGTGACCGTGATGCCGGGCAGCGCCTCCGCCCGCCGCCACTCGGCGCCCCGCGCCCGCCGCACCACCTTGCGGATCCGGGCGTCCTGCCAGTCCCGCACGTCCGCCGCCCACTCGCCCTCGCCCAGCGCACGCTCGTCGGCGAGGAGGGTCAGCACGGCGCGCGCGGCCGTCTCCAGCGCGTCCGTGCGCGCCGGCGGGTCGGCACGCTCGATACGGACCACCAAGGGCAGGACGAACTGCGGCGCCTCGTCCCGTGTCGAACGCTCGGAACGGAAAGGGCTGTCGCCGGGAACGGCCGGATCACTGGTCACGTCCTCCAGTCTGCCAGGTGGAAGATCCCCGCAGCCGCGAGTGAAAGGACGGTCCGCATGCCACGTGAGCTACGGCTGGAGGCCGTGGGCCGCCGCTACGGCCTGCGCGGCCCCTGGGTGTTCCGCGACGTGCACCTGAACCCGACGCCCGCCACCCTCACCCGCATCGAGGGCCCCAACGGCACCGGGAAGTCCACCCTGCTCCGCCTCCTCGCCCGCGTCGACTCCCCGACCGAGGGCAAGGTCACCGGCGCTCCCCGAACCGCGTACGTTCCCGAACGTTTCCCCGCCGCCCTCCCCTTCACCGCCCTCGGCTACCTCACCCACCTCGGCGCGGTCCACGGCCTGTCCCGTGCGGCGGCCGAGCGCGCCGCGGGCGACTGGCTGGACCGCTTCGGCGCCACCGCACACGCCCACACCCCGATGAGCCGCCTGTCCAAAGGCAGCAGCCAGAAGGTCGCCGTGGCACAAGCGCTCCTCGCCGAACCGGAGTTGCTGATCCTGGACGAGGCCTGGACCGGACTCGACAACGACGCGCGCGCCGAACTCGAACGTGCCGTCGCCGAGCGGACCGCCGCCGGATCGGCCGTCGTCTTCGTGGACCACGACCCCCGCCGCCTCGCCGGGCGGGCGGACGCCGAGTACACGGTCCGCGACGGCGCGCTCCACCGCCGTACCGAAGCGGCACCGGCCACCGCCCCCGACGGCCCGCACATGATCATCGAGGTGCGCGGCCCGACCGCCCCGCTCCCACCGGAGGCCCTCCGCCTGGCCACGACCACCGAGGAGACGGCCGACCGCACCCACCGGCTCACCGTCCCCGCATCCCACTCCGACGTCCTGCTCCGCGCGCTGCTGACCGCCCGCCCGCCGTGGCACGTGGTGAGCGTCCGTCAGGACGGGAGCCGCCACCGATGACCGCCCTCCTGCGCTATCAGACCGCCCTGCTCCTGCGCTCGCAGCGCTGGCTGCCGCCGTTCCTCCTCTACGCCGTCTTCCTGGGCGTGGGCGTGCAGGGAGGTCAACCGCTGCTGGACTCGCTCGGCTACACGGCAGCGTTCCTGCTGCCCGTCGCGGCCTGGCTGGTGCGGATCTGCGTCAGCAACGAGCCACCGGCCGCCCGCACCGTCGTCGCGGCGGCGGCCGGACCCGGGCGTGCGCACCTGGCCTGTCTCCTGGTCGCGCTGACCACGGCCGTCGTGTTCGGTACGACGGCGACGGTGACGGTCACGTTCATCAGCGATCCCGTCGGCGGTAACCACGACAAGCGCGTGCCGGTCCTGGAGGCCGCCGGCGCCGGACTGCTCGCCGTCCTGACCTGCGCCCTGATCGGCGCGGCCGTGGGCGCGCTCACCGCCTGGCCCGTGCTGCGCTCGCCCGGCCGCGCGGTCCCCGCACTGCTGCTGGCGACCCTGTTGGCGCTGGTGGTAACCGGTTCCCCGGCGCAGGCGGCGGTGAGCGGCCTGGTCAGCGGCTCCCAGTCGGCGACCATCCATGTCCCGCTCCTGCCCGTGGCCGCGGCAGCCCTACTGAGCGCGGTAGCGACGGCCGTGGCGTGCGCGCTTACGTCACGGCGATCGCGGTGAGGAGATCGCCGTGAGGAGGGGGGGAGGCCGGAGGTCGGGCAAGCGGTTACGCGGTTTACGCAGCAGCGAAACGAACGGGCGTCGGTGATGTGCCCAGGTAACCGATTGTGGGGGTCGGCGAGCGAGCGGGCGCCGGTAACCGATTGCGCGTCCATGAGGCGACCACGCGTGGGTAACCGGTTACGGGTCGATGGGACGACCACACGCGGGTAACCGATTACGCGTCCGGGGGGCGATCACGCCGCCCGGTAACCGATCTCGAATCAGCGGCTGGGCACCGTCGACGGCGCACCCGCCGGCAATCGGTCGCTTGCGGGCAGGTAACCGGCTACCCATCCGGAAAGTATCCGGTCGCGCGGAGCGAACGGGCTCCGCGAGTGCACGGGCTCCGCGAGCGAGCGGTGACCGCGGGCAAGCGGTGACCGCGGACAGAAGGGCACTTTGGGCAACCGGTTACCCCGAGCACGCAGTCCGCTGCGCCTCCTGCCACTCGCACACCGGGCACAGCGTGATCCCCTTGTACGACTCCGGATGCTCCGTCGGCTTCCGGCACAGCACGCACTCCGCGTACGGCGGCCCGTCGGCCCTGGGCGGCGTGGTCGCGTCGATCAGGCAGTACTCCCGGTCACTGTCGTCGCTCATCCCTCCAGCGTACGTAAGCGATGACGACGTACGAGTCCGAACGCCGGCCGACGTGCGAGGCGCGCGCGGGGTCCAGGTGGCCTGCGGGGTCGGCTCGGTCGGGCGTACGGGGTTCAGCGCCGTCCGCTCGCCGCCCCGATCAGTTCGGACACCTTCACGAACCGGTACCCCTGACGGCGCAGCTCCGGGACGACCGCCCGCACCGCCCGCTCGGTCGTCGGGGCGGCGCTGCGCGTGCAGTGCATGACGACGACGGAGCCGGGCCGTACCCCCTCCAGCACCTGCCGGGCCACCGCGTCCGCGTCGGTCGCGAACGCGTCCCCGCTCACCACGTCCCACTGCACCGCGGTCACGCCCATGCCGCTCACCGCGCGCAGCGCCCGCCGGTCGTAGCAGCCGCCGGGGAAACGGAAGTAGGGCATCGCGTCCGGTACCCCGGCCTTGCGGAAGGCCGTGAACGCCCGCTCCACATCCGCGCGCATCCTCTCCTCGGGGACGGTCGGCAGGCCGTAGCAGTCGTCGGTGAAGGCGTAGTGGCTGTAGGAGTGGTTGGCGACCTCGAAGCCCTGGTCGTGGCCGAGGGAGCGGGCCTGGTCCGGGTACTCCTCGGCCCAGCGGCCGGTCATGAACACGGTGGCCGGCACCTTCAGCGCGCGCAGTGCCGCGATCAGCCCCGGGTTGTCGAAGTGTTCGCCGGCCGCGGCGCGGGCTCCCTGGTCGGCGGTCATGTCGGCGTCGAAGGTGAGGGCGACCCTCTTGCCGGCGGTGCGGGGCGCGTTGCTGAACACGGGTGTGAGACCGGCCGGACCGGGGGCCAGCGTGGGGGGCCGGGCGGGGGCGAGGGAAGCGTGCGCGGGGGCGGCCGGACGCGCGGCACGTGATGTGTGGGGGGTGCCGCAGGCGGTGAGGGGGGCGAGCGCGGCCCCGAGAGCGCAGAGGGCGGCGAGGCGGCGTACGGGAAGGATCATCGTATGAAGTTATGAGGGTTGCGCCAGCATTTATGGCGATATCTGACCGCGCCTCCGGTCGTTCACCCGCCCGGGCTCTCGGCCCCCGGGAAGCGCCCGGGCGGGCGGGGCGCGCAATGTTCGCCTCAGCGGAGTTTCCCGTGACGTCACATCGGGGTCGACCGGCCCGGGAGCTGCCCCGCCTGGAGCTGCCCCGCCTGGAGCTGCCCCGCCGGGAGCTGCCCCGCCGGGAGCCGGGAGCCGGGAGCCGGGAGCCGGACGCCGGGAGCCGGACGTCGGACGTCGGACGTCGGACGTCGGACGTCGGACGTCGGACGTCGGACGTCGGTCAGGGCCCGGCCGCGCGGGGCCCCTGACCTCGTGGATCCGGACCGGGGGCCGTCCTGGCGATCATGAGCGGAGCCAGCTGACGAGTGCTGCGGCGGTGACGGTGTCGGACAAATTCGCTACCCCGCGGCCGGAGCGCCGTGATACACAACCGCCGTGCGAAACATCTTGGAGTTCCCCGAGGTCCTGCGGCTGATCGAAGACCGCTCGGCCGCGTTCCGCGCTGCGATCGCGTCCGCCCCCGACCTCGACGTCCAGGTCCCGACCTGCCCGGACTGGACGCTGCGCGAACTGGCGCAGCACCTCGGTGACGGCCGCCGCCGCCAGGCCGCCATCGTCGCGGCGGGCCCGGGCGCTGAGCCCCCGGCGAGGACGGACCCGAAGGGCGCCCCGACCGCGCCCCGCGATCACGAAGCCCTGGACGCCTGGCTCGCCGAGTCGACCGAGCTCATGCTCGACGCGATGCGCGAGGCCGGCCCGGACCGCGGCTGCTGGACCTGGTGGGGCCGCTCGCAGGCCCCGGAGAACAGCGGAGCCGTGGCCCGGCACCAGATCCAGGAGCTCGCCGTCCACACCTACGACGCCCAGCTCACCCAGGGCGCCGCACAGCCGCTGCCGACGGACGTCGCGGTCGAGGGCGTCGACGAGTTCCTGACGACCGTCTCGGCGACGACCGTCCCCTGGCCGTTCAAGCCGGCAACCATCGACCTGCACACGACCGAGGGCCGCTGCTGGCGCCTGACCCTCGACGCCGACGGCGTCCGCTGCGACGACCTCGCCGCAGACGCGGAGCCGGGCGACATGGCGATGCGAGGCGCGGCGAGCGAACTGGTCCTCTACTTCTACGCGCGCGTCCCGCTCGACGGCCTGGAGACCACCGGCGACACCGAGCCCATGGAGCAGCTCGCAGACTGGGACCCGAACGCGTAAATCGCGCACTTGTGACGCATCTGTCGCCGGTGCGCGCGCTCCTGCGGGCGCCACTGGCCCAGGGTTGCGGACATCGCGCGGCTGCGGGCAGGCTGCGGGCCTGCTGTTCACGGGCTAAAGGCGCACCTGCCGGCGGCTGCCGCTGCACTGGGGGACACTGCGCGGTGCCGGTGCCGCTGTTCAAGGGCGAAGGGCTCTCGGTCGTCCTGACGCCCGGTCAGCGGGCCGACTGTACCCAGCTCGAAGCTGTCGTGGAACGGATCCGGGTGTTCCGCCCGGCCAACGGCCGGCCTCGCACGACACCCGACAGCGTCAGCGCCGACAAGGGCTACAGCAACCGTCGCACCCGCGCCCACCTGCGTGGACGCGGGATCCGGCACGTCATCCCGGAGAAAGCCGACCAAGCGGCCGGCCGTCTGCGGCGCGGGAGCACCGGTGGCCGGCCACCCGGCTTCGACAAGGAGTGGTACGCCGAGCGCAACGCTGTCGAGCGGGCGATCGACAAGCTGAAACAGTTCCGCGCGGTCGCGACCCGATACGACAAACGCGCCTACGTCGCCCTCGGCACCGTCCCCGCCGCAGCACTCGTCAGCCGGCCCCGTTCATGATCGCCAGGACAGCCCCTAGCGCCGCCAGGGCCCCGTGACGGCGAAGGTCGTCCCTGGGGTGTAGCAGTTGACGTACATCGTGTCGCCGTCGGGGGAGAAGGTGACGCCGGCGAACTCGCCCCACTCCGGGGCCTGCGGCGTTCCGATGTTCTGGCGGCCCCGCGCCATCGCGTACACCTCGCCGCCCCTGGTCACGCCGAAGACGTGCTGGGCGCCGTTGCCGTCCTCGCAGACCATCAGGCCGCCGCTGGGCGCCAGGCAGATGTTGTCCGGGGACTCGCCCGGGAGCTGGATGTCCGTGTCCGGGCCGAAGACGATGACGAGGGTGAGGCGGCGGACCTTCGGGTCGTACCGCCAGATCTGGCCGAAGTGGTCGGCCGCCGAGCCGTCCGAGCCGCGCGCGAACGACGAAACGAAGTACACGCACCGCCCGCCCCAGTAACAGCCCTCGAGCTTCTGGGCGTGGGTGATGCCCTTCGGGCCGAAGTCCTGGAGGCGGACCGGGGTTTCGACGGCGAGGGGGTCCGGTACGTCGACCCACTCGATGCCGTCGAAGGTGGCGCCCGTCTCCTGGATCGAGGACAGGTCCGGCACGCCGGGAACACGCATCGCCTGGAGGCGGCCGCCCGCGCGCAGCGAGCCTGCCCCGCCCAGCGGTTTCTTCGGGAGGAAGCGGTAGAAAAGGCCGAACGGCTCCAGAAACGCGTCCTCGGTTTCGTAAACGATTCCGAGACGTGGGTCGACGGCGATCGCCTCGTGCTGGAAGCGGCCCATCGTGGTCAGCGGGACGGCCCCGCTGCGGCGCGGGTCGGACGGGTCGACCTCGAAGATGAAGCCGTGATCCTTTGTGTAACCGTTTGTGCCGGCTTTGTCCTCGGTCTCCTCGCAGGTCAGCCAGGTGTGCCACGGGGTGGGCCCGCCCGCGCAGTTGACGGCCGTACCGGCGATGGCCACCCGCTCGGCGAGCACGTTGTTCCGGGAGTCCAGCGTCAGGGCGGTACAGCCGCCCTTGCCCGCCGGGTCGTAGGTCAGGCCCTCGACCGTGGGGACGGGGAACTTCGCCGTGGGGCGGTTCTCGTGGTTGCGGACCAGGTGGACGCGGCCGCCCCGGCCCGGCAGGGCGGTCATGCCGTCGTGGTTCGAGGGCACCGGGCCCTCGCCGGAGCGCAGCGGGTCGCCCTCGCGGGAGAGGACGCGGTAGCGGAAGTGCGCGGGAAGGTCGAGCAGGCCGTCCTTGTCGGGTACGAGAGGGCCGTAGCCGTCGTGGCCGAGGCCCTGCGCGGCGGCCGTGCCCGCGAAGAGATCGGAGAGGGCGCCGGTGAACGCGATGCTCGCACCCACTCCCAGGGCACCGGTACCGGCGAGGATCTGACGTCGTGTCGCAGACATGGGGAAACCTTCCTGCTGGCGGACAGGAACTGTGATCCCGCTGTGTCTATCACCCGGAGTGCGCCCCGGGAACCACGCGCGTAGCTCGTGTCACTTCTCCACGTCCTTCGGGGAGGGTGGCGGTGCAGGCGGCAGCGGCGGTTGTGGCTGTGGCTGTTGTGGGAGCGGTTGCTGGGCCTTTTCCAGGAAGCGCAGCAGTTCGACCGGGAACGGCAGGACGAGGGTGGAGTTCTTCTCGGCGGCGACCGCCACCACCGTCTGGAGCAGCCGCAGCTGGAGCGCGGCGGGCTGCTCGGACATCTCCTTCGCCGCCTCGGCGAGCTTCTTCGACGCCTGGAGCTCGGCGTCGGCGTTGATGATCCGCGCCCGCCGCTCACGGTCGGCCTCGGCCTGCCGGGCCATCGAGCGCTTCATCGTGTCCGGCAGGGACACGTCCTTGATCTCCACCCGGTCGATCTGCACGCCCCAGCCGATGGCGGGGCTGTCGATCATCAGTTCCAGGCCCTCGTTGAGCTTCTCCCGGTTCGACAGCAGGTCGTCCAGCTCGCTCTTGCCGATGATGGACCGCAGCGAGGTCTGCGCCATCTGCGAGACGGCGAAGCGGTAGTCCTCGACGTTGATGACCGCGGCGGCGGCATCCACCACCCGGAAGTACACCACCGCGTCGACCCGCACGGTCACGTTGTCGCGGGTGATGCCCTCCTGGGCGGGGATGGGCATCGTCACGATCTGCATGTTGACCTTGCGCAGCCGGTCCACGGCCGGGACGACCAGCGTGAACCCCGGCTGACGGACCTCGCCGCGCAGCCGGCCGAGCCGGAGGACGACCCCGCGTTCGTACTGCTTGACGACCCGCGCAGCCGCCCCCACGTACACGAGGCCTCCTGCGGCGACCGCCGCGGCGACGCCCAGCAGCTCCTGGAGCATGACGACCTCCTCGGCAAGAGGACCGTAAGAGCGTTTCCGTCTGCTTCTGTCTGTCCTGTAACGATATGCCCGCTGTCCGGCCCGGGGCCACGCCCCGAGTCCCGGGCCGGACAGGGGCTGGGCGGGCTACACGGTCGTCACGGGTTCCGTGACCTTCACCGGCTCCGTGCCGACCGCGCTGTGCCGTTCGGCCCAGGTCTCCAGCGCCGTACGGCAGGCGTGGTCGAGATGGTGCAGACCGGAGAGGTCCAGTTCGACGGGGCGGTCCTGCGGGAGTGCCTCCAGGTTGTCGAGGATCTTCGGCAGACGCAGGAACGTCGCGTTGCCCGACAGATGGGCCTGGACGGGGCCGGCGCCCTTGTCGACGATCTCCAGCCTGATGTGCGAGGCCTCCCAGGCCGTCTTGGCCACGGCGAGTGCGAGACCGATCAGCACGCCCTCGAACATGCTGACCACGACGATCGACACGGCCGTGACGACCAGGATCAGCGCCTCGCCGCGGTGCTCGCGCCACAGCCCCACGAGTCCCCGCACGGGCACGAGCTTGGCGCCCGCGTGCACGAGGATGCCGGCCAGCGCCGGGACGGGTATGTACGCCAGCACGTTCGGCAGCAGGGCCGCGAACAGCAGCAGCCACACGCCGTGCAGGACACGGGACGCCTTGGTCCGCGCGCCGGCCTGCACGTTGGCCGCGCTGCGCACGATCACCGCGGTCATCGGCAGCGCGCCGAGGGCCCCGCAGATCGCGTTGCCCGCGCCCTGTGCCATCAGCTCCTTGTCGTACTCGGTGCGCGGACCGTCGTGCAGCCGGTCCACCGCAGCCGCGCTGAAAAGCGACTCGGCGGACGCGATCAGGGTGAACGCGACGATCGTGCCGAGCAGGCCGACGTGTGCCAGCTCGCCGAAGGAGCTCAACGACGGCGGCTGGACGGAACCGAGCAGGCCCTGCACCTCGACCGTGGCCACGGGCAGGTTCAGCAGCAGGGAGGCGAGTGTGGCCAGGCCCACCGCGGCGAGTGGGCCGGGCACCGTACGCACCTTCGCCGGCAACCGCTTCCACAACACGAGCACCGCGATGGTGCCGGCGCCGATCGCGAGCGAGGCCAGCGCGGAGGTACGGCCGACCGCGTCCACGACGGCCTCGGGCAGTCCGGTGATCTTCCCGAGGCCGGACGACGGCGCCTTGGCGCCCGCCATCGAGTACAGCTGACCGGCGATCAGCACCAGGCCGATTCCGGCCAGCATGCCCTCGACGACCGAGACCGAGATGGCCCGGAAGTAGCGGCCCAGTTTCAGGGCGCCCATGGCGAGCTGGAGGACGCCCGTGGCGAGGACGATCACTCCGAGGGCGGGCAGGCCGAACTCCTGCACCGCCTCGAAGACCAGCACGGTCAGTCCGGCCGCCGGACCGGACACCTGGAGCGAGCTGCCCCGCAGCAGACCGGTGACGATGCCGCCGACGATGCCGGTGACGAGCCCGAGCTCGGCCGGCACGCCGGAGGCCACGGCCACGCCCACGCACAGCGGCAGCGCGACCAGGAAGACGACGAGGGAGGCGGCGAAGTCCTGCTTGAGGTGGGGGAACCGGGATATTCGCCCGGCGGGCCGCTGGCCCGTCGCGGCGCTCACAGGGCCTCGAAACCGTCGGTGTCGACGCGGTGTTCGCGTACGGCGCCGGTGTGCACCTCGTAGTACCAGCCGCGCACCCGCAGCCGGCCGTCGGCCAGCCGCTTCTCCACGCACGGGTAGGAGCGCAGCCGCAGCAGCTGGGCGAGGACATGGTTCTGCACCGCCCGCATGACCGTGGGGTCGTCGGGGTCGGCGGTCCCCGGTTCGTCCGCGGCGTGCGCGAGCCAGTCGCGTACGGCGGGGACGCCGTCGAGGTCGTCGCCGCGCACCAGCGCGCCGACGGCACCGCAGTGCGAGTGGCCGCAGACGACGACGTCCTGGACGCCGAGCACCTCCACGGCGTACTCGATGGTGGCCGCCTCGCCGGTGGGGCGGTCCGAGCCATAGGGGGGAACGATGTTGCCCGCGGTGCGCAGCTCGAAGAGCTCGCCGGGACGGGCGCCCGTGATCAGGGCGGGAACGACCCGCGAGTCGGAGCAGGTGATGAACAGGACCTGGGGGGACTGGCCGTCTGCGAGTTTGGCGAACTCCTCAGGGCGCTGTCCGAACGTACGGGCGTTGTCGATGAGGGGCTGCATGACGTGGTGACTCCTCCTGGCGCGCCGTGGGGGCGCGTCGGACGTGCAGGACACAGGACAGGTGGGGGACTGCTGTTCTGCTCTGCTCTCTCAGCAGCGGAAGACCTGGAGGGCCGCCGGAGAGTGGGCCGCCGAGGATCTCGACGGGCGGTGGTGGGCGTCGCCGGGCCGGGGCGGCTGATGCGCGGCCGCGGGATCGTGTGCCAGCAGCGCGCGCTCGGGCTCCTGGGGCGTCGAGGCGGCCGGCGCGGAGGTGGTGGCGCGGTGGCGGTCGCGGGTGCGCAGCGGGTCTGCGGGGCCGCCGGAGCGGCCGCAGTCGCGGAACGTGACGACCTCGTGGCGCATCGCTTTGCCGGAGTGTTTGATTCCGGGCTGGGTCTTGGCCTCGACCTGACGCACGGTGTGCGCGTGTGCGAACGGTGGGGCGGGTGCGAAGAACGGGAGGGCGAGCAGGACGGCGGCGAGGACCGAGAGGACGGTCCGGGTCGTCGTACCTCGGAACATGCGCCCCCCTTCGGTCCGTTCACGTTTCTAGTCCAGACCAACGGTTGGTCAACCACTGGTCAAGAAACACGTTAACCCTGCAAGGTTGTTTGCAGGGTTAACTCGACGTTGCGAGATGAAGTGCGCCTCAAAAGGGAGGGATTCTTGGCGCGAACAGGCTCTTGACCCGACGGCCAAGATCGTTTAGTGGGGTTCGACGAGTCGTTTGGCGTCGCGGGCCAGCGCGGTGAGCCGGGAGATCGCGCGGAAGTACTTCTTGCGGTAGCCGCCGTTCAGCATCTCCTCGCTGAACAGCCGGTCGAAGGGGAGCCCGGAGGCCAGGACCGGGACCTCGCGGTCGTAGAGCCGGTCGGCCAGGACGACCAGCCGCAGAGCCGTGGACTGGTCGGGCACCGCCCCCACGTCCGTCAGGCAGACCGCCTTCAGGCCATCCGTCAGCGCGCCGTAGCGGCTCGGGTGGACCTTGGCGAGGTGCTCCAGCAGATGCGGGAAGTCGTCGAGCGAGGCGCCCTCGGTGGCGTAGGCCGCCTTCGTCACCTGTTCGTCGGAGTACGGCGCCGGCGCGTCCGGCAGGCCGCGGTGGCGGTAGTCCTCGCCGTCGATGCGCAGCGCGCGGAAGTGCGCGGACAGGCCCTGGATCTCGCGCAGGAAGTCGGCCGCCGCGAACCGGCCCTCGCCGAGCCTGCCCGGGAGCGTGTTGGAGGTGGCGGCGAGCGCGACGCCCGCCTCGACCAGCTTGCCGAGCAGTGTCGAAACCAGGACGGTGTCGCCCGGGTCGTCCAGCTCGAACTCGTCGATGCACAGCAGCCGGTGCCCGGAGAGGGTCCGTACCGTCTGCTGGAAGCCGAGGGCGCCGACCAGGTTGGTCAGCTCGACGAAGGTGCCGAAGGCCTTGAGAGCGGGCTCCGCCGGGGTGGCGTGCCACAGGGACGCCAGCAGGTGCGTCTTGCCGACGCCGTAGCCGCCGTCCAGATAGACGCCGCGCGGCCCGGCGGGGACCTTGGGCGCCTTGGACCTGCCGAAGCCGAGGAACCCCCGCTTCGCGCCGCCGGTGGCGTGCGCTCCGCCGAGTCCGGTCGCGAACCCCTCCAGAACGCCGACCGCCTCGGTCTGGCTGGGCTGGTTCGGATCCGGGATGTAGGTGCTGAAACGGACCGAGTCGAAGCGTGGCGGCGGCACCATCTCGGCGACCAGCCGGTCCGCGGGGACATGCGGCTGGCGGGTGCAGAGGGACACCGGGGCCGCGTCGGCTATCGGGCTGAGGCCGGGGGCGGAGGACGAGGACGACACGGTTCCCCATGCTACGGGGCGTGCCAGACTGCCTGGCATGCGACGGCTGTTCCCTGTGACCGACCAGACAGCGACGACCGATTCCGGCGGCAGGCCGCCCGGGGTCCCCGGCGAGGGCGTCGGCGAAGGAGGTGGGGCGGCCCAGGACCGCGAGTGGAGCCTCGACGAGCTCGCCGACGCCTACGCGTACCCCGAGCCCGGACCCGGCGAGCCGGGGCCCTGGCTGCGGGCCAACATGGTGTCCACGCTCGACGGCGCCGCCCAGCACGACGGGCGCTCCCAGGCCATCTCCACCGCCACCGACATGCGGATCTTCGGCACGCTGCGCGGGCTGGCGGACGTGGTGGTCGTGGGCGCGGAAACGGTACGTCTGGAGGGGTACCGTCCCGCACGCGCGCGTGCCGGGTTCGCTGCGCGGCGCGAGGCGGCCGGGCAGGGTCCCGCGCCGGCCGTCGCGGTGGTGACCGCGAGCCTCGACCTGGACTTCTCGCTCCCCCTCTTCACCTCGCCGCTGGTCCCCACCCTGATCCTGACCGGCGCCGCGGCGGCCCCCGACAGGGTCGCGGCCGCGGAGAAGGCGGGCGCGCGTGTGGTGATCGCCGGTGACGGCACGGGCGTCGAGCCGGACCGGGTCGTCAGGGCGCTCGCCGGGCTCGGGCACACCCGGCTGCTGACGGAGGGCGGGCCCCGCCTGCTGGGTCAGTTCGTGGCCGCCAGGGTGCTGGATGAGCTCTGTCTGACCGTCTCCCCGATGCTCGCCGCCGGTGACGCGCAGCGGATCGCGGGCGGCCCGTCGGTCGCGGTTCCCCGGCGATTCGCGCTGGTCTCCCTCCTGGAGGAGGAGGGTTTCCTGTTCGGCAGGTATCGACGGCCGTGATACGGATAGGGGTTCGATCGGCGCCGCCGGTCCCGAAAGGGCGGAATCGACCGTTCCGTTTGGCGTCCGGCGGGCACACTGAATCTCGCAGTCCCCGTGCGCACACGGGGAAGGATGGTTTCCGCAGGGCCGCCGACGGCCCACGGAGGAGAGAGGGCCACGGGGGTCCTCGAAGGAGAATGGGGCGCTGGTGTTCACAAGCGTTTTGATGATCGAGAAGGCCCTGACGTCCGCCGACGTGGAGTTCGTCAGCACCTTGCACGGGGACGAGCCGGTCACCTTCCAGGTGCTGCTCCAGCCACGCGGCGACCAGGCGGACCGCTTGCTGCGGGCCATCGACGACGTGGCTCTCGGCGAACTGGACGAGGCGGCGCGGGAGGGCGAGACGCCCGAGGGCGACGAGGCCACGGGGTTCGGCGTACGGGCCCTGGAGGTGTCCTTGCAGGCTCTGCACGCGGCGGGTCACGACGCGGTCGGACGCCTTGTCGAGGACCATCCGCTGGACGCGCTGAAGTCCCTGGTGGCGGAGACGGGGGCGGACGAGGTGATCGTGCTGACCGACCCCCACTACGTCGAGGAGTTCTTCCACCGGGACTGGGCCTCCCGGGCGCGGCACAAGGTGGGGGTCCCGGTGCTGAAGCTCTTCTCCCACAGCAAGGCCTGAGCGCGATCCTGTGACGGGCTTCCTGTGATGGGTCGGTGCGGGTGCGGCTGCGGCTGCGGATGCGCTGTGGCTGCTCCCGCCCGCGCCGCGCGGTCGTCCATCCATACGGCCCCGCGCCCCTGGGTGGGTGCGGTGAGCCTCGCGCAATAGGGTGGGGGCGCACCGAACCGTCGTAGCGCACCCTGGGAGAACACGCATGGCACCCGGCCTTCCTACCGCCATGGACCGACCGCACTTCATCGGCATCGGTGGGGCGGGGATGTCGGGGATCGCGAAGATCCTGGCTCAGCGCGGCGCGAAGGTGGCCGGCAGCGACGCCAAGGAGTCCGAGACCGCGGCGGCGCTGCGGGCGCTCGGGGCGACCGTGCACATCGGCCACGCCGCCGGCCATCTGGCCGACGACGCCAGCTGTGTCGTCGTGTCGTCGGCGATCCGCGCGGACAACCCTGAGCTGGCCCGCGCGGCCGAGCTGGGGATCCCGGTGGTCCACCGCTCGGACGCGCTCGCCCGGCTGATGGACGGGACGCGCCCGATCGCCGTCGCGGGCACGCACGGCAAGACGACCACCACGTCCATGCTCGCGGTGTCGCTGTCCGAGCTGGGCCTCAACCCCTCGTACGCGATCGGCGGCGACCTTGACGCGCCCGGTTCCAACGCGCTGCACGGCGAGGGCGAGATCTTCGTCGCCGAGGCGGACGAATCGGACCGCAGCTTCCACAAGTACGCGCCCGAGGTCGCCATCGTCCTCAACGTCGAGCTGGACCACCACGCGAACTACGCCTCGATGGACGAGATCTACGCGTCCTTCGAGACCTTCGCCCAGAAGATCGTGCCCGGCGGCACCCTGGTGATCGCCGCCGACCACGAGGGCGCGCGGGAGCTGACCCGGCGGGTCGGGGGTGTGCGGGTGGTGACCTACGGCGAGGCCGAGGACGCCGACGTGCGGGTGCTGTCCGTCGTCCCGCAGGGGCTGAAGAGCGAGGTGACCGTGCTGCTCGACGGGCAGCGGCTCACCTTCACGGTCTCCGTGCCCGGCCGCCACTACGCGCACAACGCCGTCGCCGCGCTGGCCGCAGGCGTCGCCCTGGGCGTCCCGGCCGCGGAACTGGCCCCCGCCCTCGCCGCGTACACGGGCGTCAAGCGCCGGCTCCAGCTCAAGGGCGAGGAGGCGGGCGTCCAGGTCATCGACTCCTACGCCCACCACCCGACGGAGATGACGGCCGACCTGGAGGCGATGCGCGCGGCGGTCGGCGACGCCCGCATCCTCGTCCTCTTCCAGCCGCACCTGTTCTCCAGGACCCAGGAGCTCGGCAAGGAGATGGGGCAGGCGCTGGCCCTCGCGGACGCCTCCGTCGTCCTCGACATCTACCCCGCCCGCGAGGACCCGATCCCGGGCGTGACCAGCGAGCTGATCATCGACGCTGCCCGGGCGGCGGGCGCGGACGTGACCGCGGTGCACGACAAGGACCTGGCACCGGAGGCCGTGGCGGGAATGGCGAAGGCGGGTGATCTCGTTCTCACCATGGGCGCGGGCGACGTGACGGACCTGGGCCCGCGCATTCTGGACCGTCTTTCCCAGTAAGGGGCTGAGGCTCATGTCGTACGACGTCGAAAAGCCGGACGAGCAGTGGCGGACGGAGCTGACCCCGGGCGAGTACGCCGTACTGCGGCAGGCCGCGACCGAGCCCGCGTTCACCGGTGAGTACACCGACACCAAGGCCGAGGGCGTCTACTCCTGTCGCGCCTGCGGTGCCGAACTGTTCACCTCGGAGACCAAGTTCGACTCCCACTGCGGCTGGCCGTCCTTCTTCGACCCGAAGGACACCGACGCCGTCGAGCTCATCGAGGACCGCTCGCACGGGATGCTGCGCACCGAGGTGCGGTGCGCCCGGTGCGGTTCGCACCTCGGACACGTGTTCGCGGGCGAGGGGTATGCGACCCCGACCGACCAGCGGTACTGCATCAACAGCATCTCGCTGCGGCTGGCGACGGACGGCGAGGGCTGACGGGAGGGGCTGACGGCGAGGCCGGACGGCGGAGGCTGGCGGCGAGGGCTTTACGGCTCACAGGTGCTTGCGTTGTACGAGCGCCGAGAGCACCAGCATCCCGGGCAGCAGCGGAAGCCACACCGTCAGCACCCGGTAGCCGATGACCGTCGCCGTCGCGAGGGGCAGCGGGGTGCCGTAGCCGGCCAGCGTGAGGACCAGGGCCGCGTCGACCGGGCCGATACCGCCGGGTGCGGGGACGGCGCCGGCCGCGGTGCTTGCCGCGAGGAACGCGAAGAGCAACTGCGGCCAGGACAGGGGCAGGCCCAGCGCCGTTCCCACCGAGGCCACCACGCTCGCCTGGATCAGCGGCGCCGCGACCGCTCCGCCCCACAGGGGGAGGAAGCGGGCGGGGCGGGTGTGCAGACGCCGGGCATCGGTGAGGGCCGTACGGACGAAGTTCAGGGCGGGGCCGCGCAGCGGCCTTACGAGAACGAGTAGCGCCGCGGTCGCCGCGGGGGCCAGCAGAAGGCCCGCGGCGGCCAGGAGCAGCGTCCGTCCCTCCGGGAGAAGCCTGGCGGGAGGTACGGCGCTGGGCGCGGCGAGCAGGAAGATCAGCACAACGGGTGTCTTGGCCACAGCTCTGACCAGGGAATACAGGGCGATCGAGGCGGTGGCGCGGGGGAGTGCGACGCCCTGGCGTCGCAGGAAGCGGACCGTGACCGCGTGGGCGCCGATGCTCGCGGGCAGTATGTGGTTCGCGGCGCCCGCGGCGATCTGGGAGGCCACCAGCAGACCAGGTGGCAGCCGGTCCGGGATCGCCCCCTGGCGGACGCAGGCCGCGGCGACCGAGCCCAGACAGGTGAAGAGGAGCCCGACCAGCAGCCACCAGGGGTCGGCGGTGGCGAGCAGGGCGGTGCCGTCTCGCACGGCGTGCCAGTCGATCACCGCCCACACCGCGAGCAGCAGGACCGGGGACAGGGTGAGGGCCCGGCGGGTGGCGGTGGCGGCCAGGGGGCGGCGGCGGTCTTCCGCGAGCGGGGGCCGGGGCGGCGGCGGGGACGCGGGGTCGTCGAGGGGCAGCAGGGACACGGCGCACGTCGTCCTTCCGCGTCGTGACCGCGCGCGGCGGTGAGACGGATCGGGCCTGGGGAGGGGACGGGGAAGTCGTTCCCCTCCGGTGTGACGGTGCGGTGTCCGTAAGCCGACGGAGCGCGGGCCGAAGGGCGACCGCAGTGCGGTGATACGGGATGCCGTGCGGCTGGAGCTGTGAGGCGAGGTGCGGTGAGGCGTTGTGCGGTGCCGTGAGGCGGGGTGCCGTGCTGCCCTGAGGCGGGGGGAGGTGCGGTGGGGCTGTGGGATTTCTGCCCGTACCCCCCGGAGTTCATCCCGGGCACGCCCCGAGGTTCACCGGCCCGCAGTACGGGGTGCCCTCTCCGCGCGCGCCGGTCGGTCGCCTACGGGGGTGAGGAAAATTGTTTCCGCCACGTCGGAAGAGCAGCTCAGCCCAGTTCAGTTCTTCTCAGCTCTGTGGAAACCAACTCGCTCCCGTGCCAGGCCATTCCACAACCGTTGATCGTTGCGGTTGCGGTTGCGGTTGCGGTTGCGGTTGCGGTTGCGGTTGCCGCGGGCGCGGTGCGGTGCCGTGCCGTGCCGTGCGCAGAGCCTCCCGGATCACCGATTCTTCGCGTTACCGCGTTACCGCGTTACCGCGTCACCGCGTTACCGCGTCACCGCGTCACCGCGTCACCGCGTCACCGCGTCACCGCGTCACCGCGTTACCGGTCTGCGGCGTCCCGCCCGGCCGTGACCGGTCCCCTCGGCAGCGTCACCGTGAAGACCGTGACCCCCTCCATGTCGTCCAGCTCCAGTGTGCCCCCGTGTGCCCGCACCAGGGACCGGGCGACCGACAGGCCGAGGCCGCTGCCGCCGCGGTCACGGCTACGGGCCTTGTCGACGCGGTAGAACCGGTCGAAGACGCGGTCGTGGTCGCCCGGCGGGATGCCGGGGCCCTTGTCGGTGACGTGGATGCGTGCCGTGTCCGGCGAGACGGCGACCTCGACGCGGACCGCGGTGCCGGCCGGGGTGTGCACGGCCGCGTTGGTGAGGAGGTTGTCCAGGACCTGGCGGACGCGGTGCGGGTCCATCCGCAGCGGTACGGCGACCGGGCCGGTGGACACCGTCAGCGGATGGCCGGGGTGACTGGCGCGGAACGCGTCGGCAGCCTGCTCGACCAGCTCCACCAGGTCGGCGTTCTCCATCCGCAGGGGCGTCTCGACCTCGGCCGCGTCCAGGCGGGCGAGCAGCAGGAGATCGTCGAGGAGAAAGCCCATCCGGGCGGCCTCGGCGCGCAGCCGGGCCAGGTGCTTGTCACGTTCCTCGGGCGCGTTGGCGGGCGCGTACTGGAAAAGGTCCGCGTAACCGCGTACTGACATCAGAGGCGTGCGGAGTTCGTGCGAGGCGTCGGCGACGAAGCGGCGCAGGCGCTGTTCGGCTTCCGCGCGCACCGCCAGGGAGTCGTCGATGTGCTGCAACATCGTGTTGAAGGCGGTGCGCAGCTCCTCGACCTCCGGACCGCCGCCGGGGGCGTCCGCGCGCAGATGCAGCCGGGAAGCCGACTCGCTCAGGTCGTGCGAGGCGATGCCGTGCGCGGTGTGCGCCATGTCGCTCAACGGTTTCAGACCGTGTTTCAGCATCCGTCGGCCGAACACCACGAGCGCGAGCAGGGCGAGGCCGAAGGCGACCACCTGCATGGTGATCAACTGGCGCACGGTGCCGTCGATGTCCTCCGTCGGCGCGGCACTGACCAGCACGACACCGGGCGAGACCTCGCAGGCGCGCAGCAGATAGGTGCCCTCGCCGTCGATCCGTACCGTGCGGGTGACGTCGGCGTCGACATCCTCCATCCGCCGGGCCAGGGCGGTGAGCGCCGTGGTGTCCGCAGGCACGTCCGCGGGCTTGCGCAGCACGGCCGACCCCGCGGAGACGTCGTACACGGCCGTGTACCAGCCGTAGTACGGCTTGCGCTCCACGATGCCGTGCGCCTTGGCGTCCTTGGACTGCACGACCTGGACCAGCTTGATCTGGTCACGCAGCTGATGGTTCAGATAGTCCTGCATGTACATGGTCAGCGTGGCGCCGACCACCGCGAACACGACCAGCGACAGCGCGCCCAGGCCGAGCGCCAGCCGGGTGCCGAGCCGCAGTCTGCGGTACGCGTGCCGGAAGCGGCCGATCACTCGGCCGCCTGCCGTATCACGTACCCGAAACCGCGCACCGTCTGGATCAGCGGGTCGTCGCCCGTCGTGTCGAGCTTGCGGCGCAGTCGGCTGACGACCAGTTCGACGACGTTGGAACGGCCGCCGAAACCGTATTCCCACACATGGTCGAGGATCTGAGCCTTGGTGAGCACGGTCGGCGACTTCCGCATCAGATAGCGCAGCACCTCGTACTCGGTGGGGGTGAGCGTCAGCAGCTTTCCGCCGCGCCGGACCTCCCGGGTGTCCTCGTCCATGGTCAGGTCCGACACGCGCAGCACGGAGCGCTGGACACCGGGACCGGCGCTGCGCCGCAGCACGGTCCGCAGCCGGGCCATCAGCTCCTCCACGGCAAACGGTTTCACCAGATAGTCGTCCCCGCCCCGGGTCAGCCCCGCGACCCGGTCGGCGACCCCGTCGCGTGCTGTCAGGAACACCACCGGCACCATCGTCCCGCTGTGCCGCAGCCGGTCGAGCACGCCGAAGCCGTCGATGTCGGGCAGCATCAGGTCGAGCACCACGATGTCGGGGTGGAAGTCGGCGGCGCGGCGCAGCGCCTCCGCACCCGAGTTCGCGGTGACCGCGTCCCAGCCTTCGTAGCGGGCGACCGTCGCCACGAGATCGGCGATCGGCGGGTCGTCGTCCACAACAAGGAGTCGTACTTTTTCCACCTGCTCATAGTGCGCCACGCACCCCGCAGCGCCAGACCCGCGTCTCGCGTGCGCGCGAATCGATAAGATCTTGAAAGTTGAACGACAGGAAAACGACAGCGAAGCACGGACAAGCTCTGTGTTCTGAGGACCCGATCTAGGAGTTTCCGTCCGTGACGACCGTCCAATCGCCTCCCGTACCCCCCACGGCGATACGTCCCAAAGTAGTGGCCCGCACCGGCCTGTACGCCGTGCTTGCCGCGAACGCGGCCGTCGTGACCCTCTTCGCCGTCCAGGCGGGCTTCGCCTCCAACGCGCTCGTCGTGATCGGCCGCTTCGCCGGCCTCTACAGCGCCTTGCTCATGGCGTTCCAACTGCTGCTGGTGGCCCGGCTGCCCTGGCTGGACCGCCGCATCGGCATGGACCGGCTGACCAACTGGCACCGCTGGACCGGTTTCAGCCTGTTGTGGATGTTGGTCGGCCATATGGTGTTCATCACCTTCGGCTACGCCGAATCATCGTCGATGAACCCGGTGAGCCAGCTCGTCGACCTGGCCGAGACCGTCGAGGGCGTGCTGCGCGCCGCTGTCGCGATGGTGCTGATCCTGGTCATCGGTGGCGTCTCCGGCCGCTGGGCCCGTCGGCGCCTTGCCTATGAGACCTGGCACTTCATCCACCTGTACACGTACGTCGCCGTGGTGCTGGCCTTCACGCACCAGGTCGCGGTCGGGACGACTTTCACCGCGTCGTCCGCCGCCACGGCGTACTGGTACGCGGTGTGGGGTGTCGCCCTCGGCTCGGTGCTGCTGGGCCGGCTGGTTCTGCCGCTGTGGCGGAACTGGCGCCATCAGCTGCGCGTCGAGGCCGTCGTCCCCGAGGCCGACAACGTCGTAAGCGTTTACATCACCGGTCGTGACCTGGACCGGCTGCCCGCCCGGGCCGGCCAGTTCTTCCTGTGGCGGTTCCTGACCAAGGACCGCTGGTGGCAGGCGAACCCCTTCTCCGTGTCGGCCGCGCCCGACGGCACCAGGCTGCGCCTCACCGCGAAGGCGGCCGGCGACGGCTCCGCCGGACTGCGCCACCTCGAGCCCGGCACCCGCGTCTTCGCCGAGGGCCCCTACGGCGCGTTCACCGCCATGCACCGCACCCGGCCCGAGGCCCTGCTCATCGCCGGCGGTGTCGGCGTCACCCCGATCCGGGCGCTCCTCGAGGAGATCGACGGGCACGCGGTGGTCATCTACCGGGTGGCCGGCGAGCGGGACGCCGTGCTCTACGACGAGCTGCGCGAACTCGCCCTGACCAAGGGCGCCGAGCTGCACCTGGTCACCGGGCCGCCGGTGCCCGACCGACTGGCGCCGCGTGAACTCGCCGCGCTCGTACCGGACATCGCGGAGCGGGACGTCTTCCTGTGCGGGCCGCCGCCGATGATGAACGCAGTCCTCGGCACCCTGCGCGAGCTGGACGTGCCCAAGCCGCAGATCCACTTCGAACGCTTCAGCCTGGCGGGATGAGAGACATCGTGAAGCGAGTAATCCCTGTCCTGGTCCTTTCCGTGGCGGGTCTGATCCCGGTCTGGCGCTACGAGCCCTCGACCGGTACGACATCCACCACCGAGGCCGCCTCGACGCCCTCCGTGTCCTCCTCCACGTCGGCCTCGGGCTCCTCGGGATCGACCACGTTCACCGGTACGACCGTGGCCACGGAGAAGGGCGACGTCCAGGTCCGGATCACCTACGACGGCGACAAGATCACGGCTGTGGAGATGCTGAAGCAGCCGAATCATCCGCAGACGACCGCGGCGGTGCCGAAGCTGATTGCCGAAACGCTTACCGCGCAGAGTGCGGACATCGACACCGTTTCCGGCGCGACCATCACGAGCGACGGTTACAAGGAGTCGCTCCAGGCCGCGATCGACGCGAAGGGCGCCTGACGTGAACCGCGTCGAACACGTCATGGGGTTCCCGGTCTCGCTGCGGGTCGACGACACCGTCGTCCCCGACGGGACCGGGGACGACGTGTTCGCGTGGTTGCGCGAGGTCGACGCACGCTTCAGCCCGTTCAAGGCCGACAGCGAGGTCTCCCGGTACGGCCGGGGTGAGCTGTCGGCCGACGAGCTGAGCGCCGACCTCGTGGAGGTGCTCGACATCTGCGAGCGGTATCGGCTGGCCACCGGCGGCGCCTTCGACATCCGGCTGCCCGGCCGCGGCCTGGACCCCTGCGCGGTGGTCAAGGGCTGGTCCGTGCAGCGCGCGGCGGAGCTGCTGACCGGGGCCGGGCTCAGCCGGTTCTGCCTCAACGCCGGGGGTGACGTGGTCGTTTCCGGCGGGCCCTGGCGGGTCGGCGTACGGCATCCCGAGTTCGCCGACCGGCTGTGCACCGTCCTCGACCTCACCGACGGAGCCGTCGCGACCTCCGCTCGCTACGAGCGCGGCGACCACATCCTCGACGGCCGCACCGGCCGGCCGGTGACCGGCCTCGACAGCCTCACCGTCGTGGCCCCGACCCTGACCGAGGCGGACACCGTCGCCACGGCCGCCTTCGCCCTGGGCGCGGACGGCGTCGAGTGGGCGGCCGCGCGGGACGGTTGCGAGGTGTACGCCGTACTGCCCGGCGGACGCGTGTTGCGCAGCGGCGGTTTCCCGACGGCGGGGGCAGCGGCCGCGTGAGCGTCGGGGCGGCGGCCCTGGGAGCCGCCCTGTGGCTGCTCGGCTGGGGCGCGACGGTTCTCGCCTGGACGTCGGGGCGAGGACGTCGGCCGCAGGCGCGTCGTCAGCGCCGGTGTCGCTGAGCGGGTTGCTCCGGTTGTGGCTCGCTTCGGTGGCAGCCCGCTCTGAAGCGGTTTCACGAAGGTTTCAGGGCATGCGGAAGGCGGGCCGTCGGTTCCACCGGCGGCCCGCCTCTCCTGTTCCGTTGTGCCGTGGTTCTCAGCCGACGTCCGACGCGTCCAGGCGGTAGAGACCGCTGTAGTCGGACACGGCTGTTCCGTTCGCCTTGACCCAGGTGGAGATCTCGGAGTTCGTGGAGCCCTGGCCGCTGTCGCCGACGACGATGTAGTGCAGCTTGCCCGCCTTCACGAGGTTCTTCAGCTTGGCCAGCGTCATCGCGTTGTCGCTGCCGGACCAGCCGCCCATCGAGATGACCGGCTCACCGGACTCCAGGATGACCGAGGAGGCCGTCTGGTCGGTGGCCACCGCCACCAGCCAGGTGGCGCCGTCCTGGTTCTTCTTCAGGTACGTGATCATCGCGGACGACACCTGGGTACCGCCGTCCATGCCCCCACCGGTGCGACCGTCGGCGTTGCCGGACCCCGCCGTATCCGACTCGGTGGTACCCGACCCGGTCGAGCCGGACTCCGCGGTGCCGGAGTCGGTCGTACCCGACCCCGTCGAGCCGCCGTCGTCCGTGGAGCTGCCGCTGTTCGACGGAGGCTGGCCCGTTTCCTGGCCGTCGCCCGAACCGCTCGGCGCATCACCGGAGTTGGTTCCCGGCCCGTCGGCGGTCCCGCCGGGCCGCTGGCCGCCGCCACCGCCCATGCCGCCCATACCGCCGGTGCTCGGCCCGGCCGTCGGGTTGGTGCCGTTGGTGCTGGAGGTCGCCGCCGAGGCCGAGTAGGCGGCCGGGCCGGCGAGCAGCGCCACCACCGCCGCCAGCGCCGCGACGCCCATCAGCCGCTGCCGCTTCGTGAACCGGGCGACCAGCAGTCCGATCACCGAGGCCGCCCCCGCCACACCGGCCACGACCTCGGCGACCGTGTACAGCGTTCCGGAGCCGGAGACCCGCTGGAGCAGGAAGACCGCCCACACCGAGCTGGCCGCCACCGCTACCGGCAGCGCCCAGCCCATCCCCCGGTCCCGGCTTCGCTCGGCCGGGGAGACCCCCACCGTCGCGGAGCCGTTACGGAAAGCGTTGTAGAGCATGACGCCGCCCGCGCCGGTCAGGGCCGCGATACCGGGTGCCATGGCGGTGACGTAGTACGGGTGGAAGGTGCCCTCGGCGAGGGCGAAGGTCAGGTAGTGCAGGACGAACCAGCCGCCCCACAGCATCAGCGCGGCACGCCTGGCGTCCGTACGGGGCGCCCGGCCGCGCAGGACGAGACCCGCCACCAGCGCGATCGCCGCGAAGGGGATCAGCCAGGAGATCTGGCCGCCCATGGTGTCGTTGAACATCCGGTACAGGCCCGCCTCGCCGCCGAAGCTGGCGCCGTTGCCCTGCGAGCCCACCGAGGAACTCGCCCCGAAGATACGGCCGAAACCGTTGTAGCCGATGACGAGGTCCCAGACCGTGTTGTCCGTGGAACCGCCGATGTAGGGGCGGGACGAGGCCGGTATCAGATCGACGACCACCATCCACCAGGCGCTGGAGACGATCAGCGCGACCGTGCCGACGGCAAGGTTGCGTATGCGCTTGCCCAGCGAGGCGTTCGCGGCCCACAGGTACACCAGGAAGAACGCGGGCAGGACGACGTACGCCTGCATCATCTTCGTGTTGAACGCGAAACCGATGGCGACACCCGACCACACCAGGGGCAGCAGCCGGCCGGTGCGCACGGACTTCAGCAGCGCGGCCGCGCCCAGCAGCATCAGGAAGACGAGGATCGGGTCGGGGTTGGTGTCCCGGGTGATGGCGACCGTGATCGGGGTGAGCGTCAGCGCCAGCGCGGAGATCGTCGCCGCCGCCGCGCCGAAGTCCCGCTTGACGAGCCGGTACACAAGCGCGACGGAACCGGTTCCCACGGCGACCATCGGCAGCGTCAACTGCCAGGTGCCGTACCCGAAGGCACGGGCAGACAGGCCCATCACCCACAGGGCGAAAGGCGGTTTGTCGACCGTGATGAAGCTGCCCGCGTCCAAGGCGCCGAAGAAGAACGCCTTCCAGCTCTTGGTGCCGCTGTAGACGGCCGCGTCGTAGAAGGTGTTGCCGGTGATCGAGGAGAGGTTCCAGGCGTAGAGGGCGGTGGCCAGGACGAGGATCGCCCAGAGGGCCGGGCGGGCCCAGCGCGGGTCCTCGGGTGCGCCGGTGAACAGACGCCGGGCGCGGGAGGCGAGTCCGCCGTCGGCGGCCGGGGCCGACCGGTGGCGGGCGCCGTCCTCGCCGACGGGGGCGGGCGGCGGGGCGAGTGTCGTCATGACGCGTACTCCAGGTGGGTGTTCGCCCCGGTGGGCAGGACGGCGACGGGGGTGCTCGTGCGTGCCGCCGGCACCTGGGGGGTGCTCGTACGGCGGGGTACGCCGGGGACGCGGGTTCGGCCGGTGAGGGTGGAGCGGAGCATCCGGCCCATGCCCAAGAGGTCGTCGACGGCCGTGCGGACGATGTCGACCCGGCTGTCGGTGTCGTCGGTCCAGTCGACCGGCACCTCGTGGACGCGGAGCCCGTTGCGCTGGGCCAGGACCAGCAGTTCGGTGTCGAAGAACCAGGCGGTGTCCTCGATGTGCGGGGCGAGCGCGCGGAAGACGTCGGCGCGGACCGCCTTGAAGCCGCACTGCGCGTCCGAGAACCGGGCGCCGAGGCCGGCCTTGAGCAGGAGGTTGTAGGAGCGGGAGACGAACTCCCGCTTGGCGCCCCGGACCACGGCCGCCTGGCGGTGCAGCCGGCTGCCGATCGCGAGGTCGCTGTGGCCGGACAGCAGCGGGGCGACCAGGGGGAGGAACGCCTCCAGGCCCGTCGACAGGTCCACGTCCATGTAGGCGACGACGTCCGCGCCGGAGCGTTTCCACACGTGTTTCAGGGCGCGGCCCCGGCCCTTCTCCTCCAGGCGCATGGCATGCACGTGCGGGAGACGGAGTGTCAGGTCGGTAGCCGCGTACCAGGTGGCGTCCGTGCTGGCGTTGTCCGCGATCGTGATGCGGAACGGGAACGGGAAGGACTCTTCGAGGTGTGCGTGGAGACGGCCGATGCTCTCGGCGAGGACGTGTGCCTCGTTGTACACCGGCACCACGATCTCGACCGACCGCTGCCGGACGCCTCCCGCGTTCGTTTCGTTCATGGTCATGACGATCGGGGCCATGTCTGGGGGATCCCTGAGCCGGTCCTGAGGGAAGAGTGAGAATCAGCGGACTCACAGGTTGCGCACAGCGGAAACCCCTTTCACCCAGGTGCGGGTGGCGTGCTCCACCGGCGGTATGAGCCTGACGAGTGAGGTGTTCCTGGTGGCGGACGACGGTGACCTCGACATCCTGACCGGGGAGCGGGACGGTCGGCCCGACGGCATGGACCTGGCCGGGCCGGAGTCGTGGCGCAGGACGGTCTGGGGATCACGGGCCGTCCGCCGGATCGGCGCCCGGTTCCTGCCGGCGCTGGTGAGCGTGCACAACGGCGATGTCGTCGCTCCGGACGAGATCCCCGCCTTTCTGGCGGAAATCGTTCTGGTACGCGCTTGCTCGGAGCGTCTCGCCGCCGAGACCCGTCCGCCCGACCGGACGGTCGAGAGTCACCGCCACCACATCTCCGGCCGCCTGGACGGCATCGAGGCGAGCGCGCGGTACGCGCAGGAGGCCGGTGGCGGACTGCTGATCTGGTAAGCGGTCTAGACTCTCTCCGCAACGGCCCGAACTCGTAGCGAGAGCGGGCAGAAATTGCCAGACCCGAAGGGTATTCGGCGCTTTGATACGGATAGATTCAGTCACCAAGCGATACCCGGACGGCACGGTGGCGGTCGACCGGCTCGCCCTCGACATACCGGACCGTGCGATCACCGTCCTCGTCGGCCCCTCGGGCTGCGGCAAGACGACCACCCTGCGGATGATCAACCGGATGGTCGAGCCCAGCGAGGGCACGATCCTCATCGACGGCGTCGACAGCCGTCAGCAGCCGGTCAACACCCTGCGCCGGTCCATGGGTTACGTCATCCAGAACGCCGGGCTCTTCCAGCACCGGACGATCGTCGACAACATCGCCACCGTGCCCCGGATGCTCGGCTGGAGCAAGGACAAGGCCCGCGCGAGGGCACGCGAGCTGATGGAACGGGTCGGGCTCGACGCCTCGTTCGCCAAGCGCTACCCCTACCAGCTCTCCGGCGGCCAGCAGCAGCGCGTCGGCGTGGCCCGCGCACTCGCCGCCGATCCGCCGGTACTGCTCATGGACGAGCCGTTCTCCGCCGTCGACCCCGTCGTCCGCAAGGGTCTTCAGGACGAACTGCTGCGCATCCAGGCTGAGTTGGGCAAGACCATCGTCTTCGTCACGCATGACATCGACGAGGCCGTGAAGCTCGGCACGATGGTCGCGGTGCTGCGTACCGGCGGCCGGCTCGCCCAGTTCGCGCCGCCGGCCGAGCTGCTGTCCGACCCCGCCGACGCGTTCGTCGAGGACTTCCTCGGCGCCGACCGGGGCATCCGGCGCCTGTCCTTCTTCTCCTCCGCCGGCCTGGAACTGCTCACCACGCCGATCGTCGCGATCGACTCCACGGCCGAGCAGATCGCCACACGGGGCGCGACCGACGCCCCCTACCTCCTCGTCACCGGCCTGGACGGCCGTCCGCTCGGCTGGAGCGAGCCCGGCGCGCTGAGGGCCGGACGGGTCGACGCCGACCGACTGCTGCCGTACGGGCGGCCGTTCGTCGCCGAACGGGACTCGCTGCGCGCGGCCCTCGACTGTGCGGTCCTGTCGCCCACCGGCTGGGCGGTCGCCGTGGACGCCGAGGGCCGGGCCGCCGGAGTGGTCTCCCAGACCGCCATCGGAGAGGCCATCCGCGGCGCCCACGCGGCAGGCCGTGAGGAGCAGGCCTCGCCCGAGGGGGCCGCCCAGAAGGTCATCCGGTGAACCGCTTCTTCGACATCCCCAGCGACCTCCAGCACGACTGGTTCGGCCTCATCGGGCTCCATCTGCGCGAGGCCCTGCTGCCGGTGCTGGGCGGGCTGCTGCTCGCGCTCCCGCTGGCCCAGTTGTGTGTGCGGCTGCGCTGGCTGTACCCGCCCGTGCTGTGGGTGACGACCGTGCTCTACGCCATCCCGTCCCTGGCCTTCTTCGTCGTCCTCATCGACTACACGGGGCAGACCGAACTGACGGTGATGATCCCGCTCACCATCTACAGCCTGGTGGTGCTCGTCCCGGCGATCGTCGACGGCGTCCGTTCGGTCCCGCAGGAGACCCTCGCCGCCGCGACCGCGATGGGCTTCGGACCCGTACGCCGTTACATCCAGGTCCAGTTGCCGATCGCGGTGCCGGCCATCATCGCCGGACTTCGGGTCGCCACCGTGTCCAGCATCAGCCTCGTCAGCGTCGGCATGCTGATCGGCAACCAGGGCGCGCTGGGCAACCTGCTGCACGACGCGCAGATCTACAACCGGCCCGAACTCGCCTGGAACTCCGTGATCACCAGCGCCGCTCTGGCGGTGCTCGCGGACGCCCTGCTGGTCGTCGTACGCATCCTGCTCACCCCCTGGATGCCGAGCGGCGCGCGCGGCGGAAAGTCCAGGCCCGCCGGGGTCCGGCCCGATCCGGCCGTGCCCGCCCTGGAGGACGCAGCCCGGTGAACGTCATCAATTTCGTCAGCGCCTTCTTCAGCGACAGCGCACACTGGCACGGTTACGACGGAATTCCCACCCGCGTGTGGGAACACGTCCAGTACTCCCTGGAAGCGCTTGCCCTCGCCGCCGCGATCGGGCTGCCGATCGGCCTGGTGACCGGTCACTACGGGCGGGGCGGAAACGTCCTTTCTCTTGTTGCGACAGCCGGCCGGGCGCTGCCCACCTTCGGTCTGCTGGTGGTGACGACCATCGTGCTCGGGTTCGGCATGCTGCCCGTGATGATCCCGCTGGTCGTCCTCGCCGTCCCGCCGATCCTGGTCACCACCTATGAGGCGGTGCGCTCCGTCGATCCGTCGCCCGTGGACGCCGCGCGAGGCATGGGCATGGGGGAGTCCGGCATCCTGCTGCGCGTCGAACTGCCCGTCGCGCTCCCGCTGATCTTCGGCGGCCTGCGTTCGGCGGCCATCCAGATCGTCTCGACGGCGACCATCGCCGCGTACGTCAGCCTCGGTGGCCTCGGCCGCTACATCGTCGACGGTCTCTACCAGCACGACTACGAGAAGGTGGTGGGCGGCGCCACCCTGGTCGCCGGCATGGCACTCGCGACGCTCGCGGTGTTCTGGGCGGCGGCGAAGGTGACGGTCTCGCCGGGAGTGCGCAGGAGCAACTAGGGCGCGTATCGAGTCATGATCAATCCGAGGGATTCGCCCTCGCCGCGAGGCGCGATCCGGTAGGTCGTCTTGCGTGACACCAGTGCAACTGACCGTTTTGGAGCGGGAGTTCGTCGGGCCGTACCTACCGATCGGCGAGTACGGCCCGTATCCCGACCGGCTGCGGCAGCAGTTCGAGGGCGGGATCTGGCGGTTCAGGACGGGCGGGCAGTGGCGAGAGAAGCCGCAGGAGTCCGGTGCGGCCGCCCTCCTGGGACGCCTGGCGGGGCATCGCCACCCGGTGCGACAGGACTCCCCGCAGCTACCTCGCAGGGCTGTACCAGCGGGCTTCGATGATCTGGCTCAAAGACCTCACCCGCACCCCGAGTCAGTACAGCCCGACAGACGCGCGTGATCTGACAGTCACGAGCCGCTGACATCGGTGACTTGCCCGGTCAGAGCGAGGCGGCCGTCCGGTAGACGGAGACGTGGGAACGCGACTCTGCTGTGAATTCCGCTCCGGCCCAGTCGGCGTGCCTGGACTCCAGCGTCATTCCGGCCAGCTCGGCCATCAGGTCAAGTTCGCTCGGCCAGATGTAACGGTGTGGGCTGCGGAACAGCCGGGCCTCACGGCCGGCCTCGGCGTCGAACCGGAAATGGTGCGAGACGACCTGCTGGCGCAGGACGTCGTAGGTGTCGAGCCCGATATAGCCCGAGGCCGACTCCCAGACCACGGCCTGCTGACCTGGAGGCAACTTGCGAACCTCGGGTACCCACAGCTCGACGACGAACCGTCCGCCTGGCTCGAGGTGGCGTGCGGCGTTTCGGAAACAAGCGACTTGCCCGGCCTGCGTGAGCAAGTTCGAGATGGTGTTGTAGACGAGGTAGACGAGCTGGAACCCACCCGGGACTCGCGCAGTGGCCATGTCGCCGACAACCACCGGGATGGCCGTCTCGTCCGCTTTGGTGCGGAGCTGATCCATCATCGGCTTCGACAGCTCGATGCCACTGACCGAGACTCCCCGCTCGGCGAGCGGCACTGCCACCCGTCCGGTCCCGATGGCGAACTCCAGCGCCCTGCCACCCTCGGTGAGTTCCACCAGGCGGTCCACCGTCGGCCCCAGCACCTCCGGTGCGAACATGCCGGTCCCAGGGGAGTCATAGCCCTGAGCGGCCTGTTCATCCCAAATCTCACTTCGAAGCATGAGCAGCGATGATTGACCACCGCCCGAGGAACGTCAACGCACTTTCGCCACAGCCGAGATGAGGGCGCGCCACCGCGAGCCCTGCTCGGCCAGACGGTGGTACCCCGAGAAGCACCGGTGACGATCTGGTTCCCGGCCAAACGCATGACGTCGACGTGCCCCTCTCCCACGCCGGCGGGCGCCTCGGGGCGGGCTCAAGCAGTCACATCGATCATGACTCGATACACGCCCTATGACAGGTCCTCGCTCCGGGGTGGCCGTACGGCGATCGCGTCGACCTCGAACAGCATGCCCGGCAGGGCGAGCGAGGCCACCCCGCTCAGGGTCTGCGAGGGCAGCCGCTCGCCGAAGCGGCCGTGCAGGGCCTTGCCCAGGATCTCGAGCCTGCCGGGGTCGTGGTCGACGACGAACGTGCCCAACCGTACGACGTGGCGGAGCCCGAGACCCACCCCGGCCAGCGCCGCCTCCAGACGGTCGAAGGCCAGCTCCACCTGAGCTGCGAAGTCGCCGGGCACGGGGGCGCCGGACGGGTCAGAGGCGTACTGACCCGCGAGGAACACCGGTTCGCCCGGCGCCGACACGGCATGGCTGTAGCCGAAGGGCGTGGGGTCGTGCAGGGTGGGCGGGTTGGTGATCTTACGGTCGTCGTTGCTGTGGCTGTCGCTCTGGCTCATGACGGAAACAACTGCGGTGCGGGGAAAGGTCATTCCCCCCGCACCGCAGTTGTTTCCCGGGCACACTGCCTCTGCTGTTTCCGACCGTTCCGGTTGTTGCTCACCGGTTCCAGCTGGTCCCGCTGTTCCTAACTGTTTCCAGTCGTTTCCGACGTTCCGGCCGCCCAGTGCGCCGTCAGCCGCCCGATCGGGCCAGTGCCTGTTCCAGCACGACCAGCAGGGCGTCTCGTACCGAGCCGCGCTCGCGCGCGTCGAACACGAGCAGCGGGACGCCTTCGGACACGTCGAGGGCCCAGCGGACCTCGTCCAGCGTGTGCGCGATCTGGCCGTCGAAAGCGTTTACGGCAACGGCGAACGGGATCTGCTTGTGCTCGAAGTAGTCGACCGCGGCGTAACAGTCGTCGAGACGGCGGGTGTCCACGATGACGAGCCCGCCGACCGCGCCCTCCACGATGTCGTCCCACATGAACCCGAACCGCTCCTGACCGGGCGTGCCGAACAGATACAGCTTCAGTGTCGGGTCGATGGTGATGCAGCCGAAGTCCATCGCGACCGTGGTGGTGGTCTTGCGTGGGGTGTGGCTGAGATCGTCCACACCTGCCGCGACCTCGGTGATGGCCGCTTCGGTGGTCAGCGGCTCGATCTCGGAGATCGAGCCGACGGCGGTGGTCTTGCCCACGCCGAAGCCGCCCGCGATCACCAGTTTCACCGGCAGCGGCGGCCGTACGGCGGCCTGGCCGGCCGAGGTGCGGACCAGCGGTTCAGTCGGTGTCACGGAGTACCCCCCGGGAGTCGGGGATGGCCCGCAGGCCATCGATAACCCTGCGCAGAACGGATGCGTCGTGGGTGACGCCGGAGTCGGGCACGTGCACCGACAACTGCCCCGCCGTCCGGAGGTCCTCGGCGAGGACCCGCACCACGTTCAGGTGCAGCCGCAGCCTGGCCGCGATCTCCGCGATGGACTGCGGGACGCGGCAGGCGGCGACGATGTCGTGCTGTTCGAAGGAGAGCCGGCCGAGCGCGTCGAGCCCGCCGGTGGTGGCCACCAGCTGGGTCTCCACGGGCATCGTCCGGCCGGACGACGCCTCGCCCGCGCCGCCCGCGACCCGGCCGGCGGTCACCAGGAAGGGCCGGACGGCGGGTGCGGGGCCGACGGGGGCGACGCCGTCCTCGCCGGCCCCGCGCGGTGTGCGGCCGTCCGCCATCGGTGTTCGCTCTCTCTACGGTGGCACGCGCTCAGCGCGTACGCGTGGCGCCGACGCTGTTCTTCAGTTCCAGGACGAGCTGCGGGCTGAGCGCCGTGCCGGCGCGGTTGGCGAACACCGTCATCTCGTAGGCGATGTTGCCCAGCTTGGCCTCCTTGTCGGTGACGACGCCGAGCACGGCGCCGCTGCCGATCGCGGAGACCAGGACGTGGCCGCCCTCCAGGTCGATGATGACCTTGTTCAGGCCGCCCAGGCCGTAGTTGCCGGAGGCGCCCGCGGCCAGGCTGGTGATGCCCGAGACGATCGCGGCCAGCCGTTCGGAGTCGGCGTGCTCGCGCAGCTCCGACACCGCGATCAGCAGTCCGTCGGAGGACACCGCGATGGCGTCCACGACCCCCGCGGTCTCGGTGGCGAAACGGTTGAGCAGCCAGGTGAAGTCGGCTGCGGCGGCCCGCAGATCGGTCGGCTTGGCATCTCCGGCGGGAGTCTCACCTGTCGACGTGCTCACTGCTCGGCTCCTTCCGGAAGGTGGTTCTGGTGGTGCGTGGTGTCCCGGCCGGTGATCGGGTCGGTGATCGGCTCGGTCCGGCCGGACACGTCGGACGGCTCTGTCCGGTCGGTCGGGTCGGTCGAAACGTCGGGACGGTGATCGTGCCGGCGGTCGTTCCGGCGGTCGATCGGGTCTTCGGGGGTGGGGGTGAGGGGGTGGGGCTCGACGGGGCGAGGGTGTTCGCCGGTGTCCCGGTGGGCGCGGGCCACGGCCGCCTCGAACTCCTCCAGCGAATCGCGCACGGCGTCCGCGTCGGCGGGGCGGACGGCCTGTCGCGCGGCCTGCTGGGCGGCGGCGTCGGCCGTCGTCCGCAGCGTCGCCCCGCGCACCCGTCGACGGAGCGGACGGGAGCCGTCGGGACCGACGGCGAACGCGTCGGCCCGGGCGGAAGCGGAGAGGGGACCGGCAGGGCCGGTGGGACCGGTGCCACGGTCGAGTGCGGACGGTTCGTCGCCGCGGTCGGCGGCGACGTGCTCCGCCCTGCGGACGGAGTCGCCGGGGCCGCCTGTGGCGCGGGCGGGGCCGCCCTCGGGCCTGGACGGGTGGGCGTGCGGCGCGGGCTCCGTCGTACGGGCGGCGGGCCGCGACTCGGCCGCGTGGGCATGCGACGACCGCGCCGTGCCGACGGGGGGCGTGCGCTCCGCCGTACGGGCGTGGTCCCCGGGGTCGTGCTCCGCGCGGGCGTGGAGCGCCGTCGCCTCGGCCGTGCGGGGCGACGGGATGCCGACGCCGGCCGGGTAGGCGCGGGTCGCGGGCCCGGCCGTGGTCTCCGGCTCGGCCCCGGCGGTGGCCGGAGCCTCGGACGGGGCGGGATCGGAGAGGGAGGCCGGCTTCGCCGTACGGGCGGAGACACCGGTTTCGACGGCACGGTCGGAGGAAGCGGTTACAGCGGGATTCCCGGAGGAAGGGGAACCGGTTCCGGGTGTAAGGCTTGAGGAACCGGTTTCCGCAGTACCGGCCGAGACAGCGGTTTCGTCGGTTTCGGCGGAAGTCCCTGTCACCGTCGTGGCTGTGGCTGTGGCTGTGGCGGTCGCGGTGTCGCGTGTCGGGTCGTCGGGGCCGACCGCCGGAGTGAGCGGGGCCTCGGCGTCCCGTTCGCCCGGGGACGGGTCACGGCGGGGGACCCGGCGCGGGAGCGCGGACGGATCGTCCTCGCTCGTGGCCCAGGACGGAACCGTGGACGGGATCGAGGACGACGGCGAGGGGCCGGCCGCTGGGGCCGACGGGGCGGCGAGCGCAGCCGTGGCCGGGGAGGCGCCGGTGTGCGCGGGCCTGCCCACCGGGCCCAGCTCGCTCATCGTCACAAGCAGCGACGACGGGATCATCACCTCGGCCGTCACACCGCCGCCCGGAGTACGGGAGAGGGTGACGTCGACGTCCCAGCGGCGGGCCAGCGCGCCGACCACGAACAGGCCGAGCACCTTCGTCGGGACGACGTCGAGGCGTTCGCGGCGCACGAGGCGGGAGTTCTCCTCGGCGAGGCGTTCGGCGCTCATGCCCAGACCGTGGTCGGCGACGGTGATCGAGGCGCCGTCGGCGTCGGAGCCGACCACCACCTCGACGGGGCTGCCCTCGGGCGAGAACGACACGGCGTTCTCGAGGAGTTCGGCGATCATCAGCGTGAGGTCGCCGATGATGTCGGGCTCCACCAGGGCCTCGGACGCGGCACGCAGCTGAACCCGCTGGAAGCCCTCGATCTGGCCCAGTGCGGCGCGTACGACGTTGGTGAGCTCGGTCGGCCCGGCGTCCAGGACGGTCTCGCGGATGCCGGCCAGCAGCATCAGGCTGTCGGCGTTGCGGCGCAGGCGGACCGCGATGTGGTCGATGGAGTAGAGGCGTTCGAGCAGCGCCGGGTCGGTCTCGCCACGCTCCACCGCGTCGATCAGCGCAAGTTGACGAGTCGTCAGGTTGCTGACGCGACGCCCGACGTTGCCGAACATCTCGGCGACGTTGCGCCGGCTGAGCACCTGGCGTTCCAGCAGTGCGGCCGCGGTGGTCTGCACGTTGTTGAACGCCTCGGCGAGTTCACCGATCTCGTCGTCCGCGGTGACCGGCAGCTCACGCAGCCGCGGGGGCCCGGACTCCTCGGCGTCGTCGTCGGCGACGCGGGCGAGTTCGCGGCCCGCGACGTCGGCGACCTCCTGGGCGGCTCCCGTCAGCGCCAGCACCGGGCGGACCACGGAGCGGCGTACCAGGATGGAGAAGGCGATCCACAGGGCGAAGCTGAGCAGCGCCAGGTTCAGCAGCAGGCCCGCGCGCCACTGGGCGCTGGAGGCGGTGTCGTCGGCCCGGTCGGCGATCTGGTCGATGAGTGACGCGGTGATCTTCAGCCGGGTCCGCGCCTGGGCGCTGTAGTCGGGGTAGGAGGCGATGGCCGCCCGGAACGCCTTACGGATGTCGGCCTTGGACTCGGCCTGCAACGCGCTGGGGTCCACGGCCAGTTCGGCGTAGTGCTGGCCGATCGAAGCCTGCGAGGAGTTGTGTTCGATGCCGCCGAACTCTTCGGTCTGCGTCTCGTTGGCGAATCGCTCGAACCGCTGCGCCTGGTAGGTGAACAGCTCGTAGGAGCCGACCGCGCCGGTGAACTCGATGAGCGCGTTGCTGTCACCGGTCCGGGCGGAGAACACGCCCGTCTCGAAGGCGCCGTGTGCGGCGTCGGCGCGCAGCAGCGAGTCCAGGAGGTTGCCGGTGAAGGTCGTCGCGAGGTCGGCGTTGCGGTCCAGGCCCAGGCCGTCGATGAGGCCGTCGGCCGCACCGGAGTACGCCGGGTCGATGTTGTCGGCGGGCAGATAGCCCTGCTCGATGGTGGCCCGCAGACCGGCCAGTCCCTGGACCTCCTTCAGCGCCTGCACCTCGGTGTCCGGCAGCCGGTCGCCGAAGGCGTCGACCACCTCGTGCACCTGCGCGTCCACGGCGGCCTGGGCCTGCCGGTAGCCGTCGGTGGAGGGGGTGCCGCCGTCGAACGACGCCTCGTGCCGCACGGAGAGCAGGATCGCCTGCTGGTGCTCGTCCTGCAGATCGGCGACGAGCTGGGCGACCTGGGCACTGTCACGGACCAGTTGGGCGGCGTCCTCGGCGCGGTTGGACTCCTGCACCAGGTCGACGATGAGGTACGTCAGCAGCAGCGCGATCACCGTCAGCGGGATACCGACGAGTACGTTCAGCTTGCGCTGGAAGGGCCACCGATCGGCGAATCCCCGCAGACCCCGGCGCGCGGACGTGGATGCCGAGGATGCCGGCCGGGCGGACGCGTCCACCTCTTTCGTGGACACCGGGCCTCCTTCAAGGGGGTGCTGCTGGCGTGCGGGGGGCGTTGGCATGCATGCCGACTTTCTGCACACACGTGTCCGAACATGAATGATACGGAAGCGGCCCCCGTACACCGCTGTGGCCGACGCCGACTGCTGTGGCGGACGCCAACTCCGGCGAGACTATCGCCTATTCGAACGGTCGAGCGCGTCGCCCTACGTCAAGAATCCATTACGAAGCGGTGAACCGGAACCGTTCGGGGGCCTCCAAAGGGGTACACAGGTGATCTACCGATCCGCGCGCAAGTGATCACGGATCGAAGCCAATCGGTAACCCGGCTCCTCTTGACTGATCAAGAAGCGGGTGGATTGGATCAGGCCAGAGTGTGTGAGTTCTCATCAACCCCCCAGCTCGGAACGGGAACCGTGACTACCAACGCCCACAGCAGCAGGACCCTCAGGAACCACCCAGGCGCGGCGGCCGTCGCCCTCGCGGCGGTGACGGTCCTGCTGGCGGGATGCTCCTCGTCCGACGACTCCTCCGACCCGCTCGCCGGCGACAAGGCGGCCGGCGACACCGTGGTCGTCGGCTCCAACAACTTCGCCGAGAGCATCCTGATCGCCGACATCTACGGCGAGGCCCTGAAGGCCAAGGGCATCAAGGTGTCCTACAAGCCCAACATCGGCAGCCGTGAGACCACGTACGGCCTGCTCAAGAACGGTTCCATCACCGTCCTGCCGGAGTACAACGGCTCGCTGCTGGCCTACCTGGACGCGAAGGCCGAGCAGACCTCGCTCGCGACCGTGAACGCCGCGGCGAAGGCCAAGCTCGACTCCAAGCTGACGCTGCTGGAGTCGTCGCCGGCCGAGGACAAGGACTCCGTCACGGTCAACGCGGCGACCGCGAAGAAGTACAACCTCACCGCGACGTCCACGCTCGCCGACCTCAAGGACATCGCGCCGGAACTGGTCCTCGGCGGCTCGCCCGAGTTCCAGACCCGCCAGCAGGGCATCCTCGGCCTGGAGTCGGTGTACGGGCTGAAGTTCAAGTCCTTCAAGGCCCTCGACGCGGGAGGACCGCTGACCCAGGCCGCGCTGAAGAAGAACACCGTGCAGGCCGCGGACATCTTCACCACGGACCCGACCATCACCCAGGAGAAGTTCGTCGTTCTCCAGGACCCGGAGAACCTCTTCGGATTCGCGAACGTGACCCCCCTGGTCTACAAGAGCGGGCTCTCCCAGGAGGGCATCGACGCACTCAACGCCGTCTCCGCCAAGCTCGACACCAAAGCCCTGCTGGACCTGGACTCCCAGGTGCAGCTGGAGAGCAAGGACCCGCTGGACGTCGCCAAGGCCTGGCTGAAGTCGGCCGGCCTCGGCTGAGGTTCCACCGGATCACCTGAACCGTTGGAAACAACAGCAAACGGACCGACCCGGGTTCCTCCGCACCGCGTGGGTGCCCGGACCGTCCTGACCGGAACCACCCTCACCGTCGGCGAGCTGATCGTGCTCGTCGACGGTGCGGCCGTGCCCGCGGTGGCGCCCGAGGCCCGTGAGCGCGCCGCCCTCTCCTGGCGCACGGCGCAGGCGCTCGCCGCCGCCGGACGGCTGTACGGCCGCGCCACCGGCGTCGGCGCACAGCGCTCGGTGCCGGTCGACGAGGGCGACGAGGCCGCGCACGGACTGCGCCTGCTGCGCAGTCACGCGGGCGGAGCGGGCGCCCTGCTCCCCGCCCGCCAGGTCCGCGCCATGCTCGCGGTACGCGCCAACCAACTCCTCGCCGGCGGCTCCGGCATCCAGCCCGCGCTCATCGACGCCCTCGTCGACGCCATCCGTCTCGGCGTCCACCCGGCGGTCAACGAGTACGGCGCCGTCGGCACCGGTGACCTGACCGCGCTCGCCCAGACCGGCTTGACGCTGATCGGCGAACGGCCATGGCTGAGCGGGGAGGGCACCGGGCCGGAGGAATCCTCCGGGCCGGACGGCGGGCCGACCGGCCGGACGGAGAACGCCGCCCCGGGCGGCGGGTTCGTCGCCTCGGTGACGAACCCGGCAGACCACGGTCCGTCGGACGCGGGTGCGGAACTCGCGCCAGGTCCGGTATCGGTGGCGGGGATGCAGCTCGCACCGGGCGGGGTGTCGGGTGCGGGCGCGGAAGGTGAACCGGGCGGTGCGTCGGCCCGTCCGGGGAAGCTGCGGCGATCGCAGGTCGGCCTGGGCGGCGCGGCGAGCGAGCCCGAGTCCGAGCCGGACACGGGGTGGGCCGGCCCGTCGCCGGCCGCCGTGCGGGCTGCCGGCACAGCCGCCGGTGGCGAGCTCGCCACCGCCGCTCAGTACGTCGTCGCTCCCGCCGTTCAGCTCGTCACTCTGCCCGGACCTGCCGCCGAAACCGTCTACGTCCCGGTTTCCGCCCCAGCGGCGGCAGCTGCCCCCGTCCCGAACGTCACCGCCACCGCCCTCTCCACCGGGCTCCCGGCCCCGGTCGTCCTTCAGCCCGGTGACGCCCTGGCCCTGCTCAGCAGCAACGCCCTCGCGTTGGGGCAGGCCGCGCTCGCCCAGCAGGAGCTCGACGTGCTGCTGCGGGCCACGCACGCCGTCGCCGCCCTTTCCCTCGCCGCGGTGTCCGGCTCGCCGGAGGCGTACGCCGCGCCCGTGCACGCCCTGCGGCCGTATCCCGGCGCGGCCCGCGCGGCCGGTGAGGTGCGGCGGCTGCTCGGTCTGCCCGACCGGCCGCGGCGCCGCCAGGGCCGGCGTGTCCAGGACCCCTTCGGCTTCCGTGCCTTCCCGCAGGCGCACGGCTGCGCCCTGGACGCCTCCGAGAGACTTCGGGAAGTCATCGAGGTGGAGGTCAACTGCCCCTCGGAGAACCCCCTCATCGATCCCGACGGCACCGCGGCCTACCACCACGGTGGCTTCTTCGCCGCGCCCCTGGGCCTCGCCCTGGACGCCGCGAATCTCGCCCTGCTGCAGACCGCGCAGCTCTCCGCCGCACGCCTGACGGCGCTCGGCGACCCCGGGCTCACCGGCCTGCCCCCGTTCCTCGGCGGGGGACCCGCGGCCGGCTCGGGCACGATGATCCTGGAGTACACCGCCAACTCCGCTCTGGCCGAGCTGCGTTCGGGCACGACACCCGCCTCGGCGGGCCACGCCGTCCTGTCGCGGGGTCTGGAGGAGGCCGCCAGCTTCGCCGGACAGGCCGCCCGCCAGACCTCGCGGGCGACGGACGCCTACGCCACCGTCCTCGCATGCGAACTCGTCGTGGCGGTAAGGGCCTTGAGGATGCGCCCGGCCCAGGCGGAGTCGCTTCCGGCGCCGGTCGCGGTTCTCGCCGCGGCGAAGGCCGTTCTTCCCGCGGCCACGGAAGACCGTCCGCTGACCGGTGATGTGACGGCGGCGACCCAACTGCTGCCGAAACTGGCCGAGTTGTGAGCCGGTCGACCGGGGACGGCCGGCTCCGGTGACGGGTCTCGTTCAGTAACCCACGTAGAACGTCGCGTCCTGCTTCTCGGTGGCCGTCGAGACGGGGTCGATGCGCAGTACGTAGTTCGAGTGCCGGATGTAGCGCGTCGGGTTGTTGTAGGAGCGGAACGACGCCCACCCGGAGTCCGACAGGCCCGCCGTACGGTAGAAGGTCGCGTCACCGGCGAACGCCGATGTGCCGTCGTTGACGTCGAGTTGGAGCTGGTAGTTGTAGTGCCGCAGGTACCGGGTCGGGTAGTTCACCGACTGGAAGGAGACCCCGGTGCTGTCGGCCAGGCCGGGGACGAGCTTCCACTGCGAATCGGTGTACAGGTCGAAGGGATACGTGTCGATGCGGCCGACGTAGTTGGCGTGGCGGACGTAACGGTCCGGGTAGTTGTAGGACTTGAGCCGGTTCCAGGCCGGGGCGCCCCATTTGGCGACGAGGTTGCTGTACTGCGTGCTGGTGATCGTCGTGACCCCGCAGTGCTTGGAGTTCACCGGCTGGGTGTACGTCTTCTGGTCGAGTGCGGTCCAGGTGCCCGCCGAGAGGTCGGTGGACTGCCAGGCGTAGAAGACGCCGTTGGGAGTGTAGGTGTCCCCCCAGAGCCACCAGGTGCTGGAAGTCAGTGACTTGACGAGGGTCGGCGCCTCGGTGCCGCCGTGGGCGACCCCGGTGTTGAAGACCGTGAAGCTGCCGGGGTCGAGGGAACTGGACCGTGCGCCCACCAGCGTCTGGTCCTTCTTGAAGTAGAGGTAGTTGACGCCGTTCACCCCTACGGCCATGTCGCCGTCGATCACGTCGTATCCGGGGTCGAAGAAGACCTGGGGGGCCGAGGCGGTGACGAAGTCGGTGGTGTAGTTGACCATGATCACGTTGTGGCCGCTGCTGTTCACGGCGGAGTAGATGAGCGCGTACTGTCCCCGTCCCGCGTCCCAGAACGCCTCCGGCGCCCAGCTGTGGGTGTTCATGTCGTGCAGCTTCAGCCGGTGGTAGCCGGTGAAGGTGCGCAGGTCGGCCGAGTTCCACACGTGCACGTACTGGCTGACGTAACTCCAGTCGGTGCCCTTGAGGTCGGTGGCGATCACCACGTAGGTGCCGTCCTGCTTGCGCAGGATGAACGGGTCGCGCAGGCCCAGCGCGCCCTCGGTGGGCGTGACCACGGGGTTGTTCTGGTTCAGCGGCATCCACTGCAACCCGTCCGTGCTGACGGCGAGGTGGAGGCCGTAGTCGGTGCCGGCGCCGAGGCTGGTCGATTCGGTGAAGTAGCTCATCACATAGGCCGAGTCGGCCGCGTGGGCGGACGGGACGCCGAGGGTGAGGGCCAGGGGGACGGAGGCGGCCGCGCCCAGGACGAGGCGGCGGGAGGGGTTGGGGGTCATATGCGCTCCAGGGATGCGGGGTGCCCTTTGGATGCCGACCGAGTTCGAAATGTCGAACTAGGTTCGGTGAGTCGGTCAGAAAGTAGGGGCGTGCGGGGAGCAGGTCAATCACTGGGACACGCATGGCGGTTTCCCGCCTCGCACCTGTTGGAGGCCTGCGAAAACCCGGCGATCTTCTCGCCCGTCCGGGCTACTCTCGGCGACCGTGAACAGGAGACGACACAAGAAACTGACGAAGCGTCTGTTGTCGGCGGTGATGTTCGGGGGCGGCCCCGAGGTCGACCTGCTGCTGCGGGCCGGTGCCGACCCCACGGCTGCCGATGTCCACGGGACGACCCCGTTGTACGAGGCCTGCGTTCAGGGGTCCGCGGATGCCGCGCGCAGACTGCTCGAGGCCGGTGCGCCGCCCGACGCCGAGAGCTCGGGCCTGGGAGCCGAGGGAACCCCGCTGTGCGCGGCGGCCTGTTGGGGCCACGTCGACACGGTCCGCACCCTGCTCGCCCACGGCGCCGACCCCAACCTGCGCGAGGACCACGGCACCGGGCTGACCCCACTCGAGTGGGCGACCGCGGGCCCGCATCCGGAAACGGTTGCCGTACTGCGTGCCGCAGGTGCCCACTGACGGACGGAGTCCCGGACACTCGCAGGTCAGGCGGTCAGGCAGTCGAGCAGATGCGAATTGGGCAGCTTGGGCGGCGCGGTCGGCGCGGGCGGTCGATCAGTGTGCCGGGCTCGGCTGGAGTGTGACGTCCTCGATCAGCCGGTCGATCAGAGCGATCAGTACGTCCCGGCACGAGTCGCGCTCGCGCGCGTCGCACAGCAACACGGGAACGTGTGCCGGCAACGCCAGCGACTCCTTGATCTCCTCCGTCGGATACGGGTGCAACCCGTGGAATCCGTTTACCGCAACGACGAACGGGATGCCCCGGCGCTCGAAGAAGTCGATCGCGGCGAAGCTGGACTCCGGCCTGCGCACATCGATGAGCACCACCGCCCCCAGGGCCCCGATCGCCAGGTCGTTCCACATGAACCAGAACCGCTGCTGACCGGGCGTGCCGAAGAGATACAGCACCAGATCGTCGCCGATGGTGATCCGCCCGAAGTCCAGGGCCACGGTGGTGGACCGCTTCTCCTCGATGCCCCTGAGGTCGTCCACCTCCAGCCCGGCGACGGTCAGTGGCTCCTCCGTGCGCAACGGCGCGATCTCACTGACCGACCCGACCATGGTGGTCTTTCCGACGCCGAAGCCGCCGGCGATGAGGATCTTCACCGCGTCGGGTGCCGCGGCCGGCCCGGGGCCGAGGGCGGTGGGAGCGGTGGAATCAGATCCGGCCAAGGCCGTCCCTCACTTTCTCCAGCAGATCGAGATCCGGGGTGCCCGTGACGGAACGGGGCGGCCGGGCCGTGATCAGGCCCGCTTCCAGCAGGTCGCAGAGCATGATGACGACCACGCTCACCGGCAGGTCGAGATGGGCCGCGAGTTCCGCCACGGCGAGCGGCCGGGCGCACAGCCGCAGGATCCGGGTGTGCTCCGGCTGCGGCCGCGCGGCCCGCTCGGGCGGCGGGTCGACCGCGGTCACCGTGGTGATGAGCGTGAAGTCGGCACGGCTGGGCCGGGTCCGGCCACCGGTGAGGGTGAACGGCCTGACGAGTCTGCCCGCTTCGTCGCCTCCGCTCACCTCACCCGCCGTTGGTGCGGACGGCGGGACCGACATGGGCCCGCGGTGCCGCGCTGAGGTGCTCGCCGATCTTCTTCACCAGCATGTTCATCTGGTACGCCACCACGCCGACGTCCGCGTTCTTCCCCGCCAGTACGACGAGATGGGCCCCCGGGCCGGCCGAGGTCAGGATCAGGTAGCTGTTGGCCATCTCGATGAGCGCCTGGCGCACCGGACCGCCGCGGAAATCCATGCTGACGCCCTTGCTGAGACTCATCAGGCCGGACGCGGTCGCCGCGAGCCGTTCGGCGTCCTCCCGCAGGAAACCGGTGGACTTGCTCACCACCAGCCCGTCCTCGGAGAGTACGACGGCCTGGTTCACGTCGGCGACCCGGTCCACGAGACCGGTGAGGAGCTGGTCGAGCTGGGTGTTCGTGCCGGGGATGGAGCGTGTCATCGCGAAGTCCTTCATGAGCGGTCGGCGGGCGGTGTCGGGGTCTGGGAGGTGCTCGCGGCGGTGACCGGCGGGCCGGGGGCCTCCTCGGTGGATGTTTCCTGCGGGTCGTCGGGCCACAGGTCGGCGTCGGCGTGTGCTCGCAGCGTGCCTCGCTGGAAACCGGCGAGGGAAGAGGCCGCGCGCTCCGCGGTGAAGTCGTCCGGGTAACCGTCTTCCTCGACGGCCGCGGTGGACGTGGAGTCCTCGCGCAACTCGGTGGCGAGGCTGGTCTGCGGGACCCTGCGGGGCAACGGGGTGAGACCTTCGGGCCGCGCGGCCGTACCCGGGGTCCGGGCCGTGGCGGTCGCCACCCCGCCCGCCCGGAGCCCCCCACGGCCCGCTGCGTCCGACGCGGCGGGCCCGGGGGCGGACGCACCGGCCGGGGCCGTCACGCCGTCCGCGGGAAGGGGAGAGTCGCCCGCCGGGGACGCGACGTCCGTCGAGGACGGGGATTCGGCCGGGACGGGCGAGTCCGGCGCGAGGCCTTCCGAGACCGCTCTGCTCGGTGCCGGGTCCCGTCTACCGGCCGATGGGGCCGACGAGTCGGGTGCCGCAGCGCGGGCGGTTGCGGGCGAGGGCGACGCAGCCGATTCGGTGCCCGACCGGCTGTGCTCCCGCGCCGCGTCCGGTGTGTCCCGCGCAGGTGACGGGAGGTCCGCGGCCGGGGAGGGGGATCCGGCGGTCGCCGGCCCGGTCGGGTCCTCGGCCGCCGGGGCCGGCTGACCGGGGGCCTCGCGGACCACGATGTCGTGCGGGACCAGCACGATCGCCGTGGTCCCGCCGTACGGTGACGAGCGCAGGGTGACGGCGATGTCGTGCCGGGTCGCCAGCTGGGCGATCACGAACATGCCCAGCCGCAGGTCGTCGGCGAGCGCCACCACGTCGAACTGGGGCGGGACCGCCAACTGCGCGTTGAACGAGGCGTAGTCCTCCTCGGACATGCCGAGGCCCCGGTCCTCGACCTCGATCGCCAGGCCTCTGGCCACCAGAGCGGCCCGTACGCCGACCGGGCTGGGGGCCGGCGAGTAGGACGTCGCGTTGTCGATCAGCTCGGCGAGCAGATGGATCACGTCCGCCACGGCGGGTGGCGCGATGTACACGTCCTCCTCGGTGTGCACCTCGGCCCGCCGGTACTCGGCGACCTCTCCGACGGCGCTGCGCAGGATGTCCATCAGCGCCACCGGCTCCGTCCAGCTGCGCCCCGGCCGGCCACCGCTGATGATGACGAGGTTCTCCTCATAGCGACGCAACTGGCTTGCCGTGGAGTCCAGTTCGTAGAGTCCGTTGAGGACGTCCGGGTCCTGGTGCCGTCGCTCCAGTGTGTCGAGCTTGCTGAGCTGCAGGTTGACCAGGTTCTGGCTCTGGCGGGCGATGCCCAGGATGACCTTCTGGAAACCGCGCCGGGTGTCGGCGAGTTCGACCGCGGTGTGCACGGCGGTGCGCTGCGCGGTGTTGAACGCCGCTGCCACCTGGCCGAGTTCGTCGCCGCCGTAGTCCAGGGGAGGGGCCGCCGAGTCCACGTCCACGGTCTCGCCCCGGTCCAGCCGGGCCACGACGTCCGGGAGCCGTTCGTGCGCCAGGCTCAGCGTGGCCATCCGCAGCCCGTGCAGCCGCCGGGACAGCGAGCGGGTGATACGCCAGGACATGCCGACGCACAGCAGCAGGGCGACGAGACCGCCGGCGCTGAGCGAGGCGGCCGTGATGAGCAGCTCGCGCGCCTCGTCCGCGCTGTGCTGGAGCAGCGCCGTGGTCTGCAGCCGGATCAGCCCCGAGTACTGGTCGGAGACGTCGATGAGCGCGGCACGCCATTGCTTCTGCACGTCCGGCAACGCGATGTCACCGTTTTCGCCCTGTTTCGCGCGGGCCGCGAGCACCTTGTCCTCCACGGACTCCAGGATCTGCCACTGGTAGCTCGTCAGGATCTTCTCGGTCTGCGTCTTCGCGGTGCCGGTGAGTGAGGGGACGATCTGGTCCTGCACGAGCCAGCGCCGGGTGTTCACCAACTGGGCGAACTCCGCCCAGGTCTTCTCGTCCATCCGCTGCCGGGGCCCGGCGAGCGTGATCTGGAGGTCCTCCTCGGAGACCAGTTCGGCAGCGTGCTCCAGGGCGACGAGCGGTCCGGCCTGCGAGGTGAGGTCGCCGTCGTCGACCTGGGACAGCTCCTGGAAGGCGTGGATCTGGTCGTCGATGATCGACGTGTACTGGTCCAGTGCCTGGGCGGCGGTGATGTCGACGGGGTCGTCCACCTGGCCCCGGTAGTACTCCAGGCTGCCCACGGAGGCGACGACCGAGTACATCCGGTCCCTGACGCGGTCGGACGCCTGCTGGATGTCGTCCGACCGGGCGACGAGCTTGGCGACCGCCGCGTCCGTCTTCTCGCGCTGTGCCTCCAGCGCGGCCCGGGAGCCGGCGGGCCGCGAGGCCAGCCACACGGCGGACAGGCTGCGCTCCCGCTGGAGCATGAGCGTCGCCTCGGTGCCCATGGCACCGGTCGACCGGCTCAGTTCGGTCTGCGCGCGCAGTCGCAGCCCCTCCGCGAACATCTGGGTCGTCGTCACACCCCACATGGCGGCGAGGGTGACGCTGGGCACCAGGGCCAGCAGGATCAGCGAGAGACGTATGGAGCCGAGACGTCGGCGCCGGGCACCTGTCCGTGGAGACATAGTCGTCCTAGAGCGATCAGCGGGGGAGGGGGAGGAGCGGGGGCCAGGGGAAACGGTTCGGTCAGCGGGTGCCGGCGGCGGCGAAGCGGGCGACCTCGGCGACGTTGGTCTTCGTGACGAAGGCCGGACCCGTCAGCACGGGCGACACCCCGCCGCCGCTGAGGTTGCCGTTGGTCTTGTGGAGCCAGAGCCCGTCGACGGCCAGGTAACCCTGAAGATAGGGCTGTTGATCCACCGCGAACTGAACGCTGCCGTCACGGACGGCTGTGACCAGGTCCTTGTTGAGGTCGAAGGTGGCGACCTTGGCCTTGCTGCCGGCCTTCCCGGTCGCCTGCACCGCGGCGAGGGCGAACTGCGCGCCGTTGGCGATGACTTCGTCGATGTCGGGTTCCTGCCGCAGTCGTGCCGCGACGGCGGCGGTCATGGCGTCCATGTCCGTGCCGTCGACGTAGAGCATCTCGGTCTCGCCGGTGAACGTCTTCTTCACGCCCGCGCAGCGCGCCTCCAGGGCGATGTTGCCCCGTTCGTGGATGACGCACAGGGCGTGCTTGGCGCCGAGGCCGTCGAGTTTGTCGCCGACGGCGCGGCCCGCGACGCTCTCGTCCTGGCCGAAGTACTCCAGAAGTCCCGCCGAACGCCACGCGTCGATACCCGAGTTGAGTCCGACCACGGGTATGCCGGCCGCCTTGGCCCGGGCCACCGGATTCTTCATGGCCTGTGGTTTGGCGAGGGTCACCGCGATGCCGTCGACCCGGTCGCTGATCGCGTCCCGCACCAGCTCGGCCTGGCCGGCGGCGTCGGGGTCGCTGGCGTAGGTCAGGTCGACGCCGTCCTTGGCGGCCGCGGCTTCGGCGCCCTTGCGTACCAGCTCCCAGAAGTCGTCGCCCTCGGCGCCGTGGGTGACCAGGGTGATCTTGATGCGGTCGGCCGAGCCGCCGGCCGCGTCCATGTCCGAACCGGACGACGTGGTGCCGGAGCAGCCGGTCAGCAGGAGGAGGCAGCAGGCCGCGGCCAGGGCGCTGAGGCGTACGGGTCCGAGGGGAGCGGGAGCGGAGGGAGCGGGGAGGGGAGTGTTCATGGGGGGCTGCACCTCGCTGTGCGGCAGAGCAGGGAGGACGGGGCGAGCGTCGCCGGAGCGAGGGGTGTGCACCGGCGAGAGGCATTCGTTGGCTCGGAGCCAACCGTGTGTGACCGCTGGGAGTCAAGTGAGCAACCACGTGGGGTGAGGCGCTGCTGCCGCATTGTGATCCGGGACCGTACGGCGAGGACCGAAAGGAGCATATCCGCAGTTGAATTGACTGATCGTCAATCCGTGTGCGTGGTTCGGGGATCGCGGGACACCGCCCCGTGCATCGCGATGTCCGCGTCCCTCGTCCCCGGTTCCCCGCCGGCTCTTTTCGCCCTGCTCCCGGCTCTCCTGGTCCGTCCGGTCCTCCCGGCTCTCCTGGTCCTCCTGGTACCTCCTAGTCCTCCTCGCTCTCCTCCGCTTCGTCTTCGTCCTCTCCCTCGAAGAAGTCACCGATCTCGTCGACCACTTCGGCCGTGACCATGCCGCCGACGAATCCCGCGCCCAGTCCCGCCGCGCCCGCCGCGCCCGCCGCGCCCGCACCCGGGCCGGAGCCGTGGACGGCGTAGTGGTCGGCATGCGGCGCGGAGTGGACGTACGCCTGCGCGCCGTACGCCTCCCGGTGCTCGGCCAGTCTGCGGATCCAGCCGTCGACCTCGCTGTTCCAGTCGAGGACGGGCACGTCCTCGTGGCGCACGGTGAAGCGGGTCAGCGCGTCATGGCCGGGGGTGAGCGGGCCGCCTCGCTTGTCGGCCTCCAGCACGACCTCCAGGCCGGACGCGGTGGTGAGGAAGGTCAGCTCGATCTCGCTCACCGTGTGCGCGTACCGCGGGGGCGGGGTGAGCTCGATCTCCTGGTAGAACGGCAGCCGTTGACCCGTGCCCCCGATACGGCCGTGCTCCAGGTCGGCGGAGCGGAAGCCGAACCCGAGCTGCCCGAGCGCTTCGAGGACCGCCTCCTGCACGGGCAGGGGACGGACGACGAGCGGGTCGAGGTCGCCCCGGTCGCGGGCGTCCGCCACCGCGAGCTCGGTGCGTACGCCGAGGACGACGCCCAGCGGCTGCCCGTACAGCTCGGTCACCGGCGTCTCCCAGGGCACCGTGACCGAGAACGGCACACTGCGTTCCTCGTCCGCATCGAGCAGGAAGCCCCCGCCGACGACATACCGCTCGAAGGCGACGGTGCCCTCGCTCTCGCCTTCCTCATGCTCCGCCTCGACGCGTGCCAGCAGCTCCAGGCCGATCTCCTCGATCTCCACGGCCGCGCCGCCGCCCCGCAGCCGGACCTGACCCGACAGTGCCCCACCGGGCATTACCGCCTCGCCGTCGAGCACCGTGTCCACCGAGGGGCCGCCTACGCCGATCGCCCCGAGCAGCCGTTTGAACACCATGCCGCTGTCGCTCCTTCACGCCGAACCCATTGCCTCGAACCCATTGCAGTGATCTTCCGCTGAACTCGTCGCGGCGGCAAAGAAGTTCCCAAGTCACTTGTTCGAATGACGTGCGGTGGCGGGGCGACGAAACCGGCGGGGCCGGGCGGCCTGCTGTGTGCAGGTCGTCCCGGCCCCGCCGGTGAAGTGACGTACGGCAGTGAGTCCCGTCCGCGCGTCAGGTCCGCGAAGGGCCGCGGGTCAGGCGGGCTTCCCCGCTCCGGGCAGCGGGCCGTCCTGCCGGACCGACTCGGCCGTCCGTTCCGTCAGCGTCTCCTTGCGCCGCTGCCGGCGGCTCTGGCGCGGTTCCTGGTCGGGCAGCCAGCCGAAGGACAGGCTGCTGCCCACGGCACCCATCAGAAGGCCGATGACGAAGCCGCCGATGTTGGAGGTGAGCCAGGTGCCCAGGGAGAGCAGGATGGCGATGATCGAGTAGAACAGCCGCTGGGTCGGGTTGAAGAGGATCAGCAGACCGCAGACCACCATCAGGGTGGGCAGCAGATAGCCCGCCAAGCCCTGCATACCGACATGAAGGATCACCGGGAGCGGCGCCTTCATGGTCACGAGTATCTCGGCGCCGCCCAGGACGAGCAGCACGCCGCCCGCGAAGGGCCGGTGGCCTCTCCACTCCCTGAAGCGGTCCCGCCACTGGGTGGAGGTCATTACTTGCAGCCCTCGCTCGAGAAGCTCATCTTCAGGCCGGGAAGCTTGAACACGGCGGCGGTGGCCGCGTAGTTGTGCTGATACAGGTTCTTGATGACGACCGTGTCGGCCTGCTGGCCGTAGACGCCCGCCGGACCCTGGATCGGGACCTTGTCGAAGGTGCTGGAGTCGCGGCCGATCTCGATGTTGTTGAACTCGGCGTCGCCCGAGATCTCGTCGGAGTCGATGGCCAGGTTCTTCACGCTCACCGGGGTGGATCCGCCGCCGGCCCTGAGGATGAGCTGGATGCCGCCGAGGTCGACGCTCTGGCACATGTTGGTGATCTTGCCGTTCTTCACGACCGAGGTGACGACCAGGACCTGGCCGCCGGTGTCGCCCTGGTTGGGGCTGTTCTCGATCATGTTGTCCAGGCCGCCGAACTGGGCGAACCCCTCACCGTCGAGCCGGTCGGCGGTGACGACGAAGGGCATCCCGGAGATCGCGAACTGGACGCCGAGGGCGCCCTGCGCGGTGAGGACCGCGAGCCCCGCGGCGATGAAGGTGGCGGGCACCGCCATGACGGCGGCCCGGCGCAGCCGGACCCGGCCGCGTCTCGCTGCGGAACCGCTTTCGGGGTTCTCGGGGGTGTGGTCGGCGGACGAATTGACGTCCGGGGACGAGGCCATGTCTGCTCCCATGCACTTGGTCATGCGGGTTGGGCTTCAGTGGCACGTTGTCCTGGCGCGGACAGCGGCTGCCGCGCACGCCCCCTCGCGACTCCCGGAAACCGCAAGGGCTTTCTGGTTACGCAGCAGTAGCCGACGAGGAAGTTACCGATGGTTACACCATCCGGTCAAGGGAGATGTGGAAAAAGAGTGTTCATTATGTGCCGCCCGCGGACCGTATGCCGCGTGTGCCTCCCGCATATATCTGTCGGACCGTCAACTTTGTTGCAGAGCCTTGACGTTGACTGACCATCAGGTCTACAACTCTCCCTGGCTCAGCCGGGATCCGTGGCGCCGGATCCGCAGCGCGGCGACACCGCCGCGCTCCCGGACGCTTTTCAGCCAGTACGGGCCACTCGGTCCCGAGCTCGATCCCCCTACGGCACCGGCACGGCCGCTTCCCCCGGCGGGCCGCGACCGGTCGCCCCTCCCCGCCCGGCCCGGTCGGAGTCACTCGCCAGTGCCTCCGACCGGTCACCGGCCGGCCGCCGTTGCCGGTCCGTCACGTACGGAGAAGGCGTCACGGGCCGGCGGCGGCGGACGCCGATCAGCGTCCCCCCTCTGTCGCGACCAGCGACGCGCCGGTTCATCCCCCACCAGCCAATCCCCCCAAAAAAAGCCCCACTTGAGAAAGAGGCACCCGCATGCTGCGCTCCCGCTCCCTCCTCGCCCTCGCAGGTACTGTCGCCGCCCTCTCGCTCACCGCCGTCACCCCGGCCTCCGCGGCCGGCGCGGTGCTGACCACCGCCAACGGCGACGTCGCCGTCGGTGACGTCCTCAACGCCTCCCTGGCCAGCGGCACGGCCGCCACGCTGTACTCCAGCGCGACCGGCACCAGCGGCGTCTCCTGTGCCGCGTCCGGGTTCAGCGCCACCGTCACCGACAACCCCGCCGCGCCCGGCACCGCCACCGAGTCGCTCACCGCGCACACCTTCGGCAGCTGCACCGCGAACGTCGTCGGCGTGCTCGGCGTCACCAGCATCACGGTCAACAACCTGTCCTACACCACGAGCGTCGCCTCCGACGGCACCGTCACCGTGACCCCGCCGAGCGGCTCCACCATCCAGACCACGGTCGTGCTGCGCACCCTGCTGGGCAGCATCAACTGCGTCTACCAGGCGCCCAGCCTGACCGGCTCGGCGAGCAACGCCGACAACAGCATCACCTTCACCAGCCAGCAGTTCACCAAGTCGTCCGGCTCGTCGCTCTGCTTCGCCAACGGCTTCTTCACCGCCAAGTACGCCCCGGTGACCGACGCGGGCGCGGCCGTCACCGTCAACTGAACACCGGCACCGACAACTGAACACCGTCCGCGCGGCTGATCGGTCGACGCGCAACTGAGCCCTGTGCGAACGGGGTTCAGCGTCGACGCAGACGCACGACGAGGGCGGCGCCGCCGGTGAGCACCAACACCGCCGCGGCGCCGCCCGCCAGCATGGGTGCGGACGGCCCGGAGCCGGCCCCGGTGGTGGACGCCACCGGAGTGCTCTCGGGACCGGCCGAGGCGGCCTGGGCGGGCGCGGCGCCGGACGCGGCCGCCACCGACGGAGCGGCGGACGGTGAGCTCGGCGTCGTGCGCGCGGACGCCGAGGGCGTGGCCGAAGCGGGCGTCTTCGCCGCCGGGCTGCTCTCCGGCTTGCTTTGTGAAACCGCTTCCGGGAACACCACGTCCGAACACGAGTAGTAGGTGTCCGGCGTGCTGCTGTTCTGCCAGATCGTGTAGAGCATCTGGCGTCCTGACCGGTCGGCCGGCAGCTTCGCCGTGAGGTGGTAGGCGCCGTCCGTCAGCGCGGGATCCTTGACCTCGGCGAACGGTTTCGTCGGCAGGTCGGACCAGGTGAGCGGCTTCGACGGGTCGTATCCCGGCTTCGTCAGATACAGCTTGAACGTGCCGGTGTGCGCGATCGTCGAGGCGTACGTCATGCGCAGTGTCCCGCCCGGGGTGAGCCGGGTCGACGGCCAGTCGGCGCGGGCGAGGTCGAGTCCCTTGTACGCGGACAGGCCACCGCTGCACAACTGTCCGTCGGGGATGGTCTGCCGGTCGCGGCCGTTCACGTTGGCCACCCGCAGGTTGTCCCACGCGGCGAAAGACGTGCCGTTTGCGTCGACGGCCGCCCGGCAGGCCGCGGTCAGCGCGTCGGCTCCGCCTTCGGGGGAGCAGGCGAACACCCGGCTGACCGGATTCGTGGGGGCGCCGTGCGCCTGGGCCGGTCCGGCGGCCCACAGGCCCAGCAGGAGCGGGCTCACGGCGGCGGTCGCCAGAGCTGCGGTGCGGTGTGCGGTCGTGCGGGGCATCGGGGACGTCTCCTCGGCCGGCGCGGGAACGGTCTGCAGTCAGTACGGGAATCCGGTCCGGCGCGTTCAGTGCGTCGTCCGACGGCTGTCACGCCGTACGGACACGATCAAATCGGGCGCCAGTTGGCCGATCTGTTGCGTCGAGGGTTTGTTTTTGGCCGGATCAAGGGTTTCCCCTGTATCCGGATGACTGATCCTTTGCCTATCGTTCCTGCACAGCCGACCCACAGGTAACCCCGACGGGGTCGGTTCCCGCGCCTGGCCGGCCTTTCGCGCTGCTCTTCGATGCACCCCCCGCCGCTTCCCCTCCGAAGCGAATCGACCGCCGCTCCGCCCTGCCCGGAGTCGGTTACGAAAGGCACGCCCTTGCGCACCTCACCCGTCCTGAGACGGAAACTGATATCCGTCGCCGCGGCCTCCGCGGCCCTGCTCACCGCCGCTTCGACGGCCTCGGCCGTCGCCGCCCAGGAAACCGTTTCCCAGGGTTCCGCCGTCCCCGCCGCCCAGACCGAGGCCGCGCCCGGCATCCCTGCCGAGCGCCTCATCGTCGGTTACAAGTCCGGTGCCGCCGAGGCCAGGTCGAACCCGGCCGCCGAGGCCGACGCCGCCGCCAAGGGTGAGAAGACCGGCGAGGACGTCGACTTCCGGCGCCGCCTCGGCACCGGCGCCGCCCTGGTCGACCTGGGCGACGACCTCACGAAGGCGGATGTCGCCGACGTGGTCGCCCAGTACCGGGCGGACCCGCAGGTCGCCTATGTCGTCCCGGACCGGCTGAACAAGCCGAAGGCCGACCCGAACGACACCGAGTACACCAAGCAGTGGGACCTCTTCGAGTCCACCGCCGGTATGAACGTGCCGGGCGCCTGGACCACTTCGACGGGCACCGGTGTCACCGTCGCCGTCATCGACACCGGTTACGTCGCGCACACCGACCTCGCCGCGAACATCGTCGGCGGCTACGACTTCATCGCCGACACCGCGGTCTCCGTCGACGGCGACGGCCGCGACAGCAACCCGGCCGACCCGGGCGACTACTACGCCGCGGGCGAGTGCGGCTCGGGCGTCCCGGCGAGCAACTCCTCCTGGCACGGCACCCACGTGGCGGGCACCATCGCCGCCGTCACGAACAACAACAAGGGTGTCGCGGGCATCGCGTACGGTGCGAAGATCTCGCCGGTCCGGGTGCTCGGCAAGTGCGGCGGTTACGACTCCGACATCATCGACGCGATCACCTGGGCGTCCGGCGGCACCGTTTCCGGTGTTCCCGCCAACTCCAGCGTCGCCAAGGTCATCAACATGAGCCTGGGCGGCGACGGCGCCTGCACCTCGGCGACCCAGAGCGCCGTCACCGCCGCCGTGAACCGGGGCACGACCGTCGTGGTGGCCGCCGGCAACGAGAGCGACAACGTCGCGAACCACTCGCCGGGCAACTGCGACAACGTCATCTCGGTCGCGGCGACCAACCGCACCGGCGCCAAGGCGTCCTACTCCAACTACGGCTCCCTCGTGGACATCTCGGCGCCCGGCGGCCAGACCAGCACCGGCACCGCGAACGGCATCCTGTCCACCCTGAACTCCGGCACCAAGACGCCGTCGAGCGAGTCGTACGCCTACTACCAGGGCACCAGCATGGCCACCCCGCACATCGCGGGCCTGGTCGCGCTGGTCAAGTCGGCGAACTCCACGCTGACCCCCGCGCAGATCGAGGCGGCCATCAAGAACAACGCCCGCGCGCTGCCCGGCGCCTGCTCCGGTGGCTGCGGCGCGGGTCTGGCGGACGCGGCCAGGACGGTGCAGGCGGTGAGCGGCTCCGGCGGCTCCACGGGGGGCACCACCTTCACCAACACGACCGCGGTCGCGATCCCGGACAACGGATCCGCCGTCGAGTCCTCGATCGCCGTCAGCGGCCGCTCCGGAAATGCCCCGGCCGCCCTCAAGGTCGGCGTCGACATCACCCACACCTACCGCGGCGACCTGGTGATCGACCTCGTCGCGCCCGACGGCACCGCCTACCGGCTGAAGGCGGCGAGCTCCTCGGACTCCGCCGACAACGTCAGCACCACCTACTCGGTGAACGCCTCCGGTGAAACCGCCAACGGCACCTGGAAGCTGCGTGTCCAGGACACCGCGGCGCAGGACACCGGCAAGCTCAACAGCTGGCAGTTGACGTTCTGAGGCAACTCGCCTCTCGCCGCTTTCGACGACAGGGCGGGCCGACCGGTGTGGAGGGACACCGGCCGGCCCGCCCTCGTCTGTTCCGGCCTGTTTCCGGCGAGGCCCGTCTCGGCGTGTTTCAGCATGTTTTCGGCCTGTTTCCGTGCGGCGCCGTGGGCCGGCTCCGGTGCGATCGGCAAACTCCCCTCGGCGGCGATGGGTTACCTGTGTGTTTCCAGCCGTTTCCCCGGAAAACAAACCGGCCGCCTCGCACATGAATGCCGCCCGAGAGGTGTGCTCCGCAGGGTGCCGTGGAAGCCTCGGTATGCGGTTACACGTGTCGCTCGGGCGTTCCGGGACCCTGCCCGCAAGGCGCTCACAAGCGGAAACCGCACAGCCCGTCTCTTTTGAGTCAGGCTCGATTATGCCTCCGGTACGTTCTCTGTGGGAGGCTTCCCCGATAGTCCGGCGATGGCGTGCAAGTCGGTTGAGAGCAGGGGGCGTCGGCGGTCTGTCACTCCCGTGGCCACTACAGCCGTACCGTGAGCTATTGTGTACGGGGAGTAAGAAAAAACGGCATGACCCGTTCGTTACCGGCCCGGGAGAGTACCAGTCGATGGCGAGGCAGTTACGCGCCGAACAGACCCGCACGACGATCATCACGGCCGCCGCCGACCTGTTCGACCGGCACGGCTACGAGTCGACAAGCCTCAGTGACATCGTCGAGCACGCCCATGTCACCAAGGGCGCCCTCTACTTCCACTTCGCGGCGAAGGAGGATCTGGCGCACGCCATCATGGAGTTGCAGTCCTCGGCCTCACGCCGGATCGCCGGCGAGATCGACGACCGTGGCTACGCCTCGCTCGAAGCCCTGATGCGCCTGACGTTCGCCCTGACGCGGCTGTCGGTCGAAGGCCCGATCACCCGGGCCGGCCTGCGGCTCGCCACGGGGGGAGTGGCGGTCCGGCCGCCCTTGCCGCACCCCTTCGCGGAGTTGCTGGACCTGATCTCCCGGCGGCTCGGTGGCGCGCTCAAGGAGTCCGACATCCATCCGGACGTCGATGTCGACGTCGTGGCGCACTCCCTGGTCTGCTTCTTCGTCGGCACCCGGGTCGTCGGCCGCACCCGGGAACCCGTCGGCCGACTGCCCCGCCGGATGGCCGAGATGTGGCACGTCCTCATCCGCGGCCTGGTGCCGGTACCGCGCCGACCGCGCTATCTCAGCCTCGCGGCACGGCTGGAGCGGGAGATCATGGCGGTGGTGTGAGGGGCTCGTGGCGCGCGGCCGTGGTGCCGGTGACGGTCGGCCCGCGCGGTGCGCCCCCGGGATACGGTGAGCCGCATGTCCGACACCCCCGCGCCGCCCGTGATCCTCGGCGACGAACCCGGCTCGTTCCCCCACGGCGTCCTGGCCGAACGGCATCCGGCGATCATCCGGCAGGTGCGGGAGGCGTTCCCCTACGGTCCCGACATCCACCGGAGTCTGGACGCGCTGCTGGACAACTGCACCAAGGGCGTGATCGAACCGCTCTTTGCCGGCGCGCCCGACCGTGACCGGTGGCGGACCTGGGGTCTCGACGCGTACGTCGGCCGATCCTGGTTCGACGTCCCCTGGCTGTGGTCGGAGAGTTACTTCTATCGCCGACTCCTCGACACTGTCGGCTACTTCGGTCCTGGACCCTGGCGGGGCATCGACCCGTTCCGTCCCTTCAAGCTCGCCGAGCTCGACGCGCCCGAGACCGACGAGGAACTGGCCGTGCTCGACACCCTCGACGGCCGCCCGGTCGAGGAACGGGCCCGCGCGCTCCTGCACGGGTCCCTCTGGGGCAACCGTGCCGACCTCGGGTTCCGGCTGTCCGACGTGGAGGCGGAGAAGCGGGCCGCCGTGACGGGGTTGGTCGCCGACGACAGCGAGACGCTCTGGTCGCTGCTGCCGGTCGCGGACACGTATACGGATACAGGTACGGAAACCGGTTCCCGTACCGGTGCCGGTACATGGGCCGATACCGGCGCAGGCGCAGGCACCGGTACCAGTACAGGCACCAGCACCAGCAGCGGTGCAGGCACCCTGTGCCTGGTCGCCGACAACGCGGGTCGGGAGTTGATCCCGGATCTCCTCCTGGCCGCCCACCTGCTCGCGAGCGGGCGGTGCGGCCGCGTCGTCCTGCACGTCAAGCCGTACCCGTACTACGTCTCCGACGCCACCACGGCCGATGTCGTCGACGCGCTCAGGAAGCTGACGGCCGCGCGGGGGGCGGCCGCCGACTTCGGCCGGCGGCTCTGGGCGGCCATGGCCGACGGCACCCTCACGGTGCGGGCCCATCCCTTCTCCGCCGCCCCGTTGCCCTACGCCGCGATGCCGGACGACCTGCGGGCCGAGTTCGCCGCGGCCTCCCTGACGATCGTGAAGGGCGACCTCAACTACCGTCGTCTGGTCGGCGACAGCCGGTGGCGCCCGACCACCCCGTTCGCCGATGTCACCGCCTACTTCCCCGGCCCGGTCGCGGCGCTTCGCACCCTGAAGTCCGACGTGATCACCGGCCTGGAGGCCGGCACCGAGGCCGCCCTGGTCGCCGCCGAGGGGCAGCGCTGGCGCACCGGAGGAACGCACGCGCTGATCCAGGTACGGGAGTGACACCCGCGGGGCGGCCGCGCGAAGAGGTCGTCGGGGTTGCCGAGCAGGGCCCCGAGCGGGCACCGAACTGCCGGGCGAACGCGACCGGAGCGCCCGCCGTGGTCCCCCCGTGTCGACGGCGCTGACCGACGACATCGCCGACGATCGGGCAGGTGGCGGTGCGGGCCCCGGCGACGGATACGTCAAGTCCCGTGCGGTTCAGGGCTTCCCGCCCGATTCACGCGATGGTGTGATCATGTGTCGCCCCGCGGATGGCGGCACGGACCCCCGGGTAGGGCCCGGCCATGACGCAACCGTTCGAACTCCCGCACTTCTACATGCCGCACCCCGCGCGCCTGAACCCGCACGTCGAGGAGGCGCGGGCCCACTCGACGCAGTGGGCGCGCGACATGGGCATGCTGGAGGGGTCCGGGATCTGGGAGCAGGCCGACCTGGAGGCGCACGACTACGGCCTGCTCTGCGCCTACACCCACCCCGACTGCGACGGTCCCGCGCTGTCGCTGATCACCGACTGGTACGTGTGGGTGTTCTTCTTCGACGACCACTTCCTCGACATGTTCAAGCGCACCCCGGACCGGGCCGCCGGCAAGGCGCACCTGGACCGGCTGCCGCTGTTCATGCCGCTGGACCTGTCGACGCCCGTGCCCGAGCCGCGCAACCCGGTCGAGGCGGGCCTCGCCGACCTGTGGACGCGCACGGTGCCGGACATGTCGCTGGACTGGCGGCGTCGTTTCGCCGTGGCGACGGAGCACCTGCTCAACGAGTCGATGTGGGAGCTGTCCAACATCAACGAGGGGCGGATCGCCAACCCCGTCGAGTACATCGAGATGCGGCGCAAGGTGGGCGGCGCGCCCTGGTCGGCGGGGCTCGTGGAGTACGCGACCGCCGAAGTCCCCTCCGCCGTCGCCGGGTCGAGGCCGCTCAGGGTGCTGATGGAGACGTTCTCCGACGCCGTGCACCTGCGCAACGACCTGTTCTCCTACCAGCGCGAGGTGGAGGACGAGGGCGAGAACAGCAACGGCGTGCTCGTCCTGGAGACGTTCTTCGGCTGCACCACCCAGGAGGCCGCCGACACCGTCAACGACATCCTCACCTCCCGCCTCCACCAGTTCGAGCACACCGCGTTCACCGAAGTGCCCGCGGTGGCCCTGGAGAGGGGCCTCACGCCCGACGAGGTCCTCGCGGTCGCCGCGTACACCAAGGGCCTGCAGGACTGGCAGTCCGGCGGCCACGAGTGGCACATGCGCTCCAGCCGGTACATGAACAAGGGCGCCACCTCCGACGCGCCCTGGCAGCGGCTGACCGGTCCCGGCACCTCCGCCGCCGACGTCGGCGCGCTGCTCGCCTCGGCCGCCATGGGGGCGCCTCCCACGCCCTCCGGGCGGTGGGGGAGGCTGCGGGCGTACGCGCACGTGCCGCATCAGAAGGTCGGCCCGTCGCTGCTGCCCGACTTCCACATGCCCTTCCAGGTGGAGCTGAGCCCGCACCTGGAGGCGTGCCGCCCACGGCTGACGGCCTGGTCGCACCGGATGGGCATCCTGCAGGAGGGCGTCTGGGACGAGGACAAACTCGCCGCCTACGACCTCCCGCTGTGTTCGGCCGGCCTCGACCCGGACGCCACCGCGGAGGAACTCGACCTCAGCGCCCAGTGGCTCGCCTGGGGCACCTACGGCGACGACTACTACCCGCTCGTCTTCGGCAATCGCCGCGACCTGGCCGCCGCGCGCCTGACCACGGCCCGGCTGTCCGCCTGCATGCCCGTAGACGGCGAGGCGGCGCCCGTCGTCCCCGCCAACGCCATGGAACGCGGCCTGATCGACCTGTGGCTGCGCACCACCGCGGGCATGACCCCCGACCAGCGGCGCACCCTGCGCGAGGCGGTCGACGTCATGACCGAGAGCTGGGTGTGGGAGCTGTCCAACCAGCTCCAGAACCGCGTCCCCGACCCGGTCGACTACCTGGAGATGCGCCGCGCCACCTTCGGCTCCGACCTCACGCTGAGCCTGTGCCGTATGGGCCAGGGCCCCGCCGTGCCACCGGAGGTCTACCGCAGCGGTGTCGTCCGCGCGCTGGAGAACGCCGCCGTCGACTACGCGTGCCTCACCAACGACGTCTTCTCGTACCAGAAGGAGATCGAGTACGAGGGCGAGATGCACAACGCGATCCTCGTCGTGCAGAACTTCTTCGGCTGCGACTACCCGACCGGGCTCGGCATCGTCCATGACCTGATGACCCAGCGCATGCGGCAGTTCGAGCATGTCGTCGCGCACGAACTGCCGGTCCTCTACGACGACTTCGACCTCTCGCCCGAGGCACGCGAGGCGATGGGGCACTATGTCGCCGACCTTCAGAACTGGCTGGCCGGCATCCTGAACTGGCACCGCGAGGTCGACCGCTACAAGTCCGCGTACCTGGCCCGCCGCACCCACGGCTTCCTGCCGGACCTCGCGCCGCCGCCCGTCCCGCACCTGTCGGTCTCGGCGCTCTCCTCCGGCTGACGCTCCTTGCGGGAGGCGTGTTCGGCCGCGGTTCGCGCCGGTGCCCGGACGATCGGGTGCGGGCGCGAGCCGTCGCCGGACAGCTCCGGCTGGAAGAGGGAGGCCAGGAAGAAGGGGCGGCCCGGCAGTTCGCGATCCGCACCTGGCCGCTCTCGTCGTGGCCGGAGAATCGCGGGCCCCGGGCGCGCAGGGTGTCGAGGTGGCGGGAGGGGCCAACCGGCCTCGGGTCGTCCACCGGATCGAACTCGTGTACGCGGGTGCGCTGTCGGGTGCGGCCCGGACGCTGGTGGAGGCGCTGTCAACCGGCCCGTGACCTGCGGTGCGGCCGACCGGTACCGCTCCTGGACCTGGGTCAGTCTCACTCGTTCGTGGCTCGTGGTGCGCCGATGCGCCGGGTAGGGCACCAGCCGGAGGCGATCCATGGAACAGACAGCGTTGCGTCCCAAGCCCATGCCCGGATCCGAGCCCGGCGGCGGTGCCGGGCCGGGCGACCAGGGCCGGCGCCCGCACGCCGCGCGCCGCCGCGGCCGACGGCTGACGACCCTGCTGTTCGGCCTGTTCGCCGGCACCGTCCTGGTCCTGTCCGGCGTCGGACTCGGCACCGTGGGGGCGACCGTGATCGGCATGAGCAGACTGGCCGAGCTCCAGCGGCAGACCGGGCCGGGCGCACCGGGCGCCGCGCCCACGCCGGGCCGCCCGCGCTCGGCCACCCCGGACGGGGCGTCCGGTTCATTTGGTTCATCCGGTTCATCCGAGGCGGCCACCGCGTCCCCGCGCCCGCCGGACGCCACCCTGGGCCTGGAGGCCGTGGACGCGGAGGCGACCGGCGCCGAGATCGTCGCCGTCCACATCCCCGGCCCCGGCCACACCGCGGGTCTGGTCCGCGGCGACGTCCTGCTGAAGTTCGGCGGCACCAGGATCGACTCGGCGGCGGACCTCGCGCGGGCGGTCGACGAGGCCCGCCCCGGCAGGGAGGTCGCACTGACGGTGCGTCATCGAGGTGGTGGATACGGGAGGTTGACGGTGAGGCCCGGCGTCGTCACGTGAGCGGGTCCCGGCGCGGCCGCCCGCACCGCGGGACCGCCGGCCCTCGGCCCCGCCGGGCAGACCACCGGCCAGGACGGCCGCGACGAGGGTTCGGGCGCCCGGGAAGGCCGACAAGGCCGTCGAGCAGGGCGGCCGGGCCTCCTGCCGGCGCGGGCCGCTGCTGCACCCCGCCAACCCGAAGGCGGCCTTCTTCGCCCTGTCCTTCCTGGTCGCAGTCCGTGCCGGAGACCGCCCCGCACCTGCCGGCCACGGCGGGGCTCGCCGCGCTCCGGGCGGTCCACGAGGCCGGTCGCCACGGTCTGTACGTGTGGCTCGTGGGCCGGACGAGGGCCGTCCTGTCCCCGGCCGGGGCACGCCGCCGCCCGGAGCGGGTCTCCCGCGGCGTCCTGCCGCTCCTCGGCCCGCGGATGGCCCTGGACGGCCGAGACCCGGGCCTCACCCGCCCGAAACCCGTCGACCGGCTCGCGCGACCCCCGCCGTACGGGCAGGATGCTGCCCGTGGCCATCACGTCAGCGTCACCACGTCCGTCACACGTCACTCGCCACGTCCTGTCTGGGAGGCCCGGATGACCGGCACCGCCACCGCGCCCTTCACCGCCGACGACTACCGGGCCCGGATGGAGCGGGCCGCGCGCGAGGCCGCCGACGCCGGCCTCGCCGGACTCCTCGTGGCGCCCGGACCCGACCTCGTATGGCTCACCGGCTACGCGCCCCCCGCCGCCACCGAACGGCTCACCCTGCTCGTCCTCGCCCCCGGCCGGGACCCGGTCCTCGTCGTGCCGACGCTGGAGGCCCCCGACGCCGGCAAGGCGGCCGGCGCCCCGGCGCTCACCCTGCGGGACTGGACCGACGGCAAGGACCCCTACGCCGCCACCGCCGCCCTCCTCGACGAGGGCGGCCGTTTCGGGATCAGCGACAACGCCTGGGCGATGCACCTGCTGGGCCTGCAGAAGACCCTGCCCGCCACCTCCTACGCCTCGCTCACCGAGGCCCTGCCGATGCTGCGCGCCGTCAAGGACGCGGCGGAGCTGGAGCTGATGGCGGCCGCCGGAGCCGCCGCGGACCGGGCGTTCGAGGAGATCCGGAAGGCTCCCTTCGCCGGGCGCAGGGAGTCGGAGGTCGGCGCCGACCTCGCCGGGCTGCTGCGCCGGTACGGGCACTCCCAGGTCGACTTCACCATCGTCGCCTCCGGGCCGAACGGCGCCAACCCGCACCACGAGGTCGGCGACCGGGTCATCGAACGCGGCGACATGGTCGTCCTGGACTTCGGCGGCCTGAAGGACGGCTACGGCTCCGACACCTCGCGCACCGTGCACGTCGGCGAACCCACCGAGGAGGAGCGCCGGGTCCACGACCTCGTGCGCGAGGCCCAGGAGGCGGGCTTCCGGGCGGTCCGGCCGGGCGTCGCCTGCCAGGAGGTCGACCGGGCCGCCCGCGCGGTCATCGCGGACGCCGGCTACGGGGAGTACTTCATCCACCGCACCGGCCACGGCATCGGCGTCACCACGCACGAGCCGCCGTACATGATCGAGGGCGAGGAGCGGCCGCTCGTGCCCGGCATGTGCTTCTCCGTGGAGCCCGGGGTGTATCTGCCGGGCCGGTTCGGCGTGCGCATCGAGGACATCGTCACCGTCACCGAGGACGGCGGCCGCCGTCTCAACGACACCACCCGCGAGCTGGTCATAGTGGACTGACCCGCCTCCAGGAGTTCCCGGCACCCATCCGAACGGCAACGGCGCGACCATGACCCAGGCACCGACACCCACCGCGGACACCGTCCGCCGACTGGTCCGCGCGCTCCTCGACGAGGGCGGCGCGGGCGGCTCCGGGCCCGAGGTCCGGCCCGTGGCCGCGGGCGGCTCGCCCGCCACCTGGTGGGTCGGCACCCGTTACGTGCTGCGTCTCGCGACGGACCGTGAGACGTCCCTGCGCCGCCGCCGCGAACTGCGGCTGCGCGACCTCGTCCGCCCGCACGTTCCGGTCGCCGTACCCACCAGCGTCGCGCACGGCGAGTGGTCGCCCGGACTGATGTACACCCTCGACACCAAGGTGCCCGGCGGCACCGCCGAGGAGCACGACGTGTCGGCCGTCGGCGAGGCCGACCTCGCCGGACTGCTCCGGGGGCTGCGCGACGTGCCGCCCCGGCAGGCCGAGGCGCTCGGTGTGCCGCGCACCGCCCCGCGCTCGCTGGAGGCGCTGCGGCGGATGGCGGTGGCCGCCGCCGGACGCCTCGCCCGCGCCGACGAGTTCGACCCGGCCCGCCTCCACCAGCTCACCTCGACCGGCGCTGCCCAGCTCGCCGCCCAGCCCGGCACCGCCGTGCTCGTCCACCACGCCCTGCGGGGCGAGCACCTCGTGGTGAGCGCCGACGGCCGGGTGCGCGGTGTCCTCGACTGGACCGGCGCGGTCCTCGGGGATCCCGCCGAGGACATCGCCGGGCTCGCCCTCGCCGTCGGCTCCGGCGCCGCCGTCCGCGCCGCCACCCTCGCCGGTTACGGAGCCCGTCCTTGCCTGCGTGGCCTGTGGCTCGCCCGCTGCGACACCGTCGTCCGTCTCGCGGAACGCCTCGACCGCCGCACCACCGGCCCGCACGACGCCGAGGCGCTCACCCTCCCACGGGTCCGGCTGGGACGCGCCTGGGAGGCGATCCTGCTGGAGCGGGCGACGGAGTTCCGTGAGGAGAGCGAGGACGGGACGGACGAAGAGGAGTGAGGGGACCCGGGGAGAAAGGGCTGAGCGAAGAGACGGCGCTCTCTCCACCGGGCCGCCCTCAGTCCTGCTCCAGCACCACGCACGACTCGCCGGGCACATGCAGCAGCCCGTCCCGGCCGGGCACGTCCACCGGATCCCAGGTGGCGAGGACGCGGGCCGGACGCGGGCCCAGGGGGATCGCGGCCGGCTCCTTGCCGAGGTTGACGGCCACCCGGACGTCACCGCGCCGGAACGCCAGCCAGCGGGCCTGCGCGTCGTAGGCGACCTTGATGTCGGCCAGATCCGGATCGGTGAGGTCCGCGGTCGCGTGCCGCAGTGCGATCAGCTCGCGGTACCAGGCCAGCACGCGCGCGTGGGGCTCGCGTTCCGGCTCGGACCAGTCCAGGCACGAGCGCTCGCGCGTCGCCGGGTCCTGCGGGTCGGGCACGTCCTCCTCGGCCCACCCGTGCGCCGCGAACTCCCGCCGCCTGCCCCGCCGTACGGCCTCGGCGAGCTCCGGGTCGGTGTGGTCGGTGAAGTACTGCCAGGGCGTGCCCGCCGCCCACTCCTCGCCCATGAAGAGCATCGGCGTGAAGGGCGCGGTCAACGTCAACGCGGCCGCGCAGGCCAGCAGGCCGGGGGAGAGGGACGCCGAGAGACGGTCGCCCTGGGCGCGGTTGCCGACCTGGTCGTGGGTCTGGCCGTACCCGAGGAGCCGGTGCGCGGGCAGGCGGGTGCGGTCCAGCGGGCGGCCGTGGTGCCGGCCACGGAAGCCCGAGTAGCTGCCGTCGTGGAAGAAGCCGCCGGTGAGGGTCTTGGCGAGCGCGTCGAACGGGGCGCGCGCGAAGTCGGCGTAGTAGCCCTGGGACTCGCCGGTGAGCGCGGTGTGCAGGGCATGGTGGAAGTCGTCGTTCCACTGCGCGTGCAGGCCCAGACCGCCGGCCGGGCGAGGTGTGATCAGCCGCGGGTCGTTCAGGTCGGACTCGGCGATCAGGAACAGCGGCCGGCCGGTCTCCGCCGCGAGGGCGTCCACCGCCGTCGACAGCTCCTCCAGGAAGTGGCACGCGCGCGTGTCCGCCAGCGCGTGCACCGCGTCCAGCCGCAGTCCGTCGAGCCGGTAGTCGCGCAGCCAGGCCAGCGCGCTGCCGACCAGATAGGCGCGCACCTCGTCCGAGCCGGGCGCGTCCAGGTTGATGGCGGCGCCCCACGGCGTGTGGTGCGTCTCGGTGAAGTACGGGCCGAACACGGGCAGGTAATTGCCGGACGGGCCGAGGTGGTTGTGCACCACGTCCAGGACGACGCCCAGACCGAGCGCGTGGGCCCGGTCGACGAACCGCTTCAGCCCCTCGGGACCGCCGTACGGCTCGTGCACCGCCCACGGCGACACCCCGTCGTAACCCCAGCCGTGCCGGCCGGGAAACGCGCACAACGGCATCAACTCGACGTGGGTGACACCGAGTTCGGCGAGGTGACCCAGGCGCTCCGCGGCCGCGTCCAGCGTGCCCTCGGGGGTGTACGTGCCCACGTGCAGCTCGTACAGGACCGCGCCCGGCAGCGGTCGGCCGGACCACTGCGTACGCCACTCGTGGCGAGCCTGGTCGACGACCGCGCTCAGCCCGTCCGGGCCGTCGGGCTGACGGCGCGAGCGGGGGTCCGGGCGGACGGGCCCGTCGTCCACCGCGAACCCGTACCGCGTGCCGTCCGCGGCCTCCGCCTCACCGGTCCACCACCCCGCCCGCTCCGGATCGCGCTCCAACGCGCGGGTGACGCCGTCGCACTGGAGCGTCACACGTTCGGCCTGCGGTGCCCACACCTCGAACTGCACGGACGGTTCCCCTTCGTCTGCTCACCGTGATGTAGCCCGTCGCCTCCATCGTGCTCCACCCGAGATCAATCCGCTTTTGGAACACTCCCATTGGCGGCATGCGGGCGGGCCGGGCGTTTTCGCGTCTTCTGGACACCCGGGGCCCGCTGACCGAGAATCAGCACCGTGACGTCGTCTTTCGAGTTCAACACGTACCCCGCGCGGTTGTCGGACGCGGAGCGCGACCGGGCGCTGAAGGTGCTGCGTGACGGCGCCGCCATGGGGCGACTGTCGCACGACACGTTCATCCGGCGCATGGAACTGGCTCTCGTCGCCCGCCGCTCCGACGAGCTCGCCGTCCTCACCGCCGACCTGCCCCGGGAGAGCCGCCTCTCGCGGGCCGTCTTCGGCACCGTGGAGGCGGTCTCCGGCTTCTCGGTCCGGCTGCGCAGGGCCTGGCAGGCGGAGCGGCTGCCCAAGCTGCTGCTGCCGCACCCCGGCACCGAGAGCGCGCTGCGCATCGGCCGCGACCCCGCGAGCGGTCTCAGGCTGACCCACGAGAGCGTTTCGCGGGTGCACGCCGAACTCAGCCGCCAAAGCGGGATGTGGGTGCTGCGCGACCTCGGCTCCACCAACGGCACCACCGTCAACGGGCGACGTGTCATCGGCGCGGCCGTGGTCCGCGAGGGCGACCAGGTCGCCTTCGGCCGCATGGCGTTCCGCCTCTCGGTGAACTGACCCACAGAACCGACCCGCCGACCGAACCGACCCGCCGACCGGTCTGCCCCGCCGACCGGTCTGCCCCGCCCGCGGGCCGGACCGACCCCGGACCGGCGCGCTGCCGCACCGGCTCGGCCCGCCGTGCCGGTGCATCGGCCCGGCCCGCCGGCCTCCGGACACGTGGGCCGCCCGCCGACCGAACCGGACCGCCACCGCCCCATCCGGGCGCCGTCGGCCCGTCGGCCCGTCGGCCCGGATGCGACCCGTCGAACCATGGCGTCCCGGCGTGCCGACAGGACCCCCAGGCCCGCCCGAGTCGCCACGGTCCGCTCAAGTCCCCACGCGCACCGCGGTGTTGACGTACCCCCGGCCCATGACTCACTGTGCGTACACCAGACACACCAGGTGAACCGACGGCGCCGCCCTGTGGGAGGTGTGCCCTGCCGCCCCTCCACCGCTACCCGACCGTGGACGAACTCGCGGCCCGTGCGGCCGCGCTCGCCGTCCGTGGTTCCGGGGACGTCCGGCTGCGCCGCGTCGGGGTCTCGCGCGCGGGCTCGCCGCTGTGGCTGCTCTCCGTCGGCCAAGGCGCCCGCCAGGTCCTCGTCGTCGCCGGACCGCACGCCAACGAGCCCGTCGGCGGCGCCACCGTCCTGCGGCTGGCCGAACGCCTCCTCGCCGACCCGCGGCTCACCGTCGGCGCCGACGCCACCTGGAACCTGCTGCTCTGCCTCGACCCCGACGGCCTGCGCCGCAACGAGGGCTGGCTGACCGGCCCCTACAGCCTCGGCCGCTACTTCCGCAACTTCTTCCGGCCCGGCTTCCTCGAACAGCCCGAGTGGCTGCCCGACGGCGCGGCCGCCGCCGCGCTGCCGGAGACCCGTGCGCTGCTCCGGCTCCAGGACGAACTGAGACCCTTCTTCCAGTGCTCGCTGCACGGCGTCGACGTCGGCGGCGCCTTCGTGGAACTCACCCGCGACCTGCCCGGACTCTCCCGGCGGGTCGCCCACGCCGCCGCCCGGCTCGGCATCCCCCGCGAACTCGGGCCCTACGACACCCTGTACTGGCCGCGCCTGGCACCCGCCGTCTACCGGATCCCGCCACCGCGCCCGCGTGACCTGGCCGCCGCCATCACCGAGGCCGCCGTCGAGTCGACCTGGTACCACCCGCACCGGCACGGCACGGTCACCGCGGTCGTCGAGGCGCCCATGTGGGGCGTCGCCGCCGTCGAGGACGGCTCCCCGCCCGCCGACCGGGACGCGGTACTGCGGACGGTGAGCTCCTCCCTGCGCCATGACGCACAGTTGCTGGAACGTATCCTCGCGCGGGTGCGGCCCCACCTCGCCGGCACCCCCGACGCGGCCCGGCTGCTCGCCCCGGTCGACGACCATCTACTGGTCTGCCCCGGTCTCGCGGACGCCTGGGACCCCGCCACCGCCGACTCCGCCCGTCCGCTGCCGACGCTCAGCACCGCCCATCTGACCGCCCTGCGCATCGCGGGCCGCCGGATCGCCGTCCGGACGGCGGGCCTGCTGCACCAGCTCGTCACCGGGGCCGGGAGGGACCCCGCCGGCGCGCTGCCGGTGCTGGACGCACTCATCGACGCGTGGTGCGCCGGCTACCAGCAGGAGTGCGGGGCGCGCTGGATACCCGTGGCGCGCCAGGCGGAGTACCAGGCACGGGTCGTGTTCGCCGCGTTCGAGCTGGCCGGACGGGACGCCGCCGAGCCCGCCCGTGCCCGTTCGGGTGAGTCGGACTGGGGTGCGCGGCCGGCCGTGCCGATGCATCGGGAATGACGTACTTCCTCACCTGTCTCAGGTCGGCGAAAGCCGTCCGACGCACGCTCCCGGCCGCGGCCGCCCTCCTGCTCGCCGTCGGCGCCGCCCCGGCCCTCGCGGCCTCCCACGACACCCTGCCCGGCAACTGGCTCCAGCTCACCGTCACCCACGGCGACTCCCGCTCCAGCGACACCCGAGGCACCCTGCTGCTGTGCGACCCGCCCCAGGGTCACTCCCGTGCCGCGGAGGCCTGCGACGTCCTGGCGCGGGCCGACGGCGACGTCGACGCCCTCACCGCGGACGGCGGCCGCATCTGCCCGCTCATGTACGCGCCGGTGACGGTCCGCGCGCAGGGGCAGTGGAACGGGCGCCCGGTCGACTACGAGCGCACCTTCGGCAACGACTGCGAGCGGGAGGCGCTGACGGGGGCGGTGTTCGCCCTGGACGACCAGGAGGTGCCCGAGGTCTGACGCGGCCCGGACGGCCGCGGGCACACGCGCGTGCCCGCGGCCACCGTCCCGTCCGTCGTCCCGTCCGTCGTCCCGTCCGTGCCGCCCGCCGGGCTGCTCGGCACGGCGCCTTGCGCGGAGCCGGTCTTCCCGCCCGTCATGCCGCCCGTTCGCGCGCGTGCAGGGCCGCCGCGACGACCGTGCGGGACTGGTGCTCGACCTGGTGCTCCAGGGGCACCCAGCGGGCACGGAAGCGACAGGCGAAGGCGTCGCTCCAGGTCTCGACGAGCTGTTCCAGACGCGGGGCGGCGTGGTCGTCGCTCTCCTGGAGGACCCGCCACAGCATCGCGGCCGCTCGCAGGGGCAGCCGGCGGGCGAAGGCGTCCACGCTGCCGACGTACGCCATCGTCGTGTCGGCGGGCGGGGTGTCCGTCCAGTCCGCAGCCAGCCCGGGCACCAGCTCCAGCGCCCACTTCGCCGCCCGCAGCAGGGGCCCGTCGACGCCCTCCAGACGCGGCAGCGCCTCGACGAGCACCCGCTCCACCTCCGTGGTGTCCCGCAGCAGCCGCCGCGCCAGCCGCCGTATCGCCGCGGCCGGGGCGGGATGCGGGGCGGGGTCGTCCACCATGTCGCTCGCCCACATCGGCACCTCCACCACCGCGGTCAGACCGCCGTAGCGATGGGCGTGGTACCAGGTGCTGTGCCGTGCGTCGTCCGGCATGCTCGGGTACGCCGCCTCCGTGCCGGCGGCCGGCATCACGTGCACGCCGGGACCGGACGCGGGCCAGCCCGCCGCGTCGGACGCGCCCGTCTCCACCGGGATGTGCAACCGGGCCGCGGACTTGACGAACGGCTCGGCGAGACCCGGGATGTCCTTGGTCAGCTGCACCCAGCTGCCGCCCAGATCGGTGCCGTGCAGTGTCACCTGCAGGTAGGGCCGCAACTCGTCGATGACCCGGGTCAGCGCACGCGTCTCGGGAGGCAGCCGGTCCGGCGGCAGCACGGCGGGGGACCACTCCGGCTGCTCCGGACCGGCGGGCCGGAAGAAGCCGAGGTGGTACTCCAGCAGGCTGCGTGGCGCCGGGGTCACATGCAGGCTCGCCCCGTCGGGGTCCGCGCACAGCAGGAAGTGCCAGGACGTTCCGTCCCGCAGCTCCCGTTCCTGTACGACCCGTTCGGCGAGCGCCAGCAGTGTCGAGCCCCCGGTCGGCTCGTTGGCGTGGGCGCCCGCGACGACGAGCACGGCCCGTCGGGCGTGTCCCACGGACAGCAGGTGCAGGGGTCGGCCCGCACGGGAGACCCCCACCTGCCGCAGCACGCACATGCCGGGCTGGAACGCGGCCAACGCCCGGACGGAAAAAGTCAGTTCGGTCACAGTGGGGTAGCGCAGCTCCGGCAGGAGACTCACCCCCGTATTGGTCCGCCCGGCCTTCGCATCCGCAGTACCCCATGGTCTCTGAGAACTGTCAAGAACGCCTGGGGGGAGGCTCCAGGGGGCGCTCGGATGCGCGCTCCGGCGGAGGGGACGACCGTCCGGCTTTCACTCCTCGTGCTCCCTCCCGCCTCCGGCCGGCCGGGCGGGCGGGGCCGGCGGCCGGGGACCTCGGCGAGCAGGGAGGCCGTCGTCTCCTCCTCCAAGTCGAGGTGAGCGCTCAACTACCCTTTCACAGCGTTCAGTTCGGTACGAAAGCGCTCGGGGTCGGCGATCGCGACACCCGTCGGCAGGGTCACCGGTTCGTCCTGGATGCGCGCGATTCGTGCGGTGTTGCTCGGTGAGCCGGGCGAAGGCGCCGGCCAGGTCGGGACGGTGGCGGGCCATCGTGGGGAACACGTGCGCGTCCTCGCTGACGTGGTGGACCCGCAGCGCCTGACAGAACGCCAGGCAGACTGTCGACGCCGAGGAACACCACCGGAGAACAACGCCGCAGAGCACGCCGCGGCCTCACCGAGCCCGCTCCAGCAGCGCCACCGGCAGCCGCTCGAACAGTTCCGCCACGCGCGCGTGGCCCGTGAACTCCCGCTCGGGAGCCAGGACGTCGACCCATGTCCCCGGGGGCAGCGCCAGCCGGGTCTCGCGCCAGCCGCCCGCCTCCGCCAGCCGCAGCGACAGCCGCGTCACGGCCGTGACGACCCGGCCGGAGCGCGCGAACGCCAGACAGTGCGCCGCGGCCGCTCCTTCGGCGGGCAACGGCTCGTACCCCGCGGCGTCCCCGAACACCTCCGGCCGCCGCCGGCGCAGCCGCAGCGCCGCCGCGGTCACCGTGTCCTTGGCGCCGGGATCCTCCGGCGGGAAGCGCACCGGGCGCCGGTTGTCCGGGTCCACCAGCGCCCGGTACTCGCTCTCCGTGCCCTGGTAGACGTCCGGCACCCCGGGCATCGTGAGATGCACCAGTGCCGTACCGAGCACGTTCGCACGGATGTACGGCTCCAGCGCGCCGCGCAGCGCGGCCACCCGCTCACCCGGCGCCCCGCACGGCCCCGCCGCCACGAACGCGGCCACCGCCTCCTCGTAGGCCGGCTCCTGCTCGGTCCAGCTGGTGTACAGGCCCGCCTCGCGCGCGTGCTTGAGCAGCGCCTCCTGGACGCGCTCCGGGGCCGCCGGGCCGAGTCCGAAGACCGTCTGCCAGGCCGCCCACGCCAGCTGTCGGTCCGGTACGCCCTCCACCGCGCGGGTGACCTCCTCCAGGACGTCCGCCCAGCGTGCCGGGCACTCGGTCAGCACGGCGAGCGCGGCGCGCACGTCGGCGCTGCGCTTGGTGTCGTGTGTCGACACGACCGTCCCGGTGGCCGGCCAGTCGCGCTGCACGCGCGCGCAATAGGCGTGGAAACCGGCCGGGGACACCCCCGGGGAGCCCGGGTCGCCGCCCACCTCGTTCGCCGCCGACAGGGGCACGTACCGGTAGAACGCCGTGTCCTCCACCGACTTGGCGCGCAGCGCCGACGCCGTCTGGGCGAACCGTGCCCGGAAGTCCGCTCCGGCCGGCCCCTCCCCGCCGAGCACCAGTTTCCGCACCACGTCGACGGCGCCGGCCTCCTCCGGCACGACGAACGCCTGCCGCGCCTCGGCCGCCGCCTCCTCGGTCACGACGGCGGCCGGGTCGCCCGAGGTGTACGGCCGGTACACCTCCAGGCGCACGAGCAGTTCCTCCAGCGCCGTCCGCAGCGCCCAGGGAGCCCGGTCGCGCAGCGCGGGGTCGTCCGACACGGCGCACACCCGGGACGCCGCCCGCGTCAGCCGTTCCGTCTCGGCCGCCAGCTCGTGCGTGAGCACCTTGTACGCCGCCCGGCGCACCGTCGCCGCCCAGTCGCCGCCCCGGTCCGTCTGCGGGGCCGCGAAGCGCCGGTAGCGGTCCAGCAGCTCCCCGGCCCCCCGGGGGTCCGTGAAGAGGCCGTCGACGTGGCGCAGGGCGTCGTAGCCGGTGGTGCCGGCCACGGGCCAGGAGCGCGGCAGCCGCTCCCCGTCGGCCAGGATCTTCTCGACGACCGTCCAGCGGCCGCCGCTCGCCGTGTGCAGCCGCTCCAGGTAGGCGTCGGGGTCGGCGAGGCCGTCGGGGTGGTCCACGCGCAGCCCGTCGACGACGCCCTCGTGCAGCAGCCGCAGGATCGTGCCGTGGGTGGCCTCGAACACCTCCGGGTCCTCCACCCGCACCCCGATGAGCTCGGAGATGCTGAAGAAGCGCCGGTAGTTCAGTTCGGTGCGGGCCAGCCGCCACCACACCGGCCGGTACCACTGGGCGTCCAGCAGCCGGGGCAGCGGCAGCCCCTCGGTGCCCTCGCGCAGCGGGAGGACGTGGTCGTGGTAGCGCAGGACGTCGCCGTCCACCCGCAGGTGTGCCAGCTCCGTGCCGACGGGGCCGCCGAGCACCGGGACCAGCACCTGGCCGCCCTGCGCCTCCCAGTCGATGTCGAACCAGCGCGCGTACGCGGACTTCGGCCCCTCGCGCAGCACCTCCCACAGGGCGTGGTTGTGACGCGGGGCCATCGCCATGTGGTTCGGCACGATGTCCACCACCAGCCCGAGCCCGTGCTCCCGCGCGGTGCCGGCCAGCGCCCGCAGCCCCTCCTCCCCGCCGAGCTCCGCACGCACGCGCGTGGGGTCCACGACGTCGTAGCCGTGCGGGGATCCCGGTACGGCCTCCAGGACGGGGGACAGGTGCAGATGCGAGACGCCGAGCGAGGCCAGGTACGGCACGGCCGCCGCCGCCGCCTCGAACGGGAACTCGGGCTGGAGCTGCAACCGGTAGGTCGCCGTGGGCGGCACGGGAACGGAGGCGTCACGTCGCTCAGGGGTCATGACCACCTACGTACCCGTCCCGCCGCCTTTCGTGTCACATCCCCTTTCCCGGCGGGTCGCTCCCGTGCCCCACGGATCGGCTGGGGCGTTTCTTCTGGATCGGGTCGGATCAGGCCGCGGTGTCCGGTGCGGTGCATCGCAAGGCGGAGCACGACCCGCGTACCGGGTGTACGCGGGTCGTGCGACAACGCCGCGAGGTGCCGTGCCGGGCGCCGCGGACCCGGGCCGATCCAAAAGAAGCGCCCTAGGTCGGCCGCTGGAGCACCGTCATGCTCCGGTCGGCCAGCGTCAGCCGGGCCCCGGCCTGCACCTTCGGGCCCGCGCCCGGCGCCGGCGCCTCCGGGTTCCCGGTGTCCACGACCACCTGCCACTGCCGCCCGTGGTCGACCGGCACCACGAACTCCATCGGCCTGGCGGAGGCGTTGAACATCAGCAGGAAGGAGTCGTCGGTGATCCGTTCGCCGCGCGCGCCCGGCTCGGAGATCGCGTTGCCGTTGAGGAACACCGACAGCGCGGACGCCTGTGCCCGGTCCCAGTCCCGGGGCGCCATCTCCTTGCCCTCGGGAGTGAACCAGGCGATGTCCGACAGCTCGTCGTGTGTGCCCTCCACCGGCCGGCCGTGGAAGAAGCGGCGCCGTCGGAAGACGGGATGCTCCTTGCGCAGCCGCACCAGCGCGCGCGTGAAGTCCAGCAGCTCGCTGCCCTCCTCGGGCCACTGGACCCAGGCCAGCTCGCTGTCCTGGCAGTAGGCGTTGTTGTTGCCCTTCTGGGTGCGCCCGAACTCGTCCCCGTGGCTGATCATGGGCACGCCCTGGGACAGCATCAGCGTGGCGAGGAAGTTGCGCATCTGCCGGGCCCGCAGGTCCAGGACCCCGGGATCCTCGGTCGCGCCCTCCGCGCCGCAGTTCCAGGAGCGGTTGTGGCTCTCGCCGTCCCGGTTGTCCTCCCCGTTGGCCTGGTTGTGCTTGTTGTTGTAGGACACCAGGTCGTGCAGGGTGAACCCGTCGTGGCAGGTCACGAAGTTGATGGAGGCCAGCGGGCGCCGGCCGTCGTCCTGGTAGAGGTCGGAGGAGCCGGTCAGCCGGGAGGCGAACTCGCCGACCGCGCGTGGCTCGCCCCGCCACACGTCCCGCACGGTGTCGCGGTACTTGCCGTTCCACTCGGTCCACAGCGGGGGGAAGTTCCCCACCTGGTAGCCGCCCTCGCCCACGTCCCACGGTTCCGCGATCAGCTTCACCTGGGACACCACGGGATCCTGCTGCACCAGGTCGAAGAACGACGACAGCCGGTCCACCTCGTGGAACTGACGGGCCAGCGTCGCCGCGAGGTCGAAACGGAACCCGTCGACGTGCATCTCCAGCACCCAGTACCGCAACGAGTCCATGATCATCTGAAGGACGTGCGGGGACCGCATGAGCAGGGAGTTACCGGTGCCCGTGGTGTCCATGTAGTAGCGGGGGTCATCCGTCAGCCGGTAGTACGACTGGTTGTCGATGCCCCGGAAGGACAGCGTCGGGCCCAGGTGGTTGCCCTCGGCGGTGTGGTTGTAGACCACGTCGAGGATGACCTCGATCCCCGCCTCGTGCAGCGCCCGCACCGCCGACTTGAACTCCAGGACCTGCTGACCGCGGTCGCCCCAGGAGGCGTACGCGTTGTGCGGGGCGAAGAAACCGATCGTGTTGTAGCCCCAGTAGTTGTTCAGGCCCATGTCGACCAGCCGGTGGTCGTTGACGAACTGGTGCACCGGCATCAGCTCCAGGGCCGTCACCCCGAGCTCCGTCAGATGCTCGATGATCGCCGGGTGCGCGAGGGCCGCGTAGGTCCCGCGCAGCTCCTCCGGCAGCCCCGGATGGCGCATCGTCAGGCCCTTCACATGGGCCTCGTAGATCACCGTGTGGTGGTACTCGGTACGCGGCCTGCGGTCGTCGCCCCAGTCGAAGTAGGGGTTGACCACGACCGACGTCATGGTGTGGGGCGCGGAGTCGAGGTCGTTGCGCCGCTCGGGGGCGTCGAAGTGGTAGCCGTACACCTCCTCGCCCCACCGGACCGAACCGCTGATCGCCTTCGCGTACGGGTCGAGCAGCAGCTTCGCCGAGTTGCAGCGCTGCCCGCGCGCGGGTTCGTAGGGGCCGTGCATCCGGAAGCCGTACCGCTGTCCGGGCATGACCCCCGGCAGGTACGCGTGCCGGACGAACGCGTCGCTCTCGCGCAGTTCCACCGCCGTCTCCGAGCCGTCGTCGTGCAGCAGACACAGCTCTACTCGGTCCGCGGCCTCCGTGAAGACCGCGAAGTTCGTGCCGGCGCCGTCGTACGTGGCACCGAGGGGATACGCCTCTCCAGGCCAGACCTGCATGGACACGACTCTTTCAGGTGTCTCGCCCCGTCGGGGGCGCCTTGAGGACGAGTCTCCAGGAAAGTGAGGGAACCACCTGTGACTTACGCCCCTCTTACCGAACGACCAGTGCACAGGACGACAGGTGACACACGTCCTGTGCCGAACCAGTGGGGCAGAAACGTACTCCCGGGCAACAGGGGGAGTAGGGGGAATTTGTGCGCACGACAGTGCGCCGCCACCTGGGCAAGGTGGTGGCGGGTACGGCCATCGCGGTGGCCGCGACGGCCGTGATGGTGGGGATCACCCTGCCGGGTACGGCGGGGGCGGACGACACAGGAGGCGGCAAGGACGGCCAGAGCACCCGGCAGGCGGCCGGACAGCAGCGGGGCGACACGGCGGCGGTACAGCCCGGTGTCGTCGAGCAGGCGCCCGCCGAGGGCACGAAGGGCGAGGGCCGAGACCCGCTCACCGACGACGAGATCACGCGGGTCGAGAAGATCGCGCTCAGCCGGCAGCAGTTCAACGCGAGCGAGGACGTGGACGGCGACCGCGGCCCGCAGCGCCTCGGCGTGGACCTCGCCGAGCCCGCGGCCGACGAGGTGGACGACCCCGAAGCGCCCCGGCGCGCGGTGGTGTCGTTCTACGACTACAAGGACGACGCGCTCGTCACCAAGACCGTCAACCTCGACACCGGCAAGGTCGAGGGCACCGGCACCCAGCACGGCGTCCAGCCGCCGCTCAGTGCCGCCGAGCAGACCGAGGCCGCGAGCCTGCTGATCGCCGACCCGCTCGGCGCGGGCCTGAAGGCCGACTTCAAGGACGCCACCGGCAAGCAGCTCACCTCCCCGGACCAGCTGCAGCTCGCGTCCATGATCTACCGCGCGGTGCCGGGCGCCGAGCCCGCCGTCCTCGACAAGTGCGGGGAACACCGCTGCGTCCGGCTGCTGCCGAAGGTCAGGAACGGTCCGTGGATCGACGCCCGGTCCCTGGTGATCGACCTCAGCACCCGCAAGGTCGCCCGGCTCACCGGCTGAATCCGTAGCAGGCCCACCTCCACGTCCGTTTTCCGACCTGCTTCCCGGAGCGGGAGGCAAAGGGAGTCATGTCCTCATGCGTGTTCCGAATCTGATCGGCGGCCTCCGGCCGCAGGGCGCCGGCCGTGCCCGCAGGGGCGCGGCCGTCGGCCTCTGCGTGGCCGCGCTGGCCGCCGGCGCGGCCGCCGGAGCCGGTCCGGCCGCCGCCCAGCCCAAAGCGGCACCCGCGGCGGCCGCCGACTGCAGCGCCGCCTACCGCATCGAACAGAAGCTCGCCACCGGCACGACCTGGCGCATGTGCTGGCGCTTCGAGGCCAAGTCCGGCCTGGTGCTGGAGAAGGTCTCCTACCAGCCGCCCGGCGAGGCCAAGCCGATCAGGGTCCTCAACAGCGCCAAGATCGCCCAGATCCACGTGCCGTACGACGACGGCAAGAACGAGTACAACGACATCACCGACTACAACTTCGGCTCGGGCCTGGTCAACATGACGCCCGCCGAGTGCCCCGGCGGCACCATCAGGACGGTCAAGGTCCCGGAGTCCTTCTCCGACAACCCGAACGTCAAGGGCCTGTGCACCACGACCCGTTCGCGCGGCCACGCCTACCGCATGCAGGCCGACACGGGCAACAAGGTCTACCAGGCCCAGGGCAAGGACCTGATGGTCTACACCGTCAACAAGGTCGGCTGGTACGAGTACATCACCGAGTGGCGCTTCTCCGACGACGGCGCCGTCAACATGAACGTCGGCGCCACCGGCAGCCTCTCGCCCTTCGACTACGACGCCGGGGACGGCCGCGGCTGGCCGATAGGCAAGGGCGCCAAGTCCTACGCCACCAGCCACAGCCACAACGTCTTCTGGCGGCTCGACTTCGGCCTCGACGGCTCCTCGGCCACCAAGGTCGAGCAGTACGACTCGGTGGTCAGCCCGCCCGCGGGCGGACAGCAGGGCCCGACCGCCAAGACCACCCGCACGGCCGTCACCAAGGAACTCGCCGGCGACGCCCAGAACATGCGCTGGTGGCGGGTGGTCAGCGCGACCGGCAAGAACAAGGACGGCCACGCCCGCTCCTACGAGCTCGTCCCCGGCGCCACCACCAAGTACTCCGGGCGCAAGTTCACCCAGCACGACGTCTACTTCACGCAGTACAACCAGTGCGAGCAGTACGCCAGCAACAACGTCCGCGACTGCGGCAGCCCCCTGCACGGCACCTCCGTCGACAAGTGGGTGAACGGACAGACCCTCACCCACCCCGTGACCTGGGTGAACGTGGGCTTCCACCACATCGCCCGGGACGAGGACCAGCAGCCCATGCCGGTCCACTGGCAGGGCTTCTCGCTCGTCCCCAGGGATGTCACCGCTATGAATCCGCTCACTCCGTCCGCGCTGGCGGGACAGAACGGACAGTCGAACAGCGGTAGTTGAGAAACGACCTGTCCATCCGGCTGCACCGCCCGCCGCTCCCGGAGTACCCTTCCTTGATCGTTGGGACGGGGATGCTCGGGGGAGCGGAAGGCGGTGCGCGGGTGGGCTCGGGAGGGCTGGAGCTGCCCTCTGGTGACGAGGGTCACCAGGGGGGCTCCGCAGACGTCCCGCCCGGCACGGTGTCCCTGGCCCGGCCGATGGAGACGAACGCCATCGGACCGGAGCTGGACTGGGACGCCGAAGCCTGGCGCGAGGTACGCACCCGCGCGCAGCGGGCCGGCCGGGCCTACATCTGGCTGAACCTCGTCGAACAGCGGCTGCGCGCCGTCGTGGCCGCCGTGCTGCGGCCCATCTACGAACCCGTCCACGGCGACGAGTGGGTGGTCGCCGCGGCCGGACCCGCCGGTCAGGAGTGGGTGCAGCGCGCGGTCGCCGTACGCGAAGTCAGCCGCCGCAAGGGCTACTTGCTGGACCCGGCCGACGACAACGTCATCTCCTTCCTCACCCTGCCGCAGCTGCGCGAGCTGATGGTGCAGCACTGGCCGTGCTTCGAGCCGTACTTCGACGACCGCCGGGACGTCGAACTCGCCCTGGACGAGCTGGAGGTGACCCGCAACGTCGTCTCCCGCAACCGGGCCCTGTCCGAGGCCGTCCTCGGTCAGGCCGAGCGGGCCTCCGCGCGCCTGCTGGAGATGCTCGGCACCAGCGGCGACGTGCCCTCCGCGCGCCGACTGCGCGTCGACGCCGTCGAGGACCTCGTCGGCGACCGGTACGCGGACGTGGTCGCCGTCCACTCCGACCGGGTGCGGCTGCTGCGCCGGTTCCCCGCCGAGGACATCTTCGACGGCGCCCGCCGCCTCGACGCCATCGGCATCGGCCTCAACCTGCTCGTGCAGAACTTCTCCGGCCGCCGCCTGGTGCGCCTCGCCGAGGCCGGCGCCCGCGTCCGGCTGCTCTTCCTCAACCCGGCCTCCAGCGCGGTCAAGCGCCGCGAGCGCGAACTCGGGATGAAACGGGGCGAACTGAGCCGCGCGGTGGAGATGAACATCCTGCACATGCGCCGGGTCCGCGCCCGGCTGCGCGACCCGGGCGCCTTCCAGATCCAGGTGTACGACGAGACGCCCCGCTTCACCGCCTACCTGGTCGACGGCGACGGCACCGACGGCGTCGCGGTGATCCAGTCCTATCTGCGGCGGATGCGCGGCATGGAGGCGCCGGTGCTGGTGCTGCGCAACGGCAACCGGGTGGTCAAGCCGGGCGAGACGGATGACGGCGGACTTTTCTCCGCATACCGCGAGGAGTTCGAACTGGCCTGGGCGGACTCACGGCCGGTGTCCTGAATTATCCGTTTGGGCGTGGGTGCAAGCGGAACGCGATCCTCTGATTGTCAGTGGTGCATGCGAGGGTGGAGACCACTGGGGGAAGCACCACCAAGAAGGGGGGCCACCATGGCCTGGTACCGGGAGCTGCTTGTCGGCTTCGACCTGGAGACGACCGGGACGGACCCGCGCGAGGCGCGCATCGTCACGGCAGCCGTGATCGAGGTCAGGGACGGGCAGGTCCTGGGACACCGCGAGTGGCTGGCGGACCCGGGCGTGGAGATCCCGGCGGACGCCGTCGCGGTGCACGGGATCAGCAACGAGCGGGCCACCGGCGAAGGCGCCCCCGCCGACCGGGTCGCGGACGCGATAGCCGACGTCCTCGCGGGCTACTGGCGCACCGGCGTCCCGGTCGTCGCCTACAACGCCGCCTTCGACCTGACCCTGCTCTCCGCCGAACTGCGACGCCACGGCCTGCCCTCGCTGCGCGACCGCCTGGGCGGCCTGGACCCGGCGCCGGTCGTCGACCCGTACACCATCGACCGCTCGGTCGACCGCTACCGGCGCGGCAAGCGCAACCTCGAGGCGGTCTGCGCCGAGTACGGCGTCCTCCTCGACTCCGCGCACGACGCCTCGGCCGACGCCCTCGCGGCGGCCCGCCTCGCCGGCGCGATAGCCGGCCGCCACCCCAAGGTCGCGGCCCTCGGCCCGGCGGAGCTGCACCGCCGCCAGATCGAGTGGTACGCCGAGTGGGCGGCGGACTTCCAGAGCTTCCTGCGCCGCAAGGGGGACGCGGACGCGGTGATCGACGGCGCCTGGCCGGTGCGGGAGCCGGCGGAGAAGACCGTCTGACGCTCCCGTGACCCGCCCCGACCGCCTTCACCGGCCGTCGGACCGGGACCTCTGCGGGGACCCGTCGGACCGGGACCTCTACGGGGACCCGTCGGACAGGGAAACGTCTGACCCGTCGGACGCGGACCTCTACGGGGACCCGTCGGACCGGGGGCTGTCGGCGTCCTTGCCGAGCCGGGCGGCGGCCCGCCACGCCCGCAGCGCCCGGATCAGAACGGATACCACCGCACCGCCTCGTCCCCGTCCCGCAGCGACGCCACCCGGCGCCGGAACTCCGCCAGCGCCTTGGGGTCGGCGGGCGCGTGCTGGGCGACCCAGGCGCAGCTCGCGGTCTCGCGGGCGCCCCGCAGGACCGTGCAGCCCGCCCACTCCCGTACGTCCCAGCCGTAGGCCTCGGTGAAGGTGTCGTAGGCCTCGGCGGGCAGCCCGTACCGGTCGCGGGAGAGCGCCATGACCACCAGGTCGTGCTCGCGCAGATCGGCCGAGACGGTCTCCAGGTCGACCAGGACCGGGCCGTCGGGCCCGATGTGCACATTGCGCGGCAGCGCGTCGCCGTGGATCGGGCCGGGCGGCAGGTGCGGGGTGAGCGCGGCGGCGGCCGTGGCGAAGCCGTCCCGGCGCTCGCGCAGATACGCCGCGTCCGCCGGGTCGATCGCGTCGCCCGCGAGCCGCAGCCAGCGCTCGACCCCCGACAGCAGATCACGCGCGGGCAGGCCGAAACCCGGGGTGGGCAGGGCGTGCACCAGACGCAGGAGTTCGGCCAGATCCCGTGGCTCGGCGGGACGCACGGGATCGGGCAGCCGGTGCCACAGGGTCACCGGATGCCCCTCGACGAGCAGCGGCTCCGGCTCGGCGGCCCGCACCGCCGGGACGCCCGCCCCGGCCAGCCAGGCGGCGACCTCCAGCTCGCGCCGGGCCCGGTCGAGGAGTTCGGCGTCACGGCCCACCTTCACCACCAGGTCACCGGCGGCGAACACCGCGTTCTCGCCCAGGGCGAGGAGCCGCGCGTGCGCCACCGGGCCCGGCAGTACGCCCGCCGCGCCGAGTACGTCCCGCGCCCGTGCCTCGTCCATCGTCCGCCCTCCGTGTGGTGCCCCGCCCGGCCCTGCCGGACGGCGTCGCGATCCGGCCATCCGACGGCCAGTGTCGCATTCGCACAGACCGGGGCCGTGGCATGGTCCCTTGACGGGGTACAGCACCTTCACGACCATGGCGGGGCCCGTCACAGCCGCGGGAAGGGGGCCGATCCGGTGTCGTCGGCGACCGAGAGGAGACGGACCGTGCGACGCGCGTCCGGCACCGGCCCGCCGCGCGGTACCACGGGCCACGGCGCGTGGTTCCTCGTCCTCCCCGCCCTGATCCCCGTCCTGGCCCTGAGCGTCGGCCCGCTGCTGTACGGGATCCTGCTGGCGTTCACCGACGCCCAGTCGGGCCGCACCACGCCCACCCGGTGGATCGGCGTCCTCAACTTCTCCGACCTGCTGCACGACACGCTGTTCTGGGAGTCGTTCCGGATCGGCCTGGTCTGGGCGGTCGGGGTGACCGTCCCGCAGTTCCTGCTCGCCCTCGGCCTCGCCCTGCTCCTGAACGAGGACCTGCGGCTGCGCTGGCTGGCCCGCGCCCTCGCGATCGTCCCCTGGGCGATGCCCGAGGTCGTGGTCGGCGTCATGTGGCGGCTCGTCTACAACCCGGACGCCGGCATCCTCAACGAGACCCTGCGCGACCTGGGGCTGGGCGACGGGCGGGACTGGCTCAGCGGGCTGGCGACCGCCCTGCCCGCGGTGATCGTCGTGGGCGTGTGGGCGGGCATGCCGCAGACGACGGTCGCCCTGCTCGCCGGCCTCCAGAACACCCCGGGGGAACTGCACGAGGCGGCCGCGGTGGACGGCGCGGGCTCCTGGCGCCGCTTCCGGACGGTCACCTGGCCCGCCCTGCGGCCCATCGCCCTCGCCATCACGGCCCTCAACTTCATCTGGAACCTCAACTCCTTCGCCCTGGTCTACGTGCTGACCAACGGCGGACCCGGCGGCCGCACCCGGCTGCCCATGCTCTTCGCCTACGAAGAGGCCTTCCGCTACGGGCAGTTCGGCTACGCGGCGGCCATGGGCTGTGTGATGGTCGCGGTGATCTCGGTGTTCCTGGCCCTGTTCCTGGTGGGCCGGATCAGGGGAGGTGACGACGCGTGAGGACCCGCCCCGCGGCCCGGGCCGCCCGGGCCGCCCAGTACACAGCCCTGCTCGGCTACCTCGTCTTCCTCGCCTTCCCCTTCCTCTGGCTGCTCTCCGTCGCCTTCAAGCCCGCGCGCGAACTGGGCAGCCTGCACCCCACCTGGATCCCCGAGCACCCCACCCTCGCCAACTTCCGTCAGGCGTTCGACGAACAGCCGCTGCTGCACGCCGCGTTCAACTCCCTGATCGCCGCGGTGGGCGCCGCCGTGATCGCCGTTGCCCTGGCCACCCCGACGGCGTACGTCATGGCCCGCCGGCGCACCCGGCTCGCGCGGGCCGCGTCCGGGTGGGTCGTGGTCAGCCAGGCCTTCCCGTTCGTGCTGGTGATCATCCCGCTGTTCCTGGTGCTGAAGCACCTGCGGCTGATCGACTCCGTGCCGGGGCTGGTGATGGTGTACGTGGTGTGGGCGCTGCCCTTCGCGCTGTGGATGCTCGTCGGATACGTCCGGGCCGTCCCCGTCGAGCTGGAGGAGGCGGCCGCGATCGACGGCGCCGGGCGGCTGCGGACGCTGGTCTCGGTGACGGCGCCGCTGCTCGCTCCCGGGATCGTGGCGACGGGGCTGTTCGCGTTCGTCACGGCGTGGAACGAGTTCTTCTTCGCGCTGGTGCTGCTGAAGACCCCGGAGAAACAGACCCTGCCGGTCGTCCTGACCCACTTCATCGGCACGGAGGGCGTCGCCGACCTGGGGCCCCTCGCAGCCGCCGCCTTCCTCGCGACCCTCCCCTCGCTGGCCGTCTTCGCGATCGTCCAGCGCCGGATCACGGGCGGCATGCTCGCCGGGGCGGTGAAGAGCTGATGCGGACCAGAGCGCTGATCGTGGCCGCCCTGCTGCTCCTCGCGGGCTGCACCGCCGACGGAGGGGACGACGACGGCCCCGTCACCCTCCGCTTCCAGTCCCTGGCCTGGCAGGAGGAGTCCGTCCAGGCCAACAAGGACCTGGTGAAGGAGTGGAACGCCACTCACTTCGATGTCAAGGTCGAGTACGTGCAGGGGAGTTGGTCGAGCGTCCACGACCAGCTGCTCACCTCCTTCGAGGGCGGCGAGGCCCCCGACGTCATCCACGACGCCTCCGACGACCTCGCCGACTTCGCGTACGGGGGTTACCTCGCCGACCTGACCGGACTGCTGCCCGCCCGCCTCACGTCGGACATCCCGCGGCGCAGTTGGGAGACGACGACCTTCGGTGACGGCGTCTACGGCGTGCCGTTCCTCCAGGAGCCGCGCGTCCTCGTCGCGAACGCGACCTGGCTGAAGCGCTCCGGGGTGCGGATCCCGACCCCCGAACGCCCCTGGAGCTGGCCGGAGTTCCGGCAGATCACGCAGCAGCTCAGCGGCGACGGCAGGTACGGCGTGGCCTGGCCGCTGAAGGAGCCCGTCTCCGCCACCCTCAATCTCTCCCTGTCGGCGGGCGGACAGCTCTTCCACCGGGGAGCGGACGGAAAGGTCACCGTCCGCTTCGAGGCCGGCGACGAGGTCGTACCGCGCACCGTCCACGACCAGGTCGGCACCGACCGCAGCGCCTCGCCCACGACGCTGGGCAGCGGCGGCTCGGACACTCTGCCGGGGTTCTTCGGCGGCCGGTACGCGATGGTCCCGCTCGGCTTCTCCTACCGTCAGCAGATCGTGCAGCAGGCGCCCGAGGGGTTCGACTGGCAGGTGCTGCCCGCCCCGGCGGGCGCCGACGGACTCGCCCAGGGGGTCAGCCCGCAGACGCTGTCCGTCGCCGAGGACAGCCCGCACAAGAAGGAGGCGGCGGCGTTCATCGACTTCCTGCTCCGGCCGAAGAACATGGTGCGCCTCGCGCTGGGCGACTGGATGCTGCCGACCGGCACGCAGGCCCTCGCCGACCCCGCCCTGCACACCACGAAGGACGACTGGGCGACCGGCACCGCCCTCGCCGAACACCTGCGCCCGGCGCCCGCCCGGTCCGTCCGGGGCTATGCCGAGTGGAAGGACAAGGTCGCCACCCCCGCGTTCCAGGAGTACTACAGCGGGGCGATCGGTCTCGGTGAACTGCGCGAGCGGCTCGAGGAGGACGGCAACCTGGTACTGGCGCGCTATCAGCGGTGAACGGCCGGTTCGGGGAAACGGCCGGTTCAGGGAACGGCGGGACCGGTCACCGGCTGTCCCTGGTCGTCGTACGGCCAGACGTTGGGGACGCAGCCGTCCATGCCCTTGATCTGCTGCATCATCGCCGGGGCCGGCCTGCCGGGGCCGGGACAGCCGACGTGGCCGTGGCCGAGGAAGTGGCCGACCTCGTGGTTGACGATCAGCGCGCGATAGGCGGTGACGTCCTTGGCGTAGACGGGGGTGGCCAGCAGCCAGCGTTTGAGGTTGACCATGACGTTGTCGGCGACGTTGCAGTTGACCTCGCCGCCGGTGTCCAGTCCGTACTCCCCGCAGATCTTGTCCACGGTGCCGGGTGTCGCGACCCGTACGACGAAGTCGGTGGTCCCGCCGGATACCCGCTGGAACGCCGAGCGACCGTCCGCCGTCCAGCCGCGCCGGTCGCCCAGGATGATCTCCACCTGCCGGGCCACGGCCGCGGCGGACAGGGAGAGGCCGTCCTCGACGTCGACCCGGTAGCGCAGGGCCGTGCCCTTGCCCACCTTGGCGCTCGAGCCGGAGGCGGTGGTGAAGGTGCCCGGACCCGAGGCCGGGATGTCCGACGGTGACGGCCCGCCGGTCGCGCTGCCGGATGCTCCGGCCGACACGCCGCCGGACGAACCGCCGGACGCGCCGCCGGACGCGCCGCCGGGCGAACCGCCGGGCGAACCGCCGGACGGCCCGGCCGACGTGCTGCCCGAGGGGCCTGCCGCGGCCCCGGATCCGGCCGTCGGTCCGGTGGGCGCGGGACCGGACTGCCCTGATCCGCCCGGCTCGGCGGACGCGGTGGCGCGGCCCCCGGCCGAGGCCCCGCCCGCGTCGGCGGACGCCCAGCCCACAGCCGCGAGACCGGCGGCGCCCAGCACGGCCACCGCGGCCGTTCCACCCCACACCGAACCCTTCCGCACGCGTCGGCCGGAGGCGTGCGCGGGGGCGCTCCGACGGCGCCGGGCAGAGGAAGGAGTTTCTTTGTGCGCGGTCATGGTTGTTCAGATTGTGATCGCCATGTGATCGGATCTGGCCCAGGCGATAACGAAAGAGTAACAACTCGATCAGTTCCGTTTCATGTGATCATCCGGTAACAGTTCTCCGAACGGGCCGACGGCGTACCGATACTGAGCGCATGTCACGAGTTCTGCTGATCGAGGACGACCGCGCCGTGCGGGACGGCGTCGCCCTCGCGCTGCGCCGTCAGGGCCACGAGGTCGCCGCCGCCGAGACCGGGGAGGACGGCCTGGGCCGGCTGCGGTCCTTCCGGCCCGACGTCGTGGTGCTGGACCTGATGCTGCCCGGCATGACCGGCCTGGACGTCTGCCGCCGGATGCGTGACCTGGACCAGACGCTGCCGATCATCATGGCGACCGCGCGGGGCGACGACGAGGACATCGTTGTCGGTCTGGAAGCCGGCGCCGACGACTACGTGGTCAAACCCGTGCCGGCCCGGGTGCTCCAGGCCCGGATCCGCGCCGTCCTGCGACGGGCGGCCGGCGCGCCCGCCGACGGCGGCATACCGAAGATCGACACCTACGGCGACCTGGCCGTCGACCGGGCCGGGCTCGCGGTCACCTGGCAGGGGGAGCCGGTCGCCCTCGCCCCCTCCGAACTGCGACTGCTGCTGACCCTGTCGGCCTCGCCCGGCCAGGTGTTCAGCCGGCAGCAACTCCTCGAGGCGGTCTGGCAGCACAGCTACCACGGCGACGCGCGCCTGGTGGACGCCTGCGTCAAGCGACTGCGCGCCAAGCTGGGCGAACCCCCGCGCGAGCCCCGCCACATCCACACCGTGCGCGGCTTCGGCTACCGTTTCGCCTCCCGGTGAGGCCCCTGAGGCCCCTGGGGCCTCGGCTCGGGACGCACCGACTGCGTGGTCTGCGCGTGCGGCTGGTGGTGGCGTTCGCGCTGGTCGCCGCGGTCACCGCCACCACCACCGGCGCGCTCACCTTCCGGGAGGCGCGCACCGGAGTGCTCCAGCAGAGCCAGGACGCCGTGATCGAGCTGCTGCGCGCCCAGGTCACCCGGCTCGCCCCCGAGCTCGCCCTGCCCGCAGACCGGGACGAACTGCGCCGGTTCGCCGCCGAGGTGGCCGGCGCCGAGCCGTCGGGCGCCTGGCGCGTGCTGGTCGTCTACCGCGGGCAGGAGGCCACGTCCGTCCCCGACGACCCGTTCGAGGAGCTGACGCCCGCCCTGCGCCAGGCGGTCGACGCCCGGTCGGCCACCGTCTTCCAGCGGGTGAACCGAGCGGACCACACCGCACTCGTCGTCGGCATGTCCGTCGCCTTCACCTCCACCGTGTCGAGCAGTTGGCCCCTGTCCGGCCTCCAGGTGTTCCTGACGGTGCCGCAGACCACCGAACAGGCCTACGTGGACGCCCTGGTGACCGCCGTGGAGCGGGCCGCCGTCCCCGCCCTGGCCCTCGCCGTCCTGCTCGCGCTGCTCGCCGCCCGCGGGGTGCTGCGACCGGTGCGCGCACTGCGCCACGCCACCCGCAGCATCGCCGAAGGCCGACTGGACACCCGTCTCGCCGTCGACGGCTCCGACGAACTCGCCGAGCTGTCGCACACGTTCAACGAGACGGCCGCCGCCCTGGAGGGGTCGGTCGCCGAACTGCGCGGCATGGAAGCCCGGGCCCGGCGCTTCGCCGCGGACGTCTCGCACGAGCTGCGCACTCCGCTGGCGGCCATGTCGGCCGTCACCGACGTCCTCGACGAGGACGCGGCCGGCCTCGACCCGGACACCGCCACCGCGGTCCGCCTGATCAGCGAGGAGACCGTGAAGCTGGCCAGGCTCGTGGACGACCTGATGGAGATCTCCCGGTTCGACGCGGGCGCGGCCGTGCTGCATCTGGACGAGATCGACCTCGCCGAGTCCCTGCGGCGCACCCTCGCCGCCCGGGGCTGGACGGACACGGTGCAGGCCCGCCTGCCGGGGCCGGACGCGCTGCGCGGACGCGTCGACCCGCGCCGCCTCGACGTCGTCGTCGCCAACCTGGTCGGCAACGCATTGCGGCACGGCGCCCGTCCGGTGCGGTTGAGCCTCCACGAGGGCGGCAGCGGGGGCGAGGGGCCCGGCACCGGACGGCGGGCGGTCATCCAGGTGCTGGACAGCGGGCCCGGGATCCCCGACGACGTGCTGCCTCATGTCTTCGAACGCTTCTACAAGTCGGACGCCGCCCGGTCCCGGACCGAGGGCAGCGGACTCGGACTGGCGATCACCGAGGAGAACGTCCGGATGCACGGCGGCACGGTCCGGGCGGCGAACCGGCCGGAGGGCGGCGCCGTCTTCACGGTGGACCTCCCGCTGTGGCGGGACGAGGCGACGCCGGACGGCCCGGCGCCGGACTGCCCCACGCTGGAGGGGCGGGCACGGGGCGGGCCGACGCGGGAGGAGCGGGCATGAGGGCCGTACGCCGAGCCGTGCTGCTGTGCGTCCCGGCACTGTGGACGCTGGTCTCCTGCGGTATTCCGGCGACCGGCGTCGTGGAGGCGGGCGGGCCCGCGCACGGGCTCGTGCCGATGCTGCGGGTCTACCTCGTCGAGAACGGTTCCCTGGTCGCCGTCCCCCGCAGGCCCGCGGGCGCGGTCGACGCCGGGTCGGCGGTGATGAACCTGCTCGAGGGCCCGACGGATACGGAACGGGCGAAGCGACTGACCACGCTGCTGCCCCCGTTGACGGCCGCACCGACATCCGTCCCGACGCCCCTGGCGAGTGCGCCTCCCACCGCCGGGCCGCCGGGCGGTTCCACCGCCGAGGCCGCTGCGTCGGCCGCCGTGTCGGTGAACGCCCGAGGCAGCGTGGTCTCGATCCATCTGCGGTATGTCACCGAGGAGTTGAGCGACCTCGCGATGGCGCAGCTGATCTGTACGGCAGCGCAGGCGCAGCGCACCACGGACGCCGGTACCGGTACGAAGGCTGTGACCGTGAAGGTGACGAACGCGCTCGGGCGGAGCGTCGAAGGATCCGGCGAGCGCTGTCCCGAGGGCTGACCCGCGATATTCACATTGCACGAGACGTCTCGTCTCGTTTACGGTCGACGGTATGACCAGTCGCCCCTCTCATATCGCCATGTTCTCCATCGCCGCCCACGGCCACGTGAACCCGAGCCTCGAGGTGATCCGCGAGCTCGTCGCGCGCGGGCACCGGGTGACGTACGCGATTCCGCCCGTCTTCGCCGAGAAGGTCGCCGGTACCGGCGCCGAGGTCAAGCCGTGGCACTCGACGCTGCCCACGCCCGACGACGACCCCTCGGCCTGGGGGAGCACCCTCCTCGACAACGTCGAGCCCTTCCTGGCCGACGCGATCCAGGCCCTGCCCCAGCTGATCGACGCGTACGACGGGGACGAGCCGGACCTGGTGCTGCACGACATCACCGCCTACCCGGCCCGTGTCCTCGCCCACCGCTGGGGCGTGCCGGCGCTCTCCCTCTCGCCCAACCTGGTCGCCTGGGAGGGCTACGAGGAGGAGATCGCCGAACCGATGTGGGCGGAGCCGAGGGAAACGGAGCGCGGAAAGGCTTACTACGCACGGTTCCACGCCTGGCTGGAGGAGAACGGGATCACCGAGCACCCCGATTCCTTCGTCGGCCGCCCGGCCCGCTCCCTCGTGCTGATCCCCAGAGCGCTCCAGCCGCACGCCGGCCGGGTCGACGAAAGCGTGTACACGTTCGTCGGCTCCTGCCAGGGCGACCGCGCCACCGAAGGGGAGTGGACGCGCCCCGAGCGGGCGGAGAAGGTCGTTCTCGTCTCGCTGGGTTCGGCCTTCACCGACCGGCCGGACTTCTACCGGGAGTGCGTGCGCGCCTTCGGTGAGCTGCCCGGCTGGCACCTCGTGCTCCAGATCGGCAAACACGTCGACCGCGCCGCGCTGGGCGCCGTACCCGACAACGTCGAAGTACGTTCCTGGGTACCGCAGTCGACAGTCCTGAAGCAGGCCGACCTGTTCGTCACGCACGCCGGAGCGGGCGGCAGTCAGGAGGGGTTAGCCACGGCCACGCCGATGATCGCCGTACCGCAGGCCGTCGACCAGTTCGGCAACGCGGACATGCTCCAGGGGCTCGGGGTGGCCCGGCAGTTCGCCACCGCCCAGGCGACGGCCGAGGCCCTGCGGGAAGCCGCCCTCGCGCTCGTCGACGACCCGGAGGTGGCCCGTCGGCTCAAGGTGATCCGGGCGGAGATGGCGCAGGAGGGCGGCACCCGCCGGGCGGTGGACCTCATCGAGGCCGAGCTGATCAGGCAGCGGTCCTGAACAACCGTCCTGATGCGTTCTGGACCGCCCCTCGACCGCCGTTGGTCCGGTCCCGGGCCTGGCACCGGAACGGGCCGGACATCGGAACGGGCCGGACACCGGAACCCGGCAGAACTCCGAACAGGACGTGAGTGAGGGCCCGTTGACTCCCCCGGGAGGTCAACGGGCCCTCGGTTCCGACCGCTTCAGCGGGCTTCGGCCGGCGTCAGACCCGCAGCGGCTCGCCCTCGTCGTCCCGGGTCACCGGCGTGACCTGCTCGGGCGACTCGTCGTGCGTGAGATCGGGCAGCCAGTGCAGCCACTTCGGCAGGTACCAGTTGCGCTCGCCCAGCAGCGCCATCACGGCCGGGAGCAGCACACCCCGGATGATCGTCGCGTCGATCAGCACCGCGGCCGCCAGGCCCACGCCCATCTGCTTCATGGACTGCATGGACAGCGTTCCGAAGATGGCGAACACGGCGACCATGATGACCGCGGCGCTGGTGACCACACCGGCCGTGGTGACCACACCGTGCTTGATGGCCTCGTTCGTCGAACGGCCCCGCATCCGCGCCTCACGGATCCGCGAGACCACGAACACGTGGTAGTCCATCGACAGGCCGAACAGGATCACGAAGAGGAACAGCGGCAGCCAGGTGATGATGGCGCCGACGCCCTCCGCGCCCACCAGAGACGCGCCCCAGCCGTGCTGGAAGACGGCGACCAGGATGCCGTAGGCGGCCCCCACCGACAGCAGGTTGAGCACGATCGAGGTGATCGCGACCGTCAGCGAGCGGAACGACAGCAGCATCAGCAGGAAGGCGAAGACCACGACGAACGCGAAGACGGGAGCGACGGCTCCGGCCAACTGGTCGTTGAAGTCCTTCGAACCGGCCACCTGACCGGTGATCGGCGCCTGGAGGCCGTCGACCTTGCCCAGCGTCGCGGGCCGCACCTCGTCGCGCAGCCTGTCAAGGCTCGTACCCGCCTTGTCCAGGTCGGAGCCGCCCACCAGCGGAACGTACACGTAGGCGATGTTCTGCGCGTCGTGCAGCTTGATCTCGACCGGACCGCGGGAGGCGCCCGAGCTGACCGCCTGCTCCTTGAACTCCGCGAGCGCGGTCCTCACCTCGGCGGCGTTGATGTCGTCCGCCTTGACGACCACCTCGGCCGGTTCGGAGCCGCCCGGGAAAGCGTCGTTGACCCGGTTGTAGGTCTGCACGATGGGCAGCGAGTCACCGAACTCCTGGTCCAGGGTGAGGTTCTGGGTCTTCATGCCGACCGCCGGAGCGGCGATCGCGAGCAGCACGCCCGCCGCAACGACCAGCGACACACCGGGCTTGGCGAGGACGACCTTGAGGACGGCGCTCCAGAACCGGCTGCCCTCGTCGGCGCGCCCGCCGTTGCCGTTCCTGCGGCGCTTCTCGGGGTGCAGGAACGGGATCCGCCCCTTCTCCACCCGCCGGCCGAGCAACGACAGCAGCGCGGGCAGCACGGTCACCGAACCGACCATGGCGACCGCTACCACCATCAGGGAAGCCAGGCCCATCGCCTCGAACGTCGCGAGCCCGGTGAACAGCATGCCCGCCATGGCCACGCACACGGTCACACCGGAGACGATCACGGCACGGCCACTGGTCGCCGCGGCGATCCTGAGAGCGGTTTCCGGATCACGTCCCGCGGCCCGCTCCTCGCGCTCCCGGCGCAGGTAGAACAGGCAGTAGTCGACGCCGACGGCCAGACCGACCAGCAGCATCACGGAGCTCGCCGTGTCGTCCATCGGCTGGAAGTGGCTGACGATGCTCATCAGGCCCATCGTCGCCATGATCGCGGTGACCGCGAGCGCCACCGGCAGCAGCGCCGCCACCAGCGCGCCGAACGCGATCAGCAAGATGCCCAGGGCCACCGGCACGGCGGAGTACTCCGCCTGCTGGAAGTCGTCGCCGAACGCGTCGTCGAACGTCTTCATCATGCTGGCGCCGCCGATCTCCTCGATCCGCAGCGAGGAGTGGTCCTTCCGGACCCCCTCGACGGCCTCGAGAACCGGCTCGACCCGCTCGCCCGCGGTTTCGGAGTCGCCGCGCATGTCGAACTGCACGAGCGCGCTGCGACCGTCCGCGGAGATCGTGTCCGAGTCGTAGGGCGAGGTCACGTCGGTGACCTTGCCGGTCTTCTCCACGGCTGCGACGACCGCCGCGACGGCGGCCTTGAAGTCCGCGTCGGTGGCCTTGACGGAGCCGTCCTTCGACTGGACGAGGACCGTCTCACTGGCCGGCTCGTCGATGCCGGCGTCCTCGATGATCCGGGCGGCCGTGTGGGTCTCGCCCCCGAGCTGGTCGCTCTCCTTGACCTCGACCGTGCCCACCGCCGAGCCGATCCCCATGGCCAGGACGACGAACAGCACCCAGATGCCCACGGCGGCCCATCGGTGCCGGGCGCTCCAGCCGCCGGCCCGCGCGGCGAAGCCCCGCACCCGTATATCTCCGTTCCCCATGACGGGCCTGCCCTCTTGTGATGCGGTGGCAACCCCCTGCCGCCACCTTCAGATTCGAAGGTATGGGCTGGATAAAGCCATCTCGTCGTGCTGTCCGGTGAGGTGCCGGACACCCGACTCCTCCCGTCGGACCCCGCCGTCTCACCGCTGGGGAGGACAGAGGTCCCCTACATCTATCCGGGGATCTCGGGGATGACGATCAGGGTGCGGCCGGTGACGCCGGCCGACGTGCAGGCCGCCGGGACGGACCGTCGGCCCGGGCCGACGTGCAGGCCGCCGGTGAGCGTCGGTGGCGAAGGCCGACGGGCAGTTCGGGGGTTAAGGCCGGAATGGTGATTACGAAAGTTTGTTGAACAAGTCACGAGCCTGTGGAGATGTCCGGCAGGTGTTGCTCCGCATCCCGCCGGTCGGCCAGAGTTTCGCCCGAAGCCCCACCCCGGCCGCGGCCGTCGTGCCCACCCCCACGGGGCACGACGGCCGCTTAAGGTGAACGGATGACGACTACGTACGCGGCACTGCTGCGCGGCATCAACGTGGGCGGCAGCAGAAAGGTCCCGATGGCCGAACTGCGCACCCTGCTGGAGGGGCTCGGTCTCGGGGACGTCCGCACCTACCTCCAGAGCGGCCAGGCCGTCTTCTCCTCCACGCACGCGGACGAGGAGCGCCTCGCCGCCGAGCTCACGGCGGCGATCGAGAAGCACTTCGGCTTCGCCGTCGGCGTGATCGTCCGCGACCATGCCTATCTGAAAGCGGTTGCCGACGCTTGCCCGTTCCCGGCCGCCGAGCTGGAGGCCAAGCAACTCCACGCCACGTACTTCTCCACCTCCGTCGAAGCGGAGCGCTACGCCGGGATCGACCGGGCCGCCCACCTTCCCGAGGAGTTCCGCCTCGGCGACCGCGTCCTGTACCTCTACGCCCCCGAGGGCCTCGGCCGGTCCAAGCTGGCCGAGCAACTGTCGAAGCCGCGGGTGAACAAGGGGCTCATCGCCACCACCCGGAACTGGAACACCGTCGTCAAACTGGTGGAGATGACGCAAGCGTGACCCTGCGCAGACCGCGGAAGGGCGCCAGGGAGAGGATCTCGCGGGCCACCACGAGCCGCGGATCGGCGTAGGTGCCGGCGGATCTCCTCGTGGGTGCGGGCGGGGCCACGGCGTCCACGAGGGCCAGATCGTCCTCGGTGAGCGCGTCGTGTTCCACAACCCCGACAGCCCTCAGCCGTCCCAGGGAAGCGGTTCCGTGCCGTTACGGACCCTCGGCCCGGCCCCAGGGACAAGGTCGACCTCGTGCGGATCGTTCCCCACGCTCTCGACGGTGCGCACACACGACTGTGCACACACGCGACCGTGCGTACACGGCACGCTCTCGACGGTGCGAACACACGACTGTGCACACACGCGACCGTGCGTACACGGCTGTGCGAGGCTCGTCCCATGCGCTACATCATCATCGGGGCAGGCGCGATCGGCGGAGCTGTCGGCGGACGACTGGCGGAGGCCGGGCACGAGGTCGTCCTGGTCGCACGCGGCGCGCACCGGGCGGCGCTCACGGAGGGCGGACTGCGGCTCAGGGTTCCGCAGGGCGAACTGGCGTACCGGCTGCCCGTCGTCGACGGACCGGACGCGCTCGGCACGCTGCGCCCCGACGACGTCCTCTTCCTCGCCGTCAAGACCCAGGACACCGAGGCGGCACTCCAGGTCTGGGGCCCGGCCCCGGTCGAGGGCGGCGGCACGGCCGCGGAGCGACTGGCCCTGGTCTGCGCGCAGAACGGCGTGGAGAGCCCGCGCCTCGCCCTGCGCCGCTTCCGGCACGTCTACGGCGTCTGCGTCTGGCTGCCCGCCGGCCATGTCGAACCGGGTGTCGTCTCCGCCGCCGGCACTCCGCTCACCGGCATCCTTCACCTCGGCCGGTACCCGCACGGCACCGACGACACGGCCCGCCGTATCGCCGCCGACCTGGAGAAGGCGCACTTCGAGGCCCCGGTCGTGCCCGACGTCTCCCGCTGGCAGTACGCGAAGCTGCTGTCCAACCTCGCAAACGCCCTGGAAGCGCTGAGCGGCCCGGTGAACGACCCCGAGGCGGAGGCGCTGTACGCGAGGGTGCGGGCCGAGGGCGAGGCCGTGCTGCACGCCGCCGGGATCGTGTGGGCCGACACCGAGGAGCAGCAGGCCCTGCGCGGCGACAAGGTCACCCTCGTCCCGCTCGACGGCGCCCCGCGCGGCGGCGGCTCCTCCTGGCAGTCCCTCAGCCGTGGTGCGGGCAGCATCGAGGCCGACCATCTCAACGGAGAGATCGCGCTCCTCGGCCGTCTGCACGGCGTACCGACCCCGCTGAACGAGTTGCTGCAACGGCTTGCCAACCAGTTCGCCCGGGAGCGCAGGTCACCCGGTTCCCTGCCGCTGCCGGAACTGATCCGACTGGCCGAGGACCGGACCGCCGGCGCTGTCGCGTTTGTTCAAGAGTCCTGAGCACCCCGCTGCCTAGCGTGGGACCCATGAAGTACGACGAGACGCACCAGTACATGTCCGAATGCGCCGCCGAGGCGTCACGCGTCGCCCGCGGCGTCCCGGCGGCCCGGCTGAACGATCCGACGCACTGCCCTGGCTGGGATGTCCGCACCCTGGTCGACCACTGGGTCCTCTACACCTCCCACGGTCTCGAGCACCGCGCCCTGCGCAAGCAGCTCCCCGACGACCTGGTCGCCCGCGACTTCACCGCCGACCCGCAGTGGGCCGAGGCATACGCCGACCAGCTGGAGCGCGCGGTCGCGGCCTGGGCGGAGCCGGCCGTGTGGGAGGGCGAGGTCGACCTGGGCATGGCCGCGATGCCCGCCGCCGAGATCGCCGCGATGATCGTCAAGGAGATGGCGGTGCACGGCTGGGACGTGGCGGTCGCCACCGACCAGGAGTTCCGCATCTCGGACGACGCGGCCCGCTTCGTCCTCGACGTGGTCGAACGGCACGGCGACCTCTACCGCCAGTACGACGGCTTCGCGGCGGTGGTGCCGGTGCCGGAGGACGCCCCGGTGTTCGAGCGGGCGCTCGCGGCGAGCGGCCGCGATCCCCGGCAGGGCGCCGCACGAGTGAACCGCTGAGCGATCACCTCGGGCCGGCCGCTGGGGGCGCAGGGTGTGTCGGGGCGCGGGCACAGGCTGTCGGGTGTGGCACGTGGGGTGCACGCCGATGTCTGCTCGCGGCGCGCACGCCCGGCTGCCGGCCGGCAGCCGGCGACGCTGGACCCGGGGGAGGCAGACGTTTCGAAACCGCCATCGAAACCGAAACCGGTACGGCAACGGAAGCCGGTCGCGTAAGGGAAACCGCTGTAGTAAGGGAAACCGGTCCCGCAACGGAAACCGGTCCCGCAGCGGAAACCGCTGTAGTAAGGGAAACCGGTCCCGCAGCGGAAAGCAGGATGAGAAACGGGATCAGAAACAGAAGCCGGTAACGCAGCAGACACGGGATCAGGCAGAAGCCGGTACCGAAACGGAAAGAGATCTCCTCGCGGCGTGAGAAAGCACGCCGCCGGTCACGGTCAGGCGCCGACGGCCGCCAGCGTCGGCGTACGCGCCGCGTCGTACCGTTCCAGCAGCACCCGAGCCACCTCGGGCGCCGGACCCAGCACGTCGGCCAGGACGTCCGCCGCGGCCGCGCCGCGCGCGATGCGGTCCGGCAGGAAGCCGGGGGCCAGGACGTACGGCGCGACCGCGACCCGCGAGCACCCCAGCGCCCGCAGTTCGCGGACCGCGTCCTCGGTGCTCGGGAACCCCGAGGGAGAACCGGCGGAGGCGAACGCAGGCCGCACGGCACACCAACCGGTGCGCCGCCACTCCCGCGCGATTTCTGCGATCACTGCGATCGCCTCCGGGTCCGTGGACCCCGCCGAGGCCAGCACGACCCCGGTCGAGGACTTGTCGGCGGGCGTCAGGCCGGCCTCGTACAGCCGCCGTTCGAGGACGGCGAGCAGCAGCGGCGACGGGCCGAGCACCTCGGCCTGCCTGATCCGCAGCTGTGCCGGAGCGTCCCGCAGGACCGCCGGGATGTCCGCCTTCGCATGGAACGCGCGGGTCAGCAGCAGTGGCAGCGTCACGACGTCACGGACGCCCTCCGCCGCCAACGACTCCAGCACCCCGTGGACGGAGGGGATGTTGAAGTCCAGGAAACCGGTCTCCACCCGCAGGCCCGGCCGCAACGACCGCACCCGCCGCACCAGGGCGTGCACGGTCGCCGCGTGCCGCGGGTCACGACTGCCGTGGGCGATCACCACGAGAACGGGAGGAACCGGTTTCCTGTACATGTGACTTCAGCTCTTCACCAGCAGACCACGGCTGCGCAGCACCCACCGCTCCAGCGGACTGAAGATCAGCAGGTCGATGGCGATGCCGACGAACAGGATGAGCAGGATCGCCTCGAACACCATCGACATGTCACTGGCGTTGCGCCCGTTCTCCAGCAACTGACCGAGTCCGACGCCGAGGTCGGGGAAGGACGCGATGATCTCCGCCGCCATCAGCGAACGCCACGAGAACGCCCAGCCCTGCTTCAGACCCGCCACGTAGCCAGGCAGGGCGGCCGGCAACGTGATGTACACGGTTCCCTTCAGCCCCGTGGCGCCCATCGTGCGGCCCGCCCGCAGGAACAGCGGCGGCACCTGGTCGACGCCGGACACCAGCCCGTTGGCGATGGACGGCACCGCACCGAGCAGGATGACCGCGTACATCATCGAGTTGTTCAGACCCAGCCACAGCACGGCCGGCGGCACCCACGCCACCGACGGCAGCGACTGGAGACCGGACAGGATCGGACCGATCGCCGCCCGCACGAACTTCACGCGTGCCACCAGCAGCCCCAGCGGGGTGCCGATCGCCAGTGCGAAGAGGAAGCCGAGCAGACCGCGTGAGACGCTGGTCCAGATGTAGCCGAGCAGCTTGCCCTCGAGCCAGGCGTCCTGGAGCGCCCGCCAGACGTCCACGGGGGAGACCAGCTTGGTCGGGTCGTCGACGATCTTGAAGGTGATCTGCCAGACGATCAGCAGCAGCAGGGTCGCCAGGATCGGCGGCAGGATCTTGTCGATGAAGGTCCGCCGAAAGGGCGTACGACCGGTGGGCGCCACGACGTCCAGCGCGTCGAGCCCCGCCTCCACCCCGGCAAGCTCGGTGGTAACCGCCTTCGTCACCGTCGTCTTCGTCTCAGTGCTGGCCATGACGGCGGATCTCCCCACGCAGGACTTCGGTGATCTCGATGGACAGTTCCGCCACCGGGGCGTCCTCGATCCGGCGCGGCTGCGGGATGTCGACCGTCCACTCGCGCGCCACCCGGCCGGGCCGGGAGGACAGCAGGACGACCCGCTGCGCGAGCCGCACCGCCTCCCGCACGTTGTGCGTGACGAAGAGGACGGACAGTCCCGTCTCCCCCCAGATCCGGGTCAGTTCGTCGTGGAGCACATCCCGCGTGATGGCGTCCAGCGCCGCGAACGGCTCGTCCATCAGCAGGATGTTGCTCTCCTGCGCCAGCGCGCGGGCCATCGCCACGCGCTGCCGCATACCGCCGGAAAGTTCGTGAACACGCTTTCCGTACGCGCCCTTCAACCGCACCAGCTCGAGCAGCTCCTCCGCCTTGTCGCGTCGCTCGGGCTTGGCGACTCCCCGGAGCTTCAGGGCGAGCTCGATGTTCTTGCCCGCGGTCAGCCACGGGAAAAGGGCATGCTCCTGGAACATCAGCGCCGGGCGGCCGTCCGTCGTGATGGAGCCGGCGGTGGGCTCGTCGAGCCCCGCCACCAGGTTGAGCAAGGTGGACTTGCCGCAGCCCGAAGCCCCCAGGAGGGTGACGAACTCGCCGGGAGCGACATCGAGAGTGATGTCGTCCAGGACGAGCTGCTGCCCACCCGGCCCGGCGAAGGACTTCGAGACGTGCTCAAGCCGGGCCGCGTACTCCACGGACTCCGCGGACTCGGCGGCTTTGGCGAAGGTCGTGGCCATGGTCGTCACCTCCTGGGAACTCATCGGATTCCGAATCAGCTGACGCCGAGACCGGCGTCGTCGACCGTGGACTCGCCCTCGGCCTTGAGGACCTTGTTCAGGATGCTCAGGTCGTAGATGCCCTTGAGGTCGGGCTTCTCCAGCAGACCCGCCTTGACCGCGTGCTCCGCCTCGGCGTTGAGCGTGGAGGCCAGCGGGTCGTTGATGAACTGGATCGACGTCCACGCCGGGTCCAGCACCTCGGTCGGCAGCGCCTTGCCGGAGTCCGCCTCCAGCTGCTTGTTCGCCGCGGCCTTCGCCGCCGCCGGGTTGGCGTTGATCCACTTGTTGGAGTCGACCGAACCCTTCAGCACCGCCTCGACGACCTTCGGGTGCTCCGTGAGGAACTTCTGCGACACGATGATGTTCGTGATCACGAACTTCTTGTCGGGCCACAGCGAGGCCTCGTCGAGCAGCACCTTGCCGCCCTCGGCGACCAGCTTGGACGCGGTCGGCTCCGGCACCCAGGCACCGTCGATCGAACCGGCCTTGAACGCGTCCGGGGTCACCTTGTTGTCGCTGCGGACAACGGTGACGTCACCCTTGCCGCTCTGCGCGTCGACCTTCCAGCCCTGGTCCGCGATCCAGTTCAGGAACGCCACGTCCTGCGTGTTTCCGAGCTGAGGCGTCGCGATCTTCTTGCCCTTGACGTCCTTGAGGGACTTGACCTTGTCCGGGTTGACGACGAGCTTCACACCGCCGGACGCCGAACCGCCGATGATGCGCAGGCTCTTGCCGGCGGACTTGGTGAAACCGTTGATCGCGGGGGAGGGACCGATCCAGCCGATGTCGATGGAACCGGCGTTCAGCGCCTCGATCTCGGAGGGGCCCGCGTTGAAGGTCGCGTACGACGCCTTGGTGGCGCCCAGCGCCTTCTGGAAGATGCCCTGTTCACGGCCGACCAGTGCGGTCGCGTGCGTCAGGTTGCCGAAGTAGCCGATCTTGACGGTGTCGAGCCCGTCGATCTTCTCCGATCCGGCGGCGACCTTCTCGTTGGCGTTGTCGTCCTTGGACTCGGAACCGTAACCGCAGGCGGCCAGGGCGAGCAGGGGAAGGGCCGCTACGGCCGCGAGGCCGCGGCGAAGAAGAACTGAGCGGTTGGCAGGCACGGGAGGGGTTCCTCTCGTTGGCCCGGCGGTCACGGGTTTCAGGTCGTGGCCGGGAAATCGGCAAAGGGTTTTCGTCGCTTCCGGGACGGCGGGTGGGGGGACGGGGCGCGCAGGCAGTGCGCGTACGTCAGAGCGCACATCGCGCCACTCCGCCCTGCCCGCTGCCGAGGGCGCCGCTGCCGATGCGGCCGCCCTCCTTCGCGAACGTGGAGTAGAAGTCGGTTGTCGTCATTCTCAGAAGTCCCAACCGTCGTCGTCGGACTCGTCCTTGACCGGCTCCGGCGAGGCGAAGGACTCGCCGACCATGCCCGCGGTGAGCGTGGTGCCGTCGGCCGGGTCGATCAGGATGAACGAGCCGGTGCGGCGGGAGTCGGCGTAGGAATCCACCGGAAGCGGTTGCGAGGTACGGATCTTCACGCGGCCGATGTCGTTGGCGATGAGCTGTCCCGGGTGCGGGTGCAGGGACAGGTCGTCGAGCGTGAGACGGGACGGGATGTCCTTGACGATCGCCTTGACCGTGCGGGTGCCGTGCTTGATCAGCACCCGGTGTCCGACGGTCAGCGGCTGGTCGGCCACATGGCACACGGTCGCCTCGACGTCCTGTGTGGTGGGCGGTGCGTCCTTGGTGGGCACGATCAGGTCGCCGCGCGAGATGTCGATGTCGTCCGCGAGCAGCACGGTCACCGACTGGGTCGTCCACGCCGCGTCCACCGGCTCGCCCAGCAGGTCGATGCCGGAGATCGTCGAGGTACGGCCGGACGGCAGAACCGTCACCGCCTCGCCCACATGGAACGTGCCGGCCGCGATCTGGCCCGCGTACCCCCGGTAGTCCGGGTGCTCGGCGGTCTGCGGACGGATCACGTACTGCACCGGAAGCCGAGCGTGGCAGTGCGCCAGGTCGTGGCTGACCGGAACCGTTTCCAGGTGTTCCAGGAAGGTCGGCCCCCCGTACCAGTCCATGTTCGCCGACGGATCCACCACGTTGTCACCGGCGAGCGCGGAGATCGGGATCGCGGTGACCTCGGGAACACCGAGCTCGCTCGCGTACGCCGTGAACTCCTCGGCAATCTCCGCGAAGACGGTTTCCCTGTACTCGACCAGGTCCATCTTGTTGACGGCGAGAACGACGTGCGGAACCCGGAGCAGGGCCGCGATCGCCGCGTGCCTGCGGGTCTGTTCCACAACCCCGTTGCGGGCGTCGACCAGGATCACCGTCAGCTCGGCCGTGGAGGCGCCCGTCACCATGTTGCGGGTGTACTGCACATGACCGGGTGTGTCGGCGAGGATGAAGCGGCGCCGGGGCGTGGCGAAGTAGCGGTAGGCCACGTCGATGGTGATGCCCTGCTCGCGCTCGGCGCGCAGGCCGTCGGTGAGGAGCGCCAGGTCGGGGGCTTCCTGGCCGCGGTTGGCCGAGGCGCGCTCCACGGCCTCCAGCTGGTCGCTCAGGATCGACTTGGAGTCGTGCAGGAGCCGTCCCACGAGCGTGGACTTGCCGTCGTCGACGGATCCGGCCGTGGCGAACCGCAGGAGGGTCGTTGCCGAGAGTTCCTCGGAGGTGATCGTGCTCATGCTTAGAAGTACCCCTCGCGCTTGCGGTCTTCCATCGCGGCCTCGGACATCTTGTCGTCGGCGCGGGTGGCGCCGCGCTCGGTGAGCCGGGAGGCGGCGATCTCGGCGATGACGTCGTCGAGCGTCACCGCGGCGGAGTCGACGGCGCCGGTGCAGGACATGTCGCCGACGGTGCGGTAGCGCACGAGGCGCTTCTCCACGGTCTCGTGGTCCTTCGGCCCGCCCCACTCACCCGCGGTCAGCCACATCCCGCCGCGCCGGAAGACCTCCCGGTCGTGCGCGAAGTAGATCTCGGGCAGTTCGATGCCCTCCCGGGCGATGTACTGCCAGACGTCGAGCTCGGTCCAGTTGGACAGCGGGAACACCCGCACGTGCTCACCGGGTGCGTGCCGGCCGTTGTAGAGGTTCCACAGCTCCGGGCGCTGGCGGCGGGGGTCCCACTGGGAGAACTCGTCGCGCAGGGAGAAAACCCGTTCCTTGGCGCGGGCCTTCTCCTCGTCGCGGCGTCCGCCGCCGAAGACGGCGTCGAACTTCTCGGACTGGATCTTCTCCGTCAGCGGCAGCGTCTGGAGCGGGTTGCGCGTGCCGTCGGGGCGTTCGCGCAGCGCACCGCGGTCGATGTAGTCCTGGACGGAGGCCACGTGCAGGCGCAGCCCGTGCGCGGCGACGACCCGGTCGCGGTACTCGAGGACCTCGGGGAAGTTGTGCCCGGTGTCGACGTGCAGGAGCGAGAAGGGAACCGGGGCGGGCGCGAACGCCTTGAGGGCCAGGTGCAGCATGACGATGGAGTCCTTGCCGCCGGAGAACAGGATCACCGGGTTCTCGAACTCGCCCGCCACCTCGCGGAAGATGTGCACCGCCTCGGACTCCAGCGAGTCCAGGTGGCTGAGGGCGTACGGGCCGGCCGTGCCCTCCTCGGCCTCGGCGACGGTCGTCGTCATGCCAGTCCCCTCTCGGTGAGCAGGGCGTACACCGACGCCGCGGACTCCTGCACGGTCTGGTCCTGGGACTCGATCCGCAGGTCCGGCGACTCCGGGGCCTCGTAGGGGTCGTCGACCCCGGTGAGCCCGGTCAGCTCGCCCGCCGCCTGCTTGGCGTACAGACCCTTCACGTCCCGGACCGAGCACACCTCGACCGGGGTCGCCACGTGCACCTCCAGGTAACCGGTTCCACTCTCCTGATGGCGCTTGCGCACCGCTTCCCGGCTGTCGGCGTACGGCGCGATCACCGGGACCAGGGCCTTGACGCCGTTACGGGCGAGCAGTTCGGCCAGGAAACCGATGCGCTGCACGTTGGTGTGCCGGTCCTCGCGGCTGAAACCGAGGCCCGCGGAGATGAACTCGCGGATCTCGTCGCCGTCGAGCACCTCGACACGGTGGCCCTCCTCGCGCAGTCGGCCGGCCAGCTCGTACGCGATGGTGGTCTTGCCGGCGCTCGGCAGACCCGTGAGCCAGACGGTGGCTCCGGTCGTCACGTGGTTCTCCCGGTTCGTTGAAGTGGGGGTGGGCGTGGGGGTGTTCGTCGAGTTCGAGGTCATCGCGGTCAGCCGTGCAGCCCGCACTCGGTCTTCGCGCGTCCCGCCCAGCGGCCGGCGCGCGCGTCCTCGCCCGCCAGGACCCGGCGGGTGCACGGGGCACAGCCGACGGAGGCGTAACCGTCCATCAGCAGGGGGTTGGAAAGGACACCGTGCTCGGTGATGTAGGCATCGACGTCGTCCTGGGTCCAGCGGGCGATGGGCGAGATCTTGACCTTCTGCCGCTTGTCGTCCCAGCCGACGACCGGAGTACCCGCCCGGGTCGCGGACTCGTCGCGCCGCAGGCCGGTGGCCCAGGCCCGGTAGCCCTTGAGTCCCTCTTCCAACGGCTGCACCTTGCGCAACTTGCAGCACAGGTCCGGGTCGCGGTCGTGCAACTTCGGCCCGTACTCGGCGTCCTGTTCGGCGACCGTCCGGCGCGGCGTGAGCGTGATGACGTTGACGTCCATCACCGCCTCGACCGCGTCCCGGGTGCCGATGGTCTCGGGGAAGTGGTAACCGGTGTCGAGGAACACCACGTCCACGCCCTTGCGGACCCGGGACGCCAGGTGCGCGACCACGGCGTCCTCCATCGAGGACGTCACGCAGAACCGCTCGCCGAAGGTGTCCACCGCCCACTGGAGGATCTCCAGCGCGGAGGCCTCCTCCAGGTCGCGGCCCGCCTGCTCGGCGAGCGCCTTCAACTCGTCGGTCGTACGGCCTTCCTGAAGCGTCGTCATATCCGGTCCCCTCCCGGGTCGGTGCGCTGAACGCCCCGGGCGAGCAGCCCGAGGAACTTCAGCTGGAATGCGCGGTTGCATGCCGCGCATTCCCAGGCGCCGTGGCCCTGCTCACTCGGACGCAGGTCCTCGTCGCCGCAGTAGGGGCAGTAGAAGGGTGCGGCCCGCTCGCTCATGAGAGGGCCTCCTCGCTGGCGCGTGTGGCCCAGACGGCGAACCGCTCGCCGTCCTCCCGCTCGTCCTGGAACCGCTTCAGTACGCGTTCCACGTAGTCCGGCAGTTCCTCCGAAGTGACCTTCAGGCCGCGGACCTTGCGGCCGAAAGCGGCTTCCAGTCCGAGCGCGCCGCCCAGGTGCACCTGGAAGCCCTCGACCTGCTCGCCCTGGTCGTTCAGGACCAGCTGGCCCTTGAGGCCGATGTCCGCGACCTGGATGCGGGCGCAGGCGTTCGGGCAGCCGTTGATGTTGATGGTGATCGGCTCGTCGAACTCCGGGATGCGGCGCTCGAGTTCGTCGATGAGCGCGGAGCCGCGCTGCTTGGTCTCGACGATGGCGAGCTTGCAGTACTCGATGCCGGTGCAGGCCATGGTGCCGCGCCGGAAGGGCGAGGGCTTGGCGGTCAGGTCCAGCGCCTCCAGCGCCTCGACCAGCGGCTCGACCTGGCCCTCCTCGACGTCGAGGACGATCATCTTCTGTTCGACGGTGGTCCGCACCCGGCCCGAGCCGTGCGCCTCGGCGAGCTCCGCGATCTTCGTGAGGGTTGCGCCGTCCACGCGGCCCACACGCGGGGCGAAACCGACGTAGAAACGGCCGTCCCGCTGGCGGTGCACACCGACGTGGTCACGCCAGCGCTCGACGGGGGCGGCGGGCGCCGGGCCGTCGGCGAGCTTGCCCTTGAGGTACTCGTCCTCGAGGATCTGGCGGAACTTCTCCGGGCCCCAGTCGGCGACCAGGAACTTCAGGCGCGCCCGCGTACGCAGGCGCCGGTAGCCGTAGTCGCGGAAGATGCCGATCACGCCCGCCCAGACGTCCGGGACCTCGTCCAGCGGGACCCAGGCGCCGAGCCGGACGCCGATCTTCGGGTTGGTGGAGAGCCCGCCGCCGACCCACAGGTCGAAGCCGGGGCCGTGCTCGGGGTGCTCGACGCCGACGAACGCGACGTCGTTGATCTCGTGGGCGACGTCCAGGAGCGGGGAGCCGGAGATCGCCGTCTTGAACTTGCGCGGCAGGTTGGAGAATTCCTTGCTGCCGATGAACCGGCGGTGGATCTCGTCGACGGCCGGGCTGCCGTCGATGATCTCGTCCTCGGCGATGCCGGCCACCGGCGAGCCGAGGATCGTGCGGGGCGTGTCACCGCAGGCCTCGGTGGTGGACAGGCCGACCGCCTCGAGGCGGTTCCAGATCTCGGGCACGTCCTCGATGCGGATCCAGTGGTACTGGACGTTCTGCCGGTCGGTGAGGTCGGCGGTGCCGCGGGCGAACTCCTGCGAGATCTCGCCGATCACCCTCAGCTGCTCGGTGGTGAGCCGGCCGCCGTCGATGCGGACGCGCAGCATGAAGTACTTGTCGTCCAGCTCCTCCGGCTCCAGGATCGCCGTCTTGCCGCCGTCGATCCCCGGCTTGCGCTGGGTGTACAGGCCCCACCAGCGCATCCGGCCGCGCAGATCGTTGGGGTCGATCGAGTCGAAACCCCGCTTGGAGTAGATCGTCTCAATGCGTGTCCGCACATTGAGACCGTCGTCGTCCTTCTTGAACTGCTCGTTGCCGTTGAGCGGGGTGAAGTGTCCCGCGGCCCACTGGCCCTCACCGCGGTGACGGCTCACCTTGCGGCGGGGAGTCGCGGCGGCAGGGTTCTGCGGGGTGGCGGCCATGGTTGATACGTCCTTCGGGACAGCGGAGGAGGGTGTCGGCGCTTGGCGCCGTCCGGCAGGGGTGGCGGTCGGGTGTCGGGCGGGCGGCACTGACCTGCGCGCGCGGGCGCATGGAGCATGCCTGCGCGTCGTTGCGCAGGCGGGAGGCTCGAACGGAGATGTCGGCGGTGCTGCGGCTCGTCAGCTCGCCGGACAGATGGCGCTGGACATGCGGCCGAGGTCGACGTGTCGCCGACTCACCAAGGCAATTCCAGTTCCGGACATGGCGAAAGCGTGTCACGGCGATCTGGACACAGTCCAGCTTCGTCCGCGATGCGGACACCCTGGTCCCGAAATGTGAGACAATGGTGTCGTCGATCACATGACCCGCGGGGCCTCTTGTCGGCGCAGGTCACAGCCGGTATGGGCGAGGAGTCAGGCGGGGAGAGCCCCTGGCCAGGGGCCCGGCGCGGACACCTCGGGCTGCTCCTCGACCTTGGTGTCGAACAGCTTGAAACCGCGTCGCTGATAGTTGTCCATGGCGTGCTCGCCGTCCAGGCTGCACGTGTGCAGCCACACCCGCTTGGTCTGCGGCAGTCCCGGCCAGCGGTCCGCGAGGTCCCAGGCCCGGGCGGCACCGTACGCCAGCAGGTGCCCGCCGATGCGCCGTCCCCGGAAGGCCGGGATCAGGCCGAAGTAAACGATCTCTACGGCACCGTCGTCCTGCGGCTCCAGCTCCACGTACCCGGCCGGCGTGCCCCGGTCGTAGGCGACCCAGGTCTCGACCCCCGGACGCGCCAGATGCTCCTGCCACTGCGCGTACGTCCAGCGCAGCCGGTCGATCCAGCGGATGTCCCCGCCGACGGACGCGTACAGGAAACGGCTGAACTCGGGGGAGGGGACCTCGGAGCGGACGATCCGGACGTCGCCCTCGGGCGCGGCGGCCGACAGGACGTCGTCCGGGGCGGTCTGCTCCAGGGACCAGGTGGTCACGGGGATGTTGGTCATGCCCGTCAGGGAATCATCTACCCGGTTGTTCTGTCGATCGAGGCCAGCGGCAGCGCGAAGAGCACACGTCCCGACTGGGTCCAGACCTCGCCGGTCGCCTCCCAGTAGGAAAGGGATTCGGTCTGCGGGCTCCAGCAGTTGTGCGTTTCCTCGGCGCCGCACACGGCCGCCTCGGACGTGTGCGTCTTGTCGTCGTCGCTCTCGCCGGCGTCCTGCCGCCACAGCGTCCCCTGCCTGTCCCGCGGGCCGGCGGCACGGGTCACGTACCACTCCTCCCCGTACGACAGCACGCCCCGTACGCCCGTCACCTTCGTCTCGTACGCCTCCGAGGCCCGTACCCGGCCGGTGGCGCTCGTGGCGAGCAGCCCCTCGTGGCCAGGGGCGGTGCTGAAGGGGTAGCGCCACAGGCGGGCGTTGCGGTCGCCGTCGTCGAGGGTCCACTCCCCGGCGACCAGGCTGTCCGGTGCGGTGCTGCGATCGAGGGAAACGGTTGCGGGGTGCGGGGCGTCGGAGGCCCCGCTGAGCTCGTAGGAACCGATGGCCGGAAGTACGAAGCGGTAACCGTTTGCGGACCAGCCGCCCGGCACCCGCCCGACCGCGTCGCCGGCGACGCCGGCCCGCTGGATCCGGTTCATGTCGTACACATACAGCGCGGCCCGGTCCCCGTCGTCGGTGGTGACCAGCAGTTTGTCCTGGTACCAGACCATCCCCGAGACATGCGAGACCAGCCCCCGGTAGTCCCGCCCCTCGTCCACCGGGACGGCGAGCAGGGCCCAGGTGTAGGTGAGGTGGTTGAGGTCGCCCGCGTTCACGAAGCCGACCCGGGCCAGACCCCGGTCGGCGGCCGTGCCGCCGCTGCGCGACCAGCCGGAGAGGATCACCCGGTTCGAGCCCCAGACGCCGTCGTCGTCCGCGTCGCCCGAGGTGGTGACCGCGCCCGGCTGCCAGCCCTGGGTGTCGTCGGTGTTCCAGCAGTAGGCACGCGAGGCCGCGGGGGAGACGGGCAGAGCCCTGCGCTCGGTGGCCGAGCAGTCGATCGCGTCCCGCAGGGTGCGGTCGGCCGAGTCCAGCACCGCGCCGACACCGACGGGTCGCCCCATTCCCGCGGCGAGCCGGTCCAGGGAGGCCTGCGGTACCCGGTTCTCCGTGAGGCGCAGTTTTCCGGTCTCGGCCGAGGTCGTAAGCGGTTTCAGGTCCCCGGGCCCGTCGTCCGTGACCGTTGCCTGGGAGGCGCTGATCATGGTGGCGGCAGCGGTGAGCGCGAGAGCGGTTCCGGACAGGAACGCCCGCAGTGCCCTGCCTCGTCTGCGCCGGCGGTGTCGGCCGCGTTGCTTCATTTGCCCTCCCGAGGCGGGCCAACTGCGCCTGATGATCCGTACGTTGACCGAGGAGCAGGTGGGGTGACCCGTAGAGGGATGCTACGGCAGTCGGGCGCCCTGGGGGCGAAGACTCCGCAAATATGCGGAAGATGCCACCGGACGGACTCGGGTGAACCATTGTTGCTACGGTGCCGCCGCCCGGTTTCTCACCACCGCGGGCGCGGTCGAATGCGGCAGCAGGCCCTTCGGATCCGCCGGAAGGAGCACCTCGAGCTCGGCGTCCTCGCAGAAACGATACGGCCGATGTTCCAGGAAACCCCCGAGATACCGCCGCACCCGGGACATCTCGGCCCGCACCGTCACCGTACGGCCCGGGTCGCCGAACATGTCCTCGGCCAGGCCCGCCGCGCTGCGGCCGCCCCGGTCGGCCGCCAGCAGGTAGAGCAACTCGGCGTGCCGGGGACTGAGTTCGTGGGACCACGAACCCGCACCCCCCGACACGGTCACCGACCAGCGCCGGGGCCGGGTCAGGTCCAGCACGATCCGGCTCGCGCCGTGCGGCGCCGACTCCGCGGTGTCGTCCACCGACCGCACGAGCCAGCCCCCGGCCAGCGGCTCCATCGAGCACAGGCCCAGTGCCGGGAGCCAGCGGCGCCCCGGGGAAGGCGACTTGGGCAGCGGGATACGGCTCGCGTACGGCATCCCGGTCACCGCGGCCGTCCACCCGTCCCCGTCCACCGCGGCCGCCCGACCGCCCAGCCCGGCCAGCACCGGAGCCGCCACCGCGCGCAACCGCTCCAACGACCCCAGGTGCCTCTCCCGCAACCTGGACTCGGCGAGCTTCGCCACCGAGTCGACCCAGGCGAGCGTGGCCGGATGCATCGTCTCCAGCGGCCCACTGACATCGACCACACCGAGCAGCCTGCCGTTGCGCGGGTCGGTGATCGGGGCGCCCGCGCAGGTCCAGGCAGCGTGCGAGCGCACGAAGTGCTCGGCGGCGAACACCTGCACGGGACGGCGCACCACCGCCGGCGTGCCCACCCCGTTCGTGCCGACCACGGCCTCGCCCCAGTCCGCGCCCAGCTCGAAGCCGAGCCCGTCGGCCTTGCGCAGCACGGGCCCGCAGCCCTCACGCCACAGCACCCGGCCCTCCTCGTCGGCGACGACCATGATGTGGTGGGCGACGTCCGCGACCGACAGCAGCCCTTCGCGCAGCACCGGGAGCACCTCCCGCAACGGCGACTCCTCCCGCCTGCGCCGCACCTCGTCGGCGCTGAGCAGCCCCGCTCGGAAATCGTGGTCCGGGTCGACACCGCTGCGCAGCATCCGGTCCCAGGACTGCTCGATCACCGGGCGCGGGGCGACGCGCGCCCGCTGACCGGCCAGCCGGGCGTCGCGCACCTCGTTGAGCACCCGCGCCGCCCGCGCGGCGTCGGTGGCCGCGAGCTGCGGCACGTTCATCGGCGGCATCACCACTGGGCCTCCCGGGAACACACAGTCGGACAACCGGATGTCAAGTTTCTGCGCCGACTGTTTCCGGTCTTGCTGAAGGCCCCATCTTGCCGTCCACGGGTGACGGAGGGGCATAGTCCGGTCACAACCACCGACACGTTGCAACCCCCTGCAACCCTGGTGAACATCCACAGGGTGTTTGAAACTTGAGCCACGTCGTCCCGAGCGGCGATTCTGGCCTCGCAGGGCCATTGCGGCGGGGGTGGTGCCGTGTCGGCGCAGCACCACCCCCGCTTCCTGTTCGCGCAGGCCGGCGGGGTCAGCAGCGGGGTTCGGCCCGCTCGACGATCGACGCCAGGTCGAGAGTGTGGGGCAGTGTCCCGAAGGCCGCGCCCCCGTCCCCGCCCAGCCGAGAGGCGCAGAACGCGTCGGCGACCTCCGGCGGCGCGAATCGTACGAGCAGTGCCCCCTGGAGCACCAGAGCGAATCGCTCCGCCAGTCGGCGCGCCCGTCCCTCGACGCCGTCCAGATCGGCCAGCTCCGTCAGCAGGCCCTTGATCGCCTTGTCCAGCCGGTGATCGGCCCCACGCGCCTGCCCCACCTCCTGGAGATAGGCGTTCAGGGCCTGCGGTTCCCGTTGCAGTGCGCGCAGCACGTCCAGCGCCTGGATGTTGCCCGCGCCCTCCCAGACGGAGTTCAACGGCGACTCGCGTACCAGCCGGGGCATCCCCGACTCCTCGACGTAACCGTTTCCACCCAGGCATTCCGAGGCCTCCACCGCCACCGGCGCACAGCGCTTGGTCACCCAGTACTTGGCCGCCGGAACCGCGATCCTCAGCAAGGCCCGCTCCTGCTCCCCACCGTCGTCGTAGGCCGCCGCGAGCCGCAGCGCGAGCACGGTCGCCGCCTCCGACTCCAGCGCGAGGTCGGCCAGAACGTTGCGCATCAGCGGCTTGTCCACGAGCTTCCCGCCGAACACCTCACGGTGGGTGCAGTGATGGATCGCCTGCGCCACCGCCTGCCGCATCAGGCCCGCCGAGCCCAGGACACAGTCGAGCCGGGTCGCCGCCACCATGTCGATGATGGTGCGCAGCCCGCGCCCCTCCTCACCGACCCGACGGGCCCACGTCCCGTCGAACTCGACCTCGGCGGACGCGTTGGACCTGTTTCCCAGCTTGTCCTTGAGCCGCTGGAGGCGGAAAACGTTACGAGTACCGTCTTCCAGCACGCGCGGTACGAGGAAACAGGTGAGCCCGCCTTTGCCGCGGAGAGGGGCCGCCTGTGCGAGCACCAGGAAACCGTCCGACATGGGTGCCGAACAGAACCACTTGTGACCGGTCAGTTCGTACGTCCCGTCCTCGGCGAGAGGGGTGGCGACCGTCGTGTTCGCCCGTACGTCGCTGCCACCCTGTTTCTCTGTCATGCCCATGCCGAACAGGGCCCCGGCCTTCAGCCGGGCCGGCCGCAGTTCACGGTCGTAGATCGTGGACGTCAGCCGGGGCTCCCACTCGGCGGCCAGCTCCGGATCGGCGCGCAGCGCGGGCACCGCCGCGTGGGTCATCGACAGCGGGCAGCCGTTGCCCGCCTCCACCTGGGTCCACACCAGGAAGCCCGCCGCCCGGCGCACATGCCCGCCCGGCCGCACCCAGGCATCCGTCAGATGGGCTCCGACCCCCTTGCCGAGCAGCCGGTGCCAGGCCGGATGGAATTCGACCTCGTCGATGCGGTGCCCGTACCGGTCGTGGGTACACAGTTTCGGCGGATACTCGTTGGCCTGCACCGCCCACTCGTGCAGCTGTTCCGATCCGGCCGCCCGGCCGAGCGCCGACAACTCGCCGTGCGCCTCGTCGAGCAGTTCCGGATCAAGATGCCGTTCCACGGCCGCCACCAGCGCTTGATCGGCGCCGTACACGTCGTACCCGGTCAGGGGCGGGGGCTGGTTGGTCACGGTGTGCGTGGTGCCTGCCATAGCCCGAACCTACCCCCGGGTACGACGGTCATGGCCACCCGGGAGCGCGCGTGCCGCTCCCCGACCCGGTGAAGCGGCCTTGCCGGAGGTGAGTGCAGCCCCGAACGGCGGATACCTTTAGGGCGTGCAGCCAGGAAGTCAGTCACCCGAGCAACCCGGGAGCCCCACCGGGCGTCTCCACCGGGCGCGTGCCCTTTACCGCAACGTTTCCAAGCGACGGACAGCCTGGCTGCTGTTGAAGGACACCACCAACACCTGCATCGAGTACCGCATCCTCGGTCTCGCAGCCGAAGCCGCTTTCTTCACGTTGCTGTCCGTGCCGCCGCTGCTGCTCAGCCTCATCGGACTGCTCGGCTACGTCGACGACTGGACCGGTACCGACACCATCACCAGCCTGGAGGCCAACCTCCTCGACGCCTCGCGCACGGTCCTCTCGGACAAGGGCGTCAGGCAGATCGCCCAGCCGATCCTCGACGACGTGATGAAGGGCGGCCGCCCCGACGTCATCTCCATCGGCTTCCTGTTCGCGCTCTGGTCGGGTTCGCGCGCGGTGAACGTCTTCATCGACACCATCACGGTGATGTACGGGCTCGACGGAGTGCGCGGCATCGTCAAGACGCGGCTGGTGGCCTTCCTGCTGTTCGTCGGGGCCCTGCTGATCGGCTCGGTCGCGCTGCCGCTGATGGTCGCCGGGCCGGACGCGGTGGTGCGGATCGTCCCCTGGTCGACCACCGTGGTGCAGGTCCTGTACTGGCCGGTCGTGATCGTCCTGTCGGTCGCGTTTCTGACAACGCTCTACCACGTATCCGTACCCGTGCGCTCGCCGTGGATCGAGGACGTCCCCGGCGCGCTCGTCGCCCTCGCCATGTGGGTGCTCGGCAGTTTCCTGCTGCGCATCTACCTGACGAACACGATCGAGGGCGCCACGATCTACGGGTCCCTCGCCGCCGCCGTCGCCGTACTGCTGTGGATCGGCGTGTCCGCGTTCGCCGTGCTGGTCGGCGCCGCCGTCAACGCCGCGATCGACCGGGTCTGGCCGGCCGCCGCGACGGCCGCGGCCCGCGCCGCCAACGAACGGCTTCGGGAGGAGGAGGCCGCGGAGTACGTCGCCCGCATGGCGGCGATCCGCTCCCACGAGGACGACGACCCCGACGATCCCGACATGCCGTCCGAGTTTCCCGAGCGGTGGTCCCGGTTCCTTCCCCCGGAGGACGTGACGGGACGTTTCCGGACGCACGCGAAGAGTTCTCCGAAGGGCCATGGGGGAAACAGCGGAAACGGGGAGGAACAGCCCCCGGAGAGGTGAGCCCTCGGGGGAGGTGAGTCCCCGGGGAGCGAACCGAGGAGGAACGAGGCCCCGGAACGCTCCCGGAATCGCGGAACCTACGCCTTCCAGGCGCCCGCGCCCGCCGACTCCTTCGCGAACTCGGTGAAGTCACGTGGCTCCCGGCCGAGCACCCGGCGGACGCCGTCCGAGAGGTAGGCGTTACGACCGTCCAGCAGCGACTCGAACAGCTCCACCAGGAAAGCGACTTCCTGCGCGGGCACCCCGAACCCGGCCAACTGCTCACCGTACTGATGCGCCGGCACGGGTGTGTACGTCAGCTCGCGCCCTGCTGCCCGCCCGATTTCCGCAACCGCTTCCCGGAACGTCAGCAGCCGTGGGCCGGACACCTCCAGTGTCCGGCCCACGTACCGGTCGCCCTCGGTAAGGGTTTTCACCACCACGTCGGCGACATCGCGCAGGTCGACGAACGGCTCCGGTACCTCCCCACCCGCGAACACCAGCTCCCCGCTCTGTCGCAGCCCCTCCACCAGCGGCCCCTCACTGAAGTTCTGCGCGAACCACGCGGCCCGCACGACGGTCCAGTCCGCGCCCGACGCCCGCAGCGCCTCCTCGGTCGGCAGCGCCCGCTCCTCACCCCGCGACGACAGCAGCACCAGCCGCCGCACCCCGAGCGCGACCGCCTCCAGGGCCAGCCGTCCCACCGCGTCGGCCGCGTCCGGCGCCCCCACGTCCGAGGGATGCACCAGATACGCCGCGTCCGCGCCGCGCAGCGTGTCCGCCCACGTCGAGCCGTCGTGCCAGTCGAAACCCAGGGCCCGCGAGGCCGCCCGCACCGTCAGCCCGGCCGTCTCGGCCGCCTGCGCCACCCGGCTGCCCGTACGACCGGACGCGCCGGTCACCACCACCGTCATCCGCTGTGCCGTGTTCTGCGTCATGCGTTCAGTCAACTGCCGTACGCCGCACGGTCCCATCGCTGAACGGCTCATTCCCATAAGCGCGCGTCTACGCTGGCCGCATGGACGCTCCCCCACGCTCGAACATGCTCACGCGGGGGGACCCCCTTGCCGGCCTGCTGGAGGGGCCACGCGCGCGTGGCGCCCTCATGATCCGTGCGTGCTTCGACCCACCCTGGGCCGTACGGGTCGAGGACCGCGCCCCGCTGACGGTGATGCTCATGGTGCGCGGCGAGGGCTGGGTCGTGCCGGACGAGGGGGAGAACGTCCGCCTGCGCGCCGGTGACCTCGCCATCGCCCGAGGCCCCGCCCCCTACACCTGCGCCGACGCTCCCGGCACGCCCGCGCAGGCGCTGATCCTCCCCGGCGGACAGTGCGCGTACCCCGACGGGCGCCTCCTGAACGGCTCCATGGACCTGGGCGTGCGCACCTGGGGCGACCGGCTGGACGGCTCCACCGTCGTCCTGATCGGCACGTACCTGATGCACGGTGAGATCAGCGGCCGACTGCTGGATGCGCTGCCCCCACTGCTGTCCCTGACCTCCGACGTCTGGCAGTGCCCGCTCACCCCCCTGCTCATGGAGGAGATCATCCGCGACGAACCCGGTCAGGAGGTCGTCCTGGACCGCCTGCTCGACCTCCTGGTCATCGCCGCGCTGCGGGCCTGGTTCTCCCGCCGGGAAGCGGCGGCGCCGGCCTGGTACCAGGCGCTGGCCGACCCGGTCGTGGGCCGCGTCCTGCGGCTGGTCCAGGACGACCCGGCGCACCCCTGGACCGTCGCTTCCCTCGCCGCGAAGGCGGGTGTCTCCCGGGCGGCCATGGCCCGCCGCTTCAGTGAGCTCGTGGGCGAACCCCCGATGACCTACCTCACCGGCCGGCGCCTCGCTCTCGCCGCCGACCGACTGCGCGACACCGAGGACACGATCGGCGCGATCGCCCGCCAGGTCGGATACGGAAGCGCTTTCGCCCTGTCCAGCGCCTTCAAGCGCCAGTACGGCGTCAGCCCACAGGAACACCGGACACGGGTGGCTTAAGGGAGGGCCGGGGGAGTGGGCGCCTGGGCACCTGAGCGGATGGACCGGATGGACCGGATGGACCGGATGGGCGGATTGGGGCGGCCGGGGCGCCGGTGCGCGCGGTGCGGTGCCCTGCTCGGGTGGGTGCATTTGCGGAGGAGAGGCCGGGGAGGGCGCGATGGGTGGGGGAAACGTGTTTCCGGTCGCGTTTCGGACGCTGGCTGTAGCAAGGCCTGCCGCCTGTGCCTACCCGACGTTCTCCGGATCGAAGCCGCGATAGCCCTTGGTAGCCGCAGGCAAGCGATTTCCTCGCCGCGGCGGTGAGCGTCGCCGGGTCGGTGTGTCTCGTTCCAGCCCCCAGGGCGGAGCGTCGCACCACGGGGGATCCCGTTTCCGGCCACGGAACGGACGCTGCTACACCACACGGAAGGCGAGCCCGTTCGCGCAGGAGACGCTGGTGGAGGCGGGACAGAGAGCGCAGCGGCTTCGTACCGGCGCCCCGCGTCCCGGCGTCGTAGCCTGGCACACATGTACCAGGAGCGGCCTTCCCGGCTGGCCGGGGCGGTGGTGTGGACGAACACGCCGTCCGCGGCACCCGACACGGTTCCCGTGCTTCCCGACGGTTGTATGGACCTGCTGTGGCGCGAAGGGCGACTGCTGGTCGCCGGACCGGACACCCGCGCTCATGTACCCGAAGGCCCGCCCGTGACCTGGGTGGGCATCCGCCTGTTCCCCGGCACCGCGCCCGCACTGCTCGGCGTACCGGCCCATGAACTACGCGATCGCCGTGTCGAGTTGGCCGACCTGTGGGCCGCATCGGAGGTGCGCCGCCTTACCGACCGGGTCGCCGCGGCCGTGCACCCGGCGGTGGCGTTGGAGGAGCTGGCGCTGGAGAGGGCGGCGCCGCCGGACCGGGCGCTGCGCCGACTGGTCGCCGCCCTCGCCGCAGGTCGGGCGGTGGCCGAAACGGCCGACGAACTAGGCCTCGGAGCACGCCAGTTGCATCGCCGTTCGCTGTCCGCCTTCGGCTACGGTCCCAAGACGCTGGCCCGGATCCTGCGCCTGCAACGGGCTCTGGCGTTGGCCAGGCAGGGTGTGCCGTACCCGGACACGGCGGACCGCGCCGGTTACGCCGACCAGGCCCATCTCTCCCGGGACGTCAGGGAGTTCACGGGCCTCACGCTGGGCGCCCTCCTGCGCTGAGCGGGCTGCGCTACTGAGGGAGCGGTGCGAACAGGTCGACGCCGTTGCCGTCGGGGTCGAGCACGACAGCGTAGCGCTGGCCCCAGAAGGCGTCCCACGGCTTCAGGTCACCCCGGTGGCCGGCGCCCAGCAACTCCTCGTACACCGTGTCGACCTCGCCCGGTGTGTCACAGCGCAGCGCGAGTGAGGTCCGGCCACCGCCGGACGGCGGCTGCCATCCCGGGTTGAACGAGTGGACTGTGTCCTCGGTGTCCAGCAACAGCCTCAGCCCGCCATGCAGTTCGGCCTCGGTGTGCGGTTCTTGCTCGGCCCCCTCGGGAAAGGCGAAACCGAGCCGACGGTAGAAGGAGACGGACGCGGCCATGTCGGATACGACCAGGCCGATGGCATCGAATCGTGGACTCATACGGCAACGGTAGGCAGCGCTGCCGCGGCTGGTCTTGAAAGAAACGGACACGCCCCCGGAAAACCGTTCCGTACACCCCGACGGCGCCGGTGGGCGCATGCACGACCGCGCGGACACGGAACCCAGCCCCGTCCCGGCGACTGGCTGGGCCTCGTCACCGATCACCTTCTCGGCCGCCGGCCACGAGAGCGCACCGACAGCCCCCGACCAGGGGCGGAAGGAGTCTGCCGTCGTTGGCTCCGGGTCCGCACGGGGAGCGGACGGTCGCCGCCGCGAGGTTCACCGATGCCGACCTCCACCAGGCCGCTCCGATTCCCTGGAGCGGCCGAGAGCGGACGGCTCCATCTGAGGGAGGGCAGGAGCCCCGCGGTCAGCCGAAGGTCACCGGTCCGTTGGGTGTGTCCACCGTGAACGAGAATCCCGCCGGGCCCTCGGTGAGGGCGAGGTCGGTGCCGAGGGTGCTCAGCACGGGGCGGATCTCCTCGGGGGCGGGAGCGGTGGCGGTCAGTTCCAGCAGGGGACTGACGGGCAGGCCCGAGGCGGAGGGATGGGTGGTGCTGCCCCAGTCGATGAGGAACGGCACCAGCCCGGACGGATGTGGGGAGCCGCCGTCGGTCAGCCGCCAACGCAGCAGGGTGCCGTCGGGTCGACGCCGGCTCATCTCCCGTACGTCACCGGTGTCGTAGCCCTGGGAGCGGGCGGCCTCGACCGTCGCGTCCAGATCGGGCGGGCTGATGGCCCAGGTGATCGTCCGCGCTGAGGCGAGCGCGTCCACGCCGAACGGACGCGGGTAGGAAGGCGTCGGCTGTTCCGGATCGGGGCCGATGATCTCCAGATATGCGCGATGCCCCAGGTCGACCAGGTAGTTGCGGGTGCCGAGCCCGACATGCACCCCGCCCTGCGCCGGGGCCACTCCCGTGCGCCGGGTGAACTCGGCGACCGACGCCGCCAGATCGGGCGTTGCGAGGACGATGTGGTCGAGGTGTGCGGGAATGGTGTTCATCCTGTCCGAGCCTACGCGCCCGGCCTCCGAAACGGCCGGGCCCATGGGCGCTTGTGCGGCAGGCTGGGGTGCGGATTCCACACACTGCCGCGTACCCGCGTACCCGCGTACCCGCGTACCCGCGTACCCGCGTACCCGCGTACCCGCGTACCCGCGTACCCGCGTACCCGCGTACCCGCGTACCCGCGTACCCGCGTACCCGCGTACCCGCGTACGTTCTCCGCGGCCGGGCGCGTCGACCGGACGATTGGCGACGCATACGCGCGGGTCTCGCCGGCTTGACGCCGACGTCCGGCTCAGGGCCGAGCCCGGCACGCCGATTCCGAGAACAACGCGCACCCCTCGAAATTTTCGTCCTGATCATCTTTCCGTGACCCGAACTCCCGTCCGCCTAGGCTCGTCCCCATGACCGTCCGCCTGCTCGTGTACACCCGCACAACCGATTACCGCCACGACTCCATCCCGGATGCCGTCGCCGCCGTACGCGGGTTGGGTGAGTTCGTCGTCGACCACACCGAGGACCCGGCGGCCCTGGAGGCCTCACTGGACGGGTACGCGGCCGTGGTCTTCCTCTCCACCAGTGGCGAGGTGCTGACCCCGGCAGGGCAGGAACGTCTCGTCGGCTACGTCGAGGCGGGAGGCGGTTTCGCCGGAGTGCACGCGGCGGCCTGCACCGAGTACGACTGGCCGTACTACGGCGAACTCCTCGGCGCCCGCTTCGCCCGCCATCCCGAGTACCAGTCGGGTAAGGTGGTGATCGAGGACCACGACCACCCGGCCACCCGCTCGCTGCCGGCCGTCTGGGACTTCACCGACGAGTGGTACGACTTCCGCGCCAACCCGCGCGGGCGAGTACGTGTTCTCGCCGTCGCCGACGAGTCGTCCTACACGGGGGGCGGAATGGGAGCCGACCACCCGCTGGTCTGGTGCCGTGGGCAAGGCCGGGGACGCGTTTTCTACACGGCCCTCGGGCACGCCTCGCAGGCCTACGCCGACCCTTGCTTCCGTGCCCATCTGAGCGGTGGCATCGCCTGGGCGGCACGGCTGCGAGACCAGTGACGTTTCTCCGGTGAACCCGTTGCGCCATCGGGGTGAGCAAGGCCTTCACATGAGGGAAGCCGCGCGTCGACATAGAGATCCTTTTGTCTCCGTAAAGGGCTGTTGTGTCGCAACGGCTTTCTTGCACCTGGTGTGTTGACCCCTCGACTCCATTGGAGGAGCCGGACGGTGACTTACGGGAACAAGTTGCGGGCGCGGATCGCCGACCCGGGAACGACCCCGCTGATCGGTGTGTACGACATGTACTCGGCGTCGATCGCGGCGGACCACTACGACGGGATGTTCGTCTCGGGCTTCGGCTTCGCGGCCTCGCACTACGGGCTGCCGGACATCGGTTTCATCGCCTGGCCGGACATGCTGGCGTTCGTCCAGCGGCTGCGGGGCGCGTTCCCGCAGCAGCATCTGCTGGTGGACATCGACGACGGGTACGTCGATCCGGAGGTCGCCTGTCATGTGGTGGAGGGCCTCGAGCGCATCGGGGCCTCGGGTGTGATCCTGGAGGACCAGAAGCGGCCACGCCGGTGCGGGCACGCCGACGGCAAGCAGGTACTGCCACTGAACGAGTACCTGACGAAACTGGAGATGGTGCTGGCCACCCGGCGCGACCTGGTCGTGGTGGCCCGCACGGACGCCACCGACGAGCACGACATCCTGCGGCGGGCCGCCACGCTGGCCGCCACCGACGCGGACGTGATCCTGGTCGACGGTGTCCGCACCGTGGAGTGGATCCGCCGGATCCGTGACGTGGTGGGGAACAAGCCGCTGCTGTTCAACCAGATCGCCGGCGGCAAGTCTCCCAGGCTCTCGCTGAGTGAACTGTCCGACCTGGGCGTGAACGTCGCCATCTACAGCACACCGTGTCTCTTCGCCGCGCACGCGGCGATGGACTCAGCGCTCGCCGAACTCAAGCGCGCCGACGGCAGGCTCCCCGAGGTGGACGCGGCGACCGGCATCGGCGTGCGGGCCTCGACCGAGCTGTTGGAGCGGAACATCGCGCGCCTGCGCACCGCGCCCGAGAGCGTGAACGCGTGAGTCCGGTCGCGCCCCGGCTCAGGACGGCGACGGTCCTGGCGGCCGCCCTGCTGGGCGCCGCCACGGCGCCGGCGGGCGCCGAAGGCAGCCTGATCACCGTGATCGACAATTCGCATGCCGACTCGATCCTCGAGGTCGACCGGGCGGCCAATGTCCAGCAGGGGAGCAGCGGTACCGCGGGCAGCGACCACGACGGAAGTGCTGTCGACGTCATGGAGGTGCTCGTCGGCGCGCCGGACCGGGGTGAGGACTGAGGCCCGGAGATCACCGGCCGGGAGTCACCGTGATGGTGGCGCCCGGTCTTCCGCTGCCTGTTACGACGATTTTCTCGGCCACCCGAGCGAGCGCTCCGCTGCCGGGCGAGGCACCTGACGGTGAAGAAACGCATCGCAGCGATGGCCACGGCGACGGTCGGGCCCCGGTCGCGGCCGCGACGCTCGGGACGTGCCGACGCCACGCGAGCGGCCCGGCCCGGGCGACCGGGGGTGCCGAACGGCGCGTCAGTCCTCGTCGAAGTCCGGGCGTCCGGCCTCGTCCAGCTCGACGTCTTCGGGCTCGTCGGCGGTCTCGTCACCGGGATCGCCGAGGGCGGCGTGAGCGGTGGCGTCCCGAGGGACGGCACCGGGAGTCGTGGCCTGGGCTGTCCCCATGACGGTGATGAGTACGGCGGACACAACGAGGAACAGGACTGTGGCGCGCGCGCTGAGGCTCATGCCCGGAAAACGATCAGTAACGCCGGCAGGTCACCGTTTCACGTCGTTGCCCGCCGGCGCGGTGGAGCCGTGCTCGCCCGCTCCACGAGCCGTGTCGACAACTCTGTCCGCGTTCCCTCCGGGTGCTCCCCGTCCATCATCCGCAGCAACAACCGCAACCCCGTTGCCGCCATCTCCGCCAGCGGCTGGCGCACGGTGGTGAGAGCGGGGGTGGCCCACCGGGATTCCGGCAAGTCGTCGAAACCGACCACACTGACGTCGCACGGGACGCTCAACCCCCTCTCTGCCAAGGCCAGATAGGCGCCGAGGGCCATGTGGTCGGAACAGACGAAGACGGCCGTCGGCGGTTCGGGCAGATCGAGCAGCTCATGCATGCGCCGGTGCGCGACGGACTCGTCGAACCCGCCGTTGCGCAGGTACTCGGGGCGGTAAGTGATCCCTGCCGACGCCAGGGCCGAGCGGTAACCGGCTACCCGGGCACTGCTGCACATCTTGCGGCGCGGGCCGGCGATCACGGCGATGCGTTCGTGGCCGAGCGCCAGCAGGTGCTCGGTCGCAGTCACCCCGCCCTGCCAGTTCGCCGCGCCCACCGACACCACCCCGGGCGGCGGTTCGACCACCGGGTCGATCAGCACGAACGGGGTGTGGTGCTGCTCCAGCCAGGCGTACTGAGAGCCCGTCAACTCCGTGAGGTTGAAAAGGACTCCAGCCGATCCGCGCACCGTCAGCTTGTCCAACCAGCCTCGCTGCGGGCGGCCGACGCGCGTGCGGGACAAGGCCGCGGAGACGACGACGTCCAGACCCGCGTCGTGTGCCGCCTCCTCCACGCCGTGCAGCACCGCGCCCGACCAGGAACTGTCCAGCGAGTGCACCACCAGGTCGATCAGCCGGGGCGGCTTCGTCGCGTCGAAGCGCGGCCTGCGCACGTAACCCAGCCGGTCCAGCGCTTCCGTCACCCGGCGCCTGGTCTCGGGAGCGACATCCTCCCTGCCGTTGACCACCTTGGACGCGGTCGGTACCGAGACCCCTGCCTCGCGGGCCACGACCGCCAGGGTCGGCCCAGCCGTCACGCTCGCGTTCGCACTTGCCGTGCGCACCATCGGGAACCACCTCTCCGGCCCGCCCGAAGGCCGGCGAAAGTTCGACCAGCGCCCTTTCGGAGCCGATTCGGAAACAGACAGCTCACAGAAAGCGCTTGCTATCCTAGGTGTGCCTCGGCGTGACGTGAAGACTCCGGAAAACGTGGGATCTTGAGCGCCGGAACTTTCGAAACCCCGGACACTCGGCGCGGCTTGAGGGGGCAGGCGCCCTGACGCGATCCGGGCGGCCTGATGCGGAGACGGGCGCCTGACGGGGGCGGGTGCGCCGAGTCGGCAGATGCGACAGGGCCGATGGCGGGGCTCCCGGGCGACCTGGTGTCGTCATGCCGGTATGCACGTCAGAGAAGATCGTCGACGACGAGGACGAGTTGCTGGTGTTCTACGACTTCCCCGCAGAACACTGGATCCACCTGCGGACCACGAACCCCATCGAATCGACCTTCGCGACCGCTCGCCTGCGGACCAAGGTCACCAAGGGTGCAGGCAGCCGTGCTGCCGCGCTCGCGATGGTGTTCAAGCTCGCCGAGTCCGCGCAGGCCCGCTGGCGGGCCGTGAACTCGCCCCATATCGTCTCCCTCGTCCGAGCAGGAGCCCACTTCGAACGCGGCCACCTCGTCGAGCGCCCTGAGGCGGTGGCCGGGTGAACCGGCCGATGCATGGAGCGTTGCACCACGTCGAGATCTGGGTGCCCGACCTCGACCGCGCACTCGCCTCGCTCGGCTGGCTGCTGGCGACGCTGGACTACACCATCTCCGAGAGTTGGGCCACCGGCCGCAGCTGGCTGCTCGGGCCGACCTACCTCGTCCTCGAACAGTCTCCGGCCCTCACCGCCGACCGACACGACCGCCATCGCCCCGGTCTGAACCACCTCGCGTTCCACGTCGAGGATGCCGCTGCTGTCGAGAAGCTGGCCGTCGAGGCCGCCCAGCACGGCTGGCGCCTGATGTTCCCCGAACGGCACCCGCACGCCGGCGGCGGACAGCACTACGCCGCCTACCTGGAGAACGACGACGGCTTCGAGGTCGAACTCGTCGCGATCAGCCCACCCGAACAAATGTGAGATCAACTGATCCACAGGTATCGACGATTACTTGTTGGTTGCCCGCGGGGGTCTTGGCCGCCCCGTCGGCGAAAGTGGGCCAAGGCGAGAGCGCCCACTTGCCGAAGGACTTGGTGAAGTTCTGTACCATGCCGGCCATCTGCCAGGTGGAGATCCGGCGGGTTGCGGTGCTGCGGTTGTCGTAGTTGCGTTGGACGGCCGCGTACCGGCGAAGGAAAGCGTGGAGTTGAGGTCGTTGTCGACGATCTCCTGGATCACCTTCGCTGCCTTGAGGGTGCCCGCCTCCTGGAAATTCACTTTCCAGGAGTTTTCGTCGATCGCGTACCAGTGGGCGCCGGCCTGCATGGCGAGCACCTCGAGGGTGCTGGGGTCCTCGCCGGCATAGTTGGTGATTTTGACGCCGTGCCCCTTCAGCACCTTCCCGACGGCTATGAAGTCGTCCCAGGTGGTGGGTGCCTTCAGGCCGTATTTGGCGAAGACGTCCGTGCGGTAGATGGTGAAGGCGGGCGCCGAATCGGTCGGCACACCGTAGACCTTGCCCTGCACCTGCCCGGCCGCCCTGGAACCGGCGTTGAACTTGTCCTTGCTCGGCTCGACGTACTTCGTGATGTCGGCGAGCGCACCTTGTGACGCCTAATACTCCAGCTGTAGATCGTGATCTTCATGCCTGGGATGCGGCTTGTCGCCGGTAATGGCTGGTCTGTGATCGTGCCTGGTGGCGGCGTCGCCATTCGGACCAGCCAAGCCGGTGTGCGAGGTCGTGGCGTGGCCAGGCGGCGAATGCGAGGAACAGGCGCTGGATCTCGTTGCAGGTCAGCGGGATCAGGTCGTGGGGTCCTGGTCGGTGTGCGTGTTCGTCGGCGCGAACGACGGCGAGGAAGGCGTGGGCGAGCATCGCGAGGGTGACTCAGCGGATCCAGGACGGGTAGCGGCGGACCTGGTGCTCATCGAGCCCGGCCAGTCCCTTCTCGGTCTGGAAGGTCTCCTCCACCCGCCACCTGGAGCCGGCCGTCCTGACCAAGGTGCTCAGCGGCACCGGTCGGGCGGAATGGCAGCGGTAGTAGGCGAGTTCGCCGGTGGCGCGGTTGCGCCGGATCAGCAGCTGACGGTGCCCCGGCGCCGCCTCGGCAAGGTCGATGACGGCCCAGTCGTAGAAGCGGTGGCCCTTCGCGCCGCGTCCGGCCGACAGCTTCTGCCAGGCGTGCTTGGGCAACTTCGCCGCCAGCGCATCGGCGCGAAACATTCCTGCCTTGGTGGCTACTTCGGCCGAGCAGGCCACCGCGAGCACATAGCCCAGGCGCGTTCCTCCAGGGCGGATCGCAGTTTCGGGTTGCCGCCGTAGACCTCGTCGCCGGTCACCCAGCCGACCCGGTGCCCGGCATCCAGGAACCGTTCGATCATCACGCGGGCCAGCTGGCTTGGTAGCGAAGACGGTGTTCTCGCCAAGCCCGGCCGTCCGGCAGCGACCGGGGTCGCACGTCCACGAACGCGGGACGTACAACTCCCGGTCGACCGCCGCGTGTCCACGCTCGCCCGCATAGACGAGATAGACGGCGACCTGAGAGTTCTCGATCCGGCCCGCGGTGCCGGTGTACTGGCGCTGGACGCCGACGGTGTGGGTGCCCTTCTTCACGTCGCCCGTCTCGTCCACGACCAGCACCGCGGCCTCGTCGTGGAGGTGCTCGACGACGTACTCGCGAACATCGTCCCGCACGGCATCGGCGTCCCAGGAGGCCCGGCACAGCAGATGCTGCATGCCGTACGGGGCCTTCTCCCCGGCCCACTCCGCGATCGTCCAGCAGTTCTTGCGCGGCAGGTCCGACAGCAGCCCCAGCACCAACCGCCCGGCCCGCAGCCTGGGTTCAACCCTGGCGAACCGGCCCGCAATCCGGCCCATGGCCACGTCGAACGCCGCCCGCCAACGGCCGGGATCTATGCTGTGGCCCGCGGCCACCGTCTCTTCGTAAGTCCACACAACTCACGATGATCAACGGTGGCCGCACCCGTCTGCGCACCCCTGAGGCCAGTCGCCTGACCAAGAAAGCAAATGATGATCGCCACCGTCCTTGCCGTCGTCGGGACGCTCCTCGGATCGGTTGTCACCGGTACCTTCCAACACCTGGCGGCCGGCCGCGCCGAGCGCGCAGCCGCCGCCGAGCAGTTGCGCCGCGACCGGCTCGACGCGGTGACCACACTCGCCTCCGCCGGCTCCGACCACCGTCGAGCCTTGTGGATGCGTGGGGAGGCTCGGCTGCGCGGCGTCAGCGACGTTGAGCTGGAAGAACTGCGAGCCAGGTCTCATGTCACACGCTCCGCCATCACCCGCCCCCTGGTTGCGCTGCGGCTCCTCGTGCCCGACCCGGCTGTCCACACCACCGCACAGGCGATGGTCGTCGCCACATACGACATGGTCGATGCCGCCACGAGCATCGAGGAGCTGACCGCAGCGCAGGACACCGCACGAGCCGCACACGACCGCTTCATCGACGCTGCCGCTGCATACTTCAGCGCCAACACCTGACAGTGCCCATACCCCGCCGCCTGGAATGACTTGCTCCATGCCGACGGCGAGCAGACATGAAGATCACGATCTACAGCTGGAGTACTAGGTACTGGCCGGGAACGGCGGCTGCAAGGCCGGACGGCGTCGGCGTAGCGGAAGTTGTGGAAACCGGTTGCTGCGGCGGTAGGACGATGGCTTCGGTCGCATCAAGGGGCGTGCAGGAAGATACTGCGCCGGTGCGACGCGGTAGAGCGTCGTTCCGCGTGACGGAGAGAGGCAGTGGAGACCTGCAGAGAAGCAGCTCAGGGGCGGTCCTCGGCGGTGTGCCGAGGTCTGGGGCGGAGCTCTCGGAGAGCCCCGCACACCACCGAAGACATGGGGTTAACCCTTACGGAAAATGATCGATGCGCCACGTCACATGGGCTGTATCGCCCCTGGGCTTCACGCACCACGTCTGTGAGGACGCTGCGGTTCAGCGTTGCCGCTTCGGCGGCCGCACCGAGTCCCGTACGACGACATGGGTGCCCAGGACCAGGTGCTCGGCGTCTCCGCTTTTGCGTCGGGTGCCGCCCCCGGGACCCTGCCGACGGTCGGCCACCGCGCGCAGGGCGACCCGGCCCATTTCCTCGTAAGGGACGTGCACCGTGGTCAGTTGGGGGGTGAGCTGGGACGCCAGGGGGATGTCGTCGTAACCCGTGATCGACACGTCGTCCGGCACCCGCAGACCTGCCCCGCGCAGCGCCTGCATGGCCCCCGCGGCGACGATGTCGGTGCCGGCGAGCACAGCGGTGAAGTCCGGAGTCTCGTGCAGGGCCGATTGCACCGCGGTGTACCCGTGCTCGTCGTCGTACGGGCCGTGCCGCACCAACCCCTGGTCGAACGGTACCCCGTAAGCCTCGAAGGCCCGGCGGGCGCCCTTCAACCTCCCCTGGGCGGTCGTGAGTTCAGCAGGGCCGGGGAGGACCAGGACCCGTCGGTGACCGGCCGAGAGCAGGTGGCTGGCCATGGCGTAGGCGCCGGACTCGTTGTCGTAGTCGATCGTCGTGGCCGGGACGTCCCCCTCCAGCGGTGGCCTGCCGACCAGGACCAGATGCGAGCCGGCCGCGTCCAGGGAACGGGCGAACCGGGCCATCCGCAGCTGGTACTCGTCGTAGTCGTAGGCGCCGCCGAGGAGAACCACGGCGTCGGCACCCTGTTGGCGCATCAGGTTGACGAGGGCGAGTTCGCGTTCGGGGTCGTCGCCTGTGGTGCCGACGATCGACAGCCAGCCGCGCAGGGCGGCCGCACCCTCGACGCCCTTCGCCACGTGGGCGAACGCGGCGCCGGTGATGTTGTTGATCAGTATCGCCACCGTCGGAGTACCGCCCCCGGCCAGCGAGCGCGCGTGCGCGTTGGTGACGTAGTCCAGGTCGCGGACGACCTTCATCACGCGGCGCCGCAGTTCCTCGGAGACCGGGTAGTTGCCCGACAACACGCGGGAAACGCTTGCTACGGACACACCCGCGCGTTCCGCCACATCCCGTATGGTCGCCCGGCCGGCGTCACCCGTCGTCCTGCGCTGACTCACGTTGCGGCTCCTTCACTGTTCGTGGGCGCCGACGAGGTGTCATGGAGGCCACGGTCGCGGCCGCTGCCGTGGCCTGATCAGCACTGCAGGGGCCAGGCCCCCCGTCGGTGCGGGAACCGTATCCCAAGGGTCCGCCGGGTGGATCGGCCTGTGGATAACCCCGGCCATCGCCGTGGCCGGAGGCGTCGACAACGGGCCGGACCCGCTCATCACGCCATCCGGGCCAGGTCGGCGTGGCGTACTTCGTGGGCGAGGGGCAGCCCGTCGGCCAGTCGTTCCAGCTCCTCGACGACGATGCGGCCGAGCCTTTCCAGCTCGTTTCCGAGGGAGCCGGCGATATGGGGGGTGAGAAACACGTTGGGCAACCGATAGAGAGGAGAGTCCGCGGGCAGCGGTTCGGGTTCGGTGACATCCAGGACCGCATGCAGTCGACCGGAGACCAGCTCGTCGGTGAGGGCGCAGTGGTCGATGAGGGCGCCTCGAGAGGTGTTGATCAGCACTCCACCGTCACGGATCAAGGCGATGCGGGCGCGGTCGAGCATGTGGCGGGTCTCGGGGATGTCGGGCGCATGCAGGCTGACGATGTCGCTGTGTCGCAGAAGATCTTCCAGAGACAGCAGCTGTGCGCCGAGTTCGACGGCCTCCGCCGCGTCCACGTACGGATCGTGCAGGAGGACGTCGAAGTCGTAAGGGCGCAGAAGTTCCAGGAGGCGGCGCCCCACACGCGAGGCGCCGATGATTCCGATCCGGCGGCCGAGGTTGCCGGTGGTCGCGGTCTCGGCGGGGGTCGGCTGGGCGTGGGTGCGCCGGAATCGCTCACGGTGGACGAAAACGTCCTTTCCGGTGAGCAGGATCATCGCGAGTGTGTACTCGGCGACCGGGACGGCGTTGCCGGTCACCGCGCTGGAGACGGTCACCCCTCGGCTCCACACGGCCTCTCCGACCAGGGAGCGCACCGAACCAGCAGCGTGCAGGACCGTACGGAGCCGAGGTGTCGCATCGAGGACCTCCGGATCGAGGCGGGGACACCCCCAGCCGGTGATCAGGATCTCGGCGTCGGCCAGCGCCGACGCCGCGGCGGGATCGGTGAAATCGCATACGACAAGCGTCGGGTCGATCTCGGCCGACTGCCGCAGCCGGGTCACGAGCGGCGGGGGAAACAGCAGGGGAAGGTGCACCGGATCCATGGCGAACACGGCCCTGGGCAGCTGGGCGCTGGGCATGACCCTCCTGAGGTGCGTGGGAAACATTTTCTGAAAGCGTCTTCTACCGTAGATCTGGCGCAGAGGCGTGGTCAATCAGTCGCGCGATCACCTGGGTGGAAACCTTTCGCTCGGCCACCCACCAAATTGCCCTTTCAGAGCGGTTGTTGAGGTGGTGATGAGGACCGGCCTCGTCGGACGGGAGGGCAGGTGAGATCTGTTTCCCGACCGGTGAGTTACGCGGGGCGCGAGGGGCGCGAGGGGCAAGAGGGGCGTGAGTGCCGTGTCGGTCTCCGTGCGGAAGACGGTTGGATCGACAGCCGGTTGTCACGGCCTCGTCGAAGGCTGCGCACTGGGGCCGATCGCGGCAGCCGCATGTGCCGGGCGGCTTTTGCGTGCCTTCCTCAGGGCGGTCCCTTTGATCTGTGCAGTTCAAGGGGCTGAGGCCCGCAGTCGGCGTGCCAACGGTCCGCGTGCAGATTCGTAGTTGGGCCGGGCACAGAGTTTTCGAAAGTCTGTGAGGGCCCTTGACGGGCTACCGGGAGCGGAAGAGGCTCTGGCCACTCGGTTATAGCAACCGGTTCCTACCCTGTTACTGCGACAGCTCGCACGCGCATCCGCTACACCGACGCGAGCGGCACCGCCGGGACGACGTACCACTACGTCGTTTCCAAAACCAACTCCTCCGGACAGGGACCGCGTTCGAGGCCGAGCAGGGCTGTCGCGCCGGCCCTCTCCGTCACCTCCGCCACGGCGATACGCGTCGAAGCCAAGCCTCTTCCATCCCCCTTGGACGTACGGCGATCTCGGTGATGTGGTTCTCGAACGGCGGGACTACGGAACTCTCGGCGCCGTGGCCGTCCTCACGCCCGGCGACACCGTGTACGACACCGGGACCTTCGTCGTACGCGGACCGGGTGTCGACCTCAACGTCAACTCGCAGGGGACGAAGGGGCAGTTCGTCCGGCGCACTATGTCCGGGGACGGCGAGATCACCGCGCGCCTGCTCTCCCGCGAGGGGGCGGCCCTCGACCGGGTCGGTCTGCTGATGGCCAAATCCCTGTCGCCGTTCGATCAAGCTGCCGGTCTGATCGTCACCGGCGGCACGACCGCGCAGCTCATGCTGCGCCCCGCGGTGGCCGGTCCCTCCGCATTCTCCGGCTCGGTCGACGTCCGACTCCCTCTCCTCTTGCGGCTGAAACGCACGGGAACCACGTTCACCGCCTCCATCTCTGTCGACGACGGTGTCACCTGGACCGCCCTCGCCGAGGGCTCGATCCCCGCCCTCGGTGATGCCCCCTACCACGTGGGCCTGGTGCTCTGCTCCCGCAGCCCGCTCGCCCTCGGCGCAGCACGGTTCGGCGAGGTGATCGCCACCTCGGCATAGCCAAACCCGGGATCCGCCAGGGATCCGTCACGACGGGAGCCGCACCCCATGAGCCGCACATCCCCCCACCACCACGACAACCGTCATGTGAGCCGCCGAGGACTGCTGAAGTCCACCGCCGGTCTCACCGCCGCACTGGCCCTGGGTGCGAGCGTCATCGACGGCACGACGGCACGACGGCACGACGGCACGACGGTGGTCGCGGCGCCGACCGCCTTCACCCACCCCGGCATGCTGCACAACGCCGGGGACATCATTCGCGCGAAGGTCAGGGTCGCCGCAGGCACCGAACCCTGGCTGTCCGGCTGGAACAGACTGGCCGCCAACTCCCATTCCCAGTCGGGCTGGACGCCCGGGGCGACAGCGACGGTCGTCCGCGGCGGCACTGGGCCAACTGGGACCTCTGCAACACCGCCTCCGTCCTGGCGATCGGCATCCTCAACGAGGACTCGGCCAAGTACGACCAAGCAGTCGCCTATGCCAAGTCCGGTGCCGGAAACGGTTCCGTCGCGCACGCCGTTCCCTACCTGTACACCGACGCGGACGGCTACGGCCTCGGTCAGTGGCAGGAATCAGGACGGGACCAGGGGCAGACCGTGATGGGCATGGGACAGATGGGTGCGATCTGCGGGATGGCCTGGAACCAGGGTGACGACCTCTACTCCTACGACAGCAAGCGGTTCCTGAAAGCCGCCCAGTACGTCGCCACATACGACCTCGGCAACGAGATGCCGTTCAGCGCCTACACCTGGGGCAGCGGGCAGAACTGTGCGCAGAACTCTCAGACCGCCATCTCCGCCGCCTCGCGCGGGCAGGTCCGTCCGGTGTGGGCGCTGCGCCATTACCACTACAACAGGCGCCTTTCCCTGGACGACAGGTACGTCTCCCAGATGTGCTTCTCAGTCCCCGCCCCCGAGGGCGGCGGCGGGGACTACGGGTCCACCAGCGGCGGCTACGACCAGCTCGGCTTCGGCACCCTGATGTACGCCAAACAGCCCTGCCGCAGGCTCGCGCACCGGAATATTGCGCGCTGTTGTGGTGCTCTGGTCATACCGGTGCGCGAGCGCGGCGAAGGGCTGGTGAGCAGATGGCAGCAGACCAGACGGACCCACGTGCCGAGGCCCAGGCGGACCCCGCCCACGATCCCGTCGTCATGACCCCCTACGGGGCCGTACGCGGGAGGTACGAGAACGGTATCGCCGCTTTCCGAGGGATCCCGTACGCGGCACCCCCCTTCGGGGCCCGCCGGTTCCGGCCGCCGGTGCCGCCCGAGCCGTGGGACGGGGTACGCGACGCGGGCGCCTTCGGCGCGACACCGCCGAAACCGCCGTACTCCGAGGCCTTCGCCCAGTATCTGTCCGACCCCGTCGTGGCGGGCGACGACTGTCTCAACCTCAACGTCTGGACCCCTGAGCCCGGCCCCGCAGCCCGGCTTCCCGTCCTCGTCTGGCTGCACGGTGGCGCCCTGACCAGGGGATCCTCGGCAGTGCCGGTGTACGACGGACGGAACTTCGCACGCGATGGAATCGTTTTCGTCTCGATCAACTACAGGCTGGGGGTGGAGGGCTACGGACTGTTCCCGGACGCCCCCGCCAATTCCGGCCTGCGTGATCAGCTTGCCGCGCTGGAATGGGTGCATCGTTCGATCACGGCCTTCGGCGGTGACCCCGACAGGGTCACCCTGGCGGGACAGTCCGCCGGAGCCATCAGCACAGGAGCCCTGATCGCGGCCCCCCAGGCACAGGGCCTGTTCCGGCGGGCGGTCCTCCAGAGCGGACCGCCGGAGGCCTTCGAACGGGACAAGGTCCGGCGCATGGTCCGCCGTATGGCGACCCGCCTGAAGGTCCCCGCCACCGCCGAGGCCTTCGCCGCCGTCGACCGGGAACTGCTGTTGCGTACCCAGGCGGAGGTCGGCAGGCTCAGCAGCCCTGTCCTGGGCGGGCCCGCCTTCGGCATCGTCGTCGACGGCGACCTCGTGCCGCGCGACCCCCTGCAGGCACTCGTGGACGCAGACGCGGCCCCCGGCGTCGACCTGCTCCTGGGCTGGACTCGCGACGAGTACCGGCTGTGGCTGGTCCCGGGCGGTCTGGTCGAGCGCGTCGACCGGCTGGGGCCCGTCGCCCTCGCCGGCGCCATGGCCCGCTGTCACTGCGGCCACGAGGTGCCGCGCGGCTACCGCGTCCTGCACCCCGAGGCCGGCACCGCCGAGATCGTCGGCCAGATGGTCACCGACAACCTGCTGCGCGGACCCCTGCAACGGCTGGCCGAGGCCCGCTCCGGGGCGTCGTATGTGTACGAGTTCGCCTGGCCCTCACGGAAGCCCGGCCTCGGCGCCTGCCATGCCCTCGAGCTCGGCTTCGTCTTCGACACCGGCGATACGGCCGAGTCCGCGAAACTCGCCGGGGGCGGCGCGCCGCAGGAACTCGCCGACGCGATGCACGGGGCGTGGACACGGTTCGTGGCTACGGGCGACCCCGGCTGGGAGGCCTGGGGACCGGCACATCCCGTGCGGATCTTCGGCTACGCGGACCGCGGGCGGTACGAGGAACGTGGCATTCCGTACGAGGTCGACGGTATGTCGTATACCGCATACGGTCTGCGGGATCGCGAGCTGGCCCTGTGGACCGCGGAGTCAGCGACCGCTCCGCCAGGAGACCCCGTCGACGAGACGGCGGCGCCCGACCCTCTGTTCGGCAGGACCCTGCGCGGCCCGGAGCTCAGGTCCGCGGTGCGCCGACTGCGCCGGGCCGGGGGAATGAGGGGACGCTGACCGCTGGGCTGCTTCGGCCCTCGGAAGTCGGTACGCGTCGCGATTCCCCTGCTGCCTCGGTAACCGAGTCACCCTGCCAGTGCCAGTGCCAGTGCCAGTGCCAGTGCCAGTGCCAGCCGCTGTGTCAGGGGCGTGCAGGGCGGCGCGGCAGGCCCACCAGGTCACCCGCCGTCACCTCGTAGCCGAGGATCTCCTCGCGGCGCCGGCGACCGAGTCCCGTACCACGACATGACCCGCGCCCGATGGGCATCTGTGTAACCGCTTTCCCGTCCCAGCGCCGTGGTGCGGTCCGGCTTGTCCCCGAGGAAGCGCACCCGTCGGTGGCCCTGTGCGAGAACGTGCGCGGCCAGGGCGAAGGCGCCGCTCACGTTGTCGTACTCGACGATGGTCACGGGCGTCCCCGGGCCCAATGGCGGCGGTCCGCACGGGACGAGCCGTGAGCCGACGGAGGCGAGCGAGTCAGCGATACGGCGGGTCCGCCGGCCGTATCCCGGTGTGCCGGCGGTTCCGCCCACCAGATTGGCGGCGGCGGCTCGCTTGGCCCGCATCGTTTCCACGAAGTCCGGCTCGTGCCGTACACCGCCCTCCGTGCCGCACACCAGGAACGGATGCCCGAGCCGTTGCGCTTCGCAGTCCATGGCGAAATCCGGCTGCAAACGCTTTCCCCGAGCGGAGGCCAGCAGCGGTGGGCGGGAGGCCAGAGATCTATGTGGAGGTCAGTGTCCGAGCGATGGATGCGACCGCCTCCGGACCGACCCTGCAGCAGCCGCCGATCAGACGCGCCCCCGACTCCCGCCACCCCAGGACCTGTTCGGCGGTGAACGTGGATCGGCCGTTCCAGGCGCGGGCTTCCGCGTCCCACACCTCGCCGCTGTTGGGATAGACCACGACCGGCTTGCCCGTCACCCGAGCCGCGGTCGTCACAGCGGCTTCGACGTCTTCCGGGGCGCAGCAGTTCACCCCGACCGCGATCACCTCGTCCGTGTCGGCGGCCAGGGCGAACGCCTCGTCCAACGGCTGCCCCGCACGCGTACGGTCACCGGCGATCGAGTACGACAGCCAGGCCGCGACGCCGAGCCCGCGCACCGCGCGCAGCAGTGCCTCGGCCTCATCGGCGTCGGGAACCGTTTCCAGCGCCAGCACATCGGGCGCCGCGGCGGCCAGGACCTCCAGCCGGGGACGGTGGAAACGCTCCAGGTCCGCGATGCTCAGCCCGTATCGGCCCCGGTACTCGGAGCCGTCCGCGAGCATCGCTCCGTACGGCCCCACCGAAGCAGCCACCCACAGCGGGTGGGCGAGGCCCTTGTTCCGGGCCTGCCGGGCCGCCTCCTGGGCCAGTTCCACGCTCAGCGCCAGCAGCCGAGCGGCCTCGTCGTGGTCGATGCCGCGCTTGGCGAAGCCCTCGAACGTGGCCTGGTAGCTGGAGGTGATCGCCACGTTCGCGCCCGCCTCGAAGTAGGCGAGGTGCGCTTGGGTGATCGCCTCGGGCTGCTCGGCGAGCAGCCGTGCCGACCAGAGTTCGTCACTCAGGTCGTGCCCGGCGGACTCCAGCTGGTTGGACATACCGCCGTCAAGGACGACGGCTCCGGCGGCGAGAGCCGTGGTGAGGGAGGTCTCGGCGAGGGGAGCAGGGATGTCGCTGGTCATGTCACGACGCTAGTCGACCGGACGACGGACGGTCGGACCCGTCCGGTGAATGAACAGGGTGATCACGGTAGGGGATACGAGAGGGCGGCCAGGCCCTCGTTCACTTCTTCCAAGCCCGGGTGACACGCTCCGGCTCATCGCCCGTGCGCCGAGTGCCGTCCACCACGGCGGCGGCTGCCGACCCGCGTGCGCTTGGTCGCGGGGACCAGCAGCCCGCCGAACAACCCGGCTGCCAGCACGTACGGCCACCAGCCGAACGCGCCGCTCTCGGCCGCGCTCGCACTGCGCGTCCTGGCTGTCACGGACCCCGACGAGGTCTGCCCGTGCGCGCTTGCCGATGGGCTCACGGCTGTCGCCGTGAGGACGACGTCGTTGCCGTCCCCGCCCTTGTAACTGATCCGGTAAACGGTGTCTGCGAGCTTCACCTCGGCTCCCTCGCGCAGCTGGTCGAAGGCGCCGGTGGTGGGGGTGTCCCCGGTGTGGTTCAGCACGGTGATCTCCCCGGCCGCCGTGCTTCCGGCTGCGGGGGAAACGTTGCCGGAAGCGCTGTCAGTTCCGGTCGAGGCGGAGGATGTGCCGTGAGCGGTACCGGCCGCGGGTGTCGTGGTGGCCGTCCCTGCCGCGGACAGGTCGAGTCCACCGCTCAGGGTGACCTTGCCGCCCACCTTCAGGGGCTTGTCCGCGAGGACCAGTCGTCCCTTGTCGTTCTGCGTGTAGGCGCCGGTCACGGTCAGCCCGCCCGTGACCACGCCCTCGTTCGTCACGGCGCCTTTCACGGTGCCCTTTCCGCTGAGTGCGCTCGTCACCCGCAGTGCCGAGACGCCGGTGTCCAGCCGCGCTCCCGCCGATGTCAGCCGGACCGCCCTGCTGTTGGCGAGAGTCGCCCCGTCCCTGAGCGCGAGGGTTCCCTGCTCGACCGTCGTCGTCCCGGTGTACGTCACCGCGGCGCCCGTGAGGGTCGTCGTGGCGTCTCCGGACTGGACGAGCGAGCCGCTGCCGCCGAGCCGGGAGAGGGAGATCGCGCTCTTCGCGTTGTGCACGACGAGGGTGCCGTCGTTCACGATCCGGCGCCGGTCGGTGCCGAGGAGCAGGGAGCCGTCTCCCTGTGCCGACCCCAGGCGCAGGACCGCCCCCTCTCGCACGGTCGTCGAACCGTCGTAGTACTGCGCGGCCGCGAAGGTGACGTCGTTGCCCTCGGTCCCGGCGATGACCACGTCACCGGCGCCGGGCACGGCCAGGGTGTCGTGGTACTTGCCGCCGCCGATCGGCGCACCCAAGGTGACCGGCCCGTTGTAGTCGAAGGTCAGCAGGGACCGTCGTCCGCCGGCCTCGTGCAGGTTGATGTAAACGGTGTCCTTTGTTCCCGGCATGAAGATCTTGTGCGTGGTGCCGTCGCCCCACTGCACCTCGGCGCCCTCGATGTTGGTGCCCCGCTTGTTCAACTGGTGCGCGAGGGACCGCCAGTTGATGTCCGGGTCGCTGAGCGACGGATGGGCGTCGCCGCCCTGGTCGCTGTAGCTGTACTGGCCGGTGAGGACGACCTTGCTGCCGGGTCTTGAGTGGACGTTGACGTCGCTGCCGTACTCCCGCTGATAGAAGTCCTGCCGCAGCGTGATCGTCTGGTGGAGCGGGGTGTCGATGATCCAGGAGCCCTGGTTGAGGATCGCCCGGGTGTTGGGGAGCGACACCGGGTACTCGGGGCGGCCGACGGCCATTCCGGTGCCGTTGTCGATGACCCCGGAGAACGGGTGGGTGCCCGCCAGGTCGAGGGTGCCCCACATGCCGCGGGGCTGGGTGACGAGGCCGGAGCCGCTGATCGTGCCGATGTTGAACGTGCGGGTCAGCGAGAGCCGGAGCGTGCCGTCGACGCGGACGTTGAGCTGATTGAGCCGGTAGCCGGGAGTGTCGTAGGGGAAGTGCCCGATCAGCCCTGTGCCCCCGCCCGTGCCGTACTGGAGGGTCGTCCCGCGTTCCACTGTGATCGCGGGTGGGTCGGGGTTGCCGACCGTGGTGTAGGGATGGTTTCCGCCCTGGGTGCGTACCACCTGCCGCCGGCGCGCCCTTGGCAGCGTGAAGTCGCTGTCCTTGCTCAGCACCAGCGTTCCGCCGCCGCGCACGGTAAGTGTTCCCCGGCCGCGGAAAACGCCGTCGTAGGTCGTCGTCCCGGAGGGCACGGTGACCACGGTGTCGCCCCCGAGCGTCACGTCCCGGTTCGCGAGAACGTCGGCGGTGACGTCCCGGGCGTCGGCGGCCACGGCCGGGGGAGCGGTGGCCGTGAGGGCGGCGACGGTCGCGAGGGCACTGACGACCGCTGCTGAGGTGTGGAGAGGGCTGCGCACGGATCGGAGACGCGTCGGCGCGACACCGATAACAGAAATTTGCCTCCCCGGGTTCCGCCGGGGGATCGGCCCACCCGGAAAGCAACCTTCCCACCGGAAACTTCCGGAAAGGGCTTTCCATCAAGTCCCGTCAGACCCGTTGACCTGCCCGTAACACGCCCTTACCTTTTCGGCGTTCGTCATTCCACATGTCGTTCGGAGTTCCGAACGTCCCTCTCTCGAGAGGCAGCCGCTTGCGCCCCGATCCGCTCGTCTTCCGCCGTGCCGCCCCCCAGGCGCAGCCCCACTCCTCCCGCGAGGACCGGAGCGCGGCGAGTCCTCGCTCCTCCATGGGTGATCCATGCACCTGACAGTTCGTCAAATGTACTTGCCAGTGGGGCACTTCGATTCGCAAGCGCTCCGTTGAGCGACCCCGGCCGACACACCCGGATCCAGGCATTCGGCCCGCACCCGGACGGCACCACCGACTTCGGCGTCTCCGTCGCCGACACCGTGAAGGAGAGTGCGTGAGATGAGACGTGCGTACACGACCCTGCTCGCCCTGTGTCTCGTGCTGATGGGCGCTCTTGCGACCGCGGGATCCGCCCAGGCGGCGACCGTGACGATCGCCAACGGCACTCAGTTCACCGACAGTTCCGGCAGTCCCGTACACGCCCATGGCGGCGGAGTGCTCAAAGTCGGCTCCTACTACTACTGGTTCGGCGAGAACCGCAACGCCGACAACACCTTCCGGTACGTGGACGCCTACCGATCCACGGACCTGAAGAACTGGGAGTTCCGTAATCACGTCCTGACCCAGTCCAGCGACTCCGAGTTGGCCAGCGCCAACATCGAACGCCCGAAGGTCATGTACAACGCGTCCACCGGCAAGTTCGTGATGTGGATGCACAAGGAGAACGGAGCCGACTACAGCGAGGCCCGGGCGGCGGTCGCCGTGTCGGACACCGTAGACGGAAACTACACCTGGCAGGGCAGCTTCCGTCCGCTCGACCAGCACATGTCCCGTGACATCACGGTCTTCGTGGACAGCGACGGCGCCGGGTACATGATCTCGGCCGCACGCGAGAACTACGACCTCCAGATCTACCGGCTCACCGCCGACTACACCGGTATCGCAAGTCTGGTCGCCGACCCCTGGCACGGCGGCCACCGCGAGGCGCCGGCGCTGTTCAAGCGGGGCGGCGTCTACTTCATGCTCACCTCGGGCGCGACCGGATGGAGCCCCAACCAGCAGCAGTACGCCACGGCGACCTCGCTCGCCGGTCCCTGGTCGGCCATGACGAACGTCGGTGACTCGACGGCGTACGGCTCGCAGACCGCGTACGTGCTGCCCGTCCAGGGCGCTTCGGGGACCTCGTACCTCTACCTCGGCGACCGCTGGGGCAACTCCTTCGGCGGGACCGTCAACGACTCCCGTTACGTCTGGTTGCCGCTGACCTTCCCCACGACCACCTCGCTGTCGATGTCCTGGTCACCCGAGGTCACCGTCGACACGGCGGCCGGCACGGTTACCGGAACGAGTGCCACGTACAACACGCTCATTGCCCGGCACAGCGGCAAGTGCGCGGATGTCACGAGTCAGTCCCTCTGGGCGGGTGCCCAGATCAAGCAGTACGACTGCAACGGCGGTAGCAACCAGAAGTACTGGTTCAAGTCCGTCGGAAGCGGTTACTACCAGTTGGTCGTCAGAAACAGTTCTCTGTGCGTGCAGGAGAACGCGAGCTCCGTCAGTCAGGAGAACTGCGACGCGGCAGCCACCGGTCAGCAGTGGTCGCTGACGACTTCCGGCAGCTATGTCAACGTCAAGTCCCGTGCGAGCGGCGAGTGCCTGGACGTGAACGGCGCGTCCACCGCCAACTCCGCAGCCCTCATCACCTACACGTGCAACGGAGGGACCAACCAGCAGTGGACGCGCGGAACCTGATCTACGTCAGGCGAGGAGATCGACCGCGTCGATCGACGTGCCCGCACTGAGGTAGGAGGTCGTCCCCGAACCGCTCACCACGTTGATCTTCAGCACGTTGTACTGGCTGGTGTCCGTGAGCCATGCACTCGCCGGAACGCTGTAGGTGAACGTGTAGTTGTTGCCCCGGTAGGACCCGTTGGTCAGTGACCGGGTGCTCGGCTGTGTGGGTGGGGAGGGGATGGCCGAGGTCCAGGTGTCGTTGACGACGACCTGCGGCCGGCCGTTGGCGTAGGCCGTCGTCACGCCGATGCGCAGGGTGTGCGCGGCGGCGGCCTGGGCCGCGGTGAGCTTGAAGTACACGAGCAGACCGCTGTTGACATCCTTCCAGATGTAGCAGGGGAACGCCGAGGTCTCACTGCCGCTGCCGATCACCACATTCCCCGTCCAGGCGGCGGCCCGGACGTCCGACGGGTGCGCGTACGTCATCAGGTCGGCGTTCTTGAAGCCGCTCGGCGTGCCGGTCCAGTCGTTGATCCGCCAGATCGCGCTCGCGTTGCCCGGATCGTTCGAGGACGGGATCGCGATCGAGTTGAGCGTGGTCGTCCCGCCTGCGGATACGGTCACCTGCGTACTGTATACAGCCAGTTCGCTCTTGTGGACCGTCAGTGTGTACGTCCCAGGGAGCACCCCGGTGATCGAGAAGTAGCCGTCGGACGACCGTGCGGAACCCCAGTACTGCGCGGCCGAGTTGGCCAGCCCGACCGTGTACGGGTACGCCGTGTTGCGTCCCGTGATGCCGACTCCCGCGACCCGGCCCCGGCCGCTCGCCGCGACGTAGCCGGAGATGCCGAGCGAATCCGCCCACGAGGTGGTCAGGGTGCCCGGAAACAGTGACGAGGAGGGGGCGCCGCCGTCGGTGAAGGCGATGACGTAGGGGCCCTGGAGGCCGAAGCGCTGCTCCTCGGTCTGGTTCTGGCCGTAGTACAGGATCTCGTAGAGGCCGCCGCCGTCGGCGCTCTGGTGGCGCAGGAGGGAGCGGTAGAAGGGGCCGCCCGAGGCCTTCTCGTGGTTGCTGCGCACGATCCAGAGACCGACGCTGCCGGTCGTCCAGCCGATGTAGTTGTAGTCGATGACGCGCAGCTTGGAGTAGTGCTTGGAGCGGGTCTGGCCGTCGGACTTCGCGAAGACGTCGGAGGCCTCGATCGTGCTGGTCGTGTATGTGTAGGAGTCGGGCTCGTCGTTGAGGAACAGGCCCGCCTTGACGCGCACGATGTAACGGGTTGCCGAAACGGATGTGTCGGCTTTGTTGGTCCACAGGTAGACGTTGTTCTCGCCGCTTCGGGCCGCGTAGTAGTGCTTCAGCGTGCCGTGCGTGACCGAGATCAGGATCGTCGAGCCGGACTGTGTGATCGTCACGGTGGAACTTCCGAGGCCCGACTCGATGTGCGAGTTCATGCCGCCGTAGCCCTGGTACTCGGTTCCCCTGTAGGCCAGCGAGGTCAGATCGCCGGTGGATTTGCTGACCTTGAAGACCAGGTTGGCGCCGGTGTCGACGACGTAGTTCGAGCCGTCGTCGGTGTAGCCGAAGGCTGCTGCTGCGGCCGGTGCGGCGAGCGGTCCGGCAAGGGCGGCCGAACCTGCTGTGGCGGCGGCGCCGAGGACGAAGGTGCGGCGTCGGATCGGCCGGTGGTTCTCGGATCCGGACATGGGGGTGCCTCCTTCGGGAGGTGTGGGGGTGCGGGTGCCTGAGAGAGTGACAGTTGAATCGATTTCGCGAAAGGGCTTTCGCTTGCTGGAGGTTGGCAATCCCGTGAAATCGGTCCCAGGTCTAGAAAGCGCTTGCCAGAGGCGGTACGGTCCAGCCGCCAGCCCCTGTTGCCGTGACGGAGGAGCCGCAAGTGAGACGTTTCAACATTGCCGTGCTGGCGGCGCTGACCCTGACCGCAGGTCTGACCGCGGTACCCGCCGCTCACGCGCACGGCGGTCGCGCACCCCTCGGCATCGACAACTGCACCGCAACCGCGTGCCACTTCGACGTCCCGCCCGGCACCTACGACGTCGAAGTCGTCCTCGGTGGCGACGACGAGTCGAGTACCGCCATCAGCGGTGAGACCCGGCGCGCCCTGCTCCCCGAGGTCGCCGCTCCCGCCGGCGAACGGCTGGTCCGCAGCTTCACCGTGGACGTCCGAACCCCCGAAGGCGAACCGACGGGTGCGGCCGGAACCGCCGGCCTCGACCTGGCGGTAGGCGGCTCGGCGCCGGCCCTGGCCGACATCAGGGTCACCCGCGCGCGGCACGCACGGCAGGTCTTCCTCGTCGGTGACTCCACTGTCTGCGACCAGCCGGGAGACCCGTACACCGGGTGGGGCCAGCAGTTGCCGCAGTATCTGCGCAGGGGCGTCTCGGTCGCCAACTATGCCGATTCCGGGGAGAGTACGGTCACCTATCTGGGGAACCCGCTGCTCTGGGCGACGGTTCAGCCGCTGATCCGCCCCGGCGACCTCGTCCTGGTCCAACTCGCCCACAACGACAAGACGACCGACGAGGCCACCTACCGGGCGAATCTCGAGACACTGGTCGCGGGAGTGAGGGAGAAGGGCGGTCGGCCGGTCCTGGTGACCCCCATCGTGCGCCGGTGGTTCAATGCCGACGGCACGCTGAACAACGCAACCGCGCTGCTCGTCAACGGACTTGGCGTCGACCACCCGGCGGTGATCCGCTCGGTCGCCGCCACCTTGGAGGTTCCGCTGATCGATCTCACCGCCAAGACCAAGGCGCTGGTGGAGTCCCTGGGCGTCGAGGACTCCAAGGCGCTCTACCTCTACAACGAGAAACGCGACAACACGCACACCTCCGTGCACGGAGCAACGGTCTACGCGGGCCTGGTCCGCGACGAACTCGTCGCCCAGCATCTGGTGCCCAGGGGCACCGTGCGGGTGGGATGAACGCCTGGGGGCGCCCCGACCGGAACCGGGACGCCCCCAGGTCCTGGCACCTCCAGGCTCCGCACCGGCCGCGAAGGAAAGAAACAGCAGATGCACCTGCCCCCGCCCGACCTCGCCCGAAGCCCCCGGACCGGCTACACCCGCGCCCACTGGGAGGCCGCCGCCGACGCGCTGCTCGCCGCGGTAGAGCCGTACGCCACCGAGGATCGCGCTCTCTACCACTTTCCCGGCGACCGGGAGAGCTGGTCGGGCCACCTCTCCGACGGCCTGGAAGGGTACGCCCGCACGCTGCTGCTGGCGGCCTTCCGTCGTGACGAGACGGCCCTGGAGCGTTACGCAACCGGTCTCGCGGCCGGTGTCAGCGGCGTCTGGCCCCGCATCGAGGACCGCGGTCAGCCCCTCGTCGAGGCCGCGTCGATCGCCCTCGCGCTGCGACTGACCCGTCCGCTCCTCTGGGACCGCCTCGACGACGGTGTCCGACAGCGCGCCGCGGCCTGGCTCACAGGCGCGCTGACCGCCGAGGCCTGGCCCTGCAACTGGGAGTTGTTCCCGGTGACGGTGGGCGGATTCCTGGAGTCCGTCGGCCATGAGCCGGAGGCCTCCCGCAAGGCGATCGACCGCGGGTTGGAACGCATCGAGCAGTGGTACGTCGCCGACGGCTGGTACAGCGACGGCCCCGGCCGTGCCTTCGACTACTACAACGGCTGGGCGATGCACCTCTACCCGGTCCTGCACGCCTGGCTGGCCGAAGACCCCGAACTGCTCACCCTCTACGGCGGCCGGCTCGGCACGCATCTCGACGACTACGCGCGCCTGTTCGGTGGTGACGGTGCCCCCCTGCACCAGGGCCGTTCCCTCACCTACCGCTTCGCCACCACCGCCCCCCTGTGGCTGGGCGCCCTGACCGGCCACACCCCGCTCGCCGCCGGCGAGACCCGGCGCCTGGCCTCGGGCGCGCTGAAGTACTTCCTGGAACGCGGTGCGGTCGACGAACACGGTCTGCTGACGCTCGGCTGGCACGGCCCCGACGAGTCCGTCCTCCAGGGCTACTCGGGACCGGCCTCCCCCTACTGGGCGAGCAAGGGTTTCCTCGGGCTGTTGCTTCCACCGGAACACGAGGTGTGGACGGCGACGGAGGAGCCGGGGCCGGTGGAACGGGAGAATGCGGTTACCCCCGTTGCTGCTCCCAACTGGCTTATCCAGTCCACGAGTTCGGACGGGCTGGTCCGCCTGCACAACCACGGCAGTGAGGACGTCCGCTACGACCCGTACTACACGAGGTTCGCGTATTCCACGGTCACCCGGCCGCTGGACGCGCCACCGGACAACGTCGTCACGGTCGGCGGCGACCCGCGTCGCGAGGGCATCGTCCCGCTCGGAGTGGGAGAGGACTGGGCGGCCTCCCGGTACGTGCTGAGCTCCGGGGCCGAAGTCACCAGCCTGGTGGTGGCCGAGGGCGCGGTGGAGGTGCGGGCCCACCTGGTGGCCGGCGCGGAGCCGGGAACGGAAGTGCACCTCACGGGTTGGACGCCGGTGGAAGGCGGGGACGAGCGGGCCGAGCTGGTGCCCGCGCACGGGCTGGCGGGCACGTCCCCCCTGTCGGGTGTGCTGGGCGAAGGCCCTGCGACTCTCTTCGTCGCGCTGGCCCGCCTCACGGCCGAGCCCGACCCCCTGCCCCTGCGGGAACTGGTGTCCGTGGAGGTGCAGAGGGTGGATGCCGACAGCGATCACGGCGCGTACGACCTGAGTGTCCGCCGGCCGACGGGTTCGGAGCGCCATTTCCGGTTCACGGCTTCAGACGCGCGATCCGCAACGTCGTCGTGGTCGGTGAAGCCCCGGTGAGCGGCTTTGCGTAGGACGGTGTCACGGGGGCGTACGCCCAGGTCAGCGTCCCGTCCTTGAGGACCGCGAGGTCACCGGCGATGCGGGTGCTCACCACCTTGTCCGGGCTCTGGAACTTGCCGTTCCAGTCGACGAGACGCAGGTGGGTGCCCGTGAAGGTGCCGGTGCAGGTACCGGCGGCGCACTTGGCGCCCTTCAGGGACTCCCAGGAGACGAGGAGGCGGTCCTTGCCGTAGGGGGCGACATGGACGTTGACGTTCTCCGTGCCGACGGCGCTGGTGAGGTAGACGGCCTTGCCCGGACCGGAGCTGCGGTTCTTCATGAAGGCCAGCGCGACCTGATGGGTGCCCGTCCTCGGTTTCACGGTCCAGCCGCGGCCGCTGGCGTCGTCCGGGTTCTTCTTGGCCGAGACGGCGCCGCGGGACGCGAAGGCGGTTGCGTAACGGCCGGTGGAGGACTTCACGAGGTCGCCGGTACGGCTGGGGAAGGTGCCGCCGCAGTATCCGGCCCAGCACTGCTCGCGCTGTACCACGGGGGCGGTGTCCGGAGCGCCGATGCCGGTCGAGACGAACAGCCCCGAGCGCCAGTCGTCGAAGCACAGGGAGGTGAAGGAGCCGGTCGTCTCGGCGTGCAGGGCGATGCCCTCGTTGTGGCTGCACCCCCAGCTCCAGCCTCCGGTGAGCCTCGCCCCCTTGGCACTCAGGTACGCCATCTTGTCCCCGTAGTGCCCGTCGGCGAAGCCGCCGGCTCCGTGCACGACGAAGTAGGCGCCGTACTTCGTGCCGTTCCAGGTAAGTTGCCCGTCGAGCAGCGGTGCGGTGTCGTGGGAAGCGGTTCCGGTGAGTTTCGTGAGGAAGGTCCGCTTGCCACTCGTGTAGCGGACGATCGCGGCCGCCGTCTCCTTCCACTTGTTCGTGTCGGCGACTCGAGTGAGCAGTGCGAAACCATCGTTGTGGGCGACCATGCCGCCCACCTCCTTGGCGCCCTTGACGACCGTGTCGGCGCCCGAGCGTTTCCCGGCGGCGGTGAGCGGGGTGACGTGGACGCCGTCCGCCGCCGGCCAGGCGACGCGGAGCGTGCCGTTCGGCGCCACCGCGGTCGTCGTCCGCGTCCACTCCCTGGTGTTGTTGTAACCGGCCGACAGGTAGGGGAACTTGGCGGCGAGCGTGACGGCGGTGGTGGTGGGGGAGAGGTTCGGGGAGGTCGTCGCAGCCCCGGCGGTGCCCCACCAGGCGCCGGCGAGCACCCCGGCAGCCGCGAGGGCACCGATCGCGGGCTTGCGAGCCGCGCGCATACGGCGGTGGCGCGTCGTGCGTCGTGCAGTTGTCATGGCCGGTGGTCGCCGCTGCGCAGGAAAAGGTTGCCGTGCCGGGTGGGCAGGGATGGAACTGGCGTGGCGAACGTGGCGGATGTGACCAGGGTGAGACCGGAAGGGGGCCGGCCCGGTGGACGTGGCTCGGTCGGCGCGCCGCAACGAGTGCGTGCCGGCGAAGGGGGAATCTCCGTTGCCCTGCGGGAACGGAGTGCAGAAGAATCCGGGTATGACTTCTGCACTCCGTCACGTGACCATCGACAGTTCCGATGCCTACGCCCTGGGCAGCTTCTGGTCCGAGGTGTTCGGCCAGCCTCTTCACGAGGACGACAAGCCGGGCGACGAGGAGGCGTTGATCGAGGGCGCGGGCATGCTCTTCGTCACCGTCCCGGAGGCCAAGAGCGGGAAGAACCGCATCCATTTCGATCTCCAGCCGCAGGACCGCACCCGCGAGGAGGAGGTCGAGCGTCTGCTCGCACTCGGCGCCACACTGGTCGACGACCGCCGTCGGCCCGACGGTACGGGGTGGGCGGTCCTCGCGGACCCGGAGGGCAACGAGTTCTGCGTGGAGCGCAGCGCGGCAGAGAGGGCCGCAGGCTGAGGCGGCGCGGCCGCAGGGCACGAAGACGGACGGCTGGTAGCCAGTAGCACGTCAGAAGAAAGTTGTCCTGTGGGCGGCCGGCGACGACGCGCCCCACATCCTGCGCCGGGGACACCGCCGCCGGATGTGGGCCTTCGGCACTGGTTGATCCAGGTCATCGCACCAGGCGCTTGACCTCGTTGTCATCGATCTCGGGGACGCCTACCCGTTCCGCTCCCCAAAACCGCCTGGCAGAGCGGTCGCCGAGGTGGCTTCGGCTGGTCAGCCTGCCGCCGGGCCTTGTGGGGCCTGTGCCCGGACGAACCCCTGGCTCCGCTCCACTTTCGCCACATGCAGTGTGTAGCTCTGGTACCACTCGGCTTGCCCGCGCTTTTGCGCCGCACGGTGCTCGGCGTTGCACCGCCACTCCGTGAGGGCGTCGGCGTCGCGGAAGTATCCGACGGTGATGGACAGCCCTCCGGGCGTCTGTGCGTGGTCCATCCCCAGGAACCCAGGGACGTCCTTCACCAGGTCCTCCATGCGCGCGTTGGTCTCGCTGTAGCCGCTCTGTTCCTGGGTGCGCACCGTAGTGAAGACAGCCACGTAGTAGGGGGGTTCATAGGCCTCGACAGGCGTGACAGGCGCTTCCGAGTGATTGCTCATGGCGCCACCGTAGGGCGGGATGAGCCCGACGATCCAGCGTCTTTCCCGAGCGGGACAGTAGAGGGAGCGGGCCTTCGGAAGGAACAGTCTGGGATCGGGTGGGCGTTGTCTGATGCGGCGCCAGCTGCCGGGCAGGGGGCCGGTGGAGAAGGAAAATCCGCCGGAAACGGTTCGCTGGGAAAGTTGCAGGAAACAGCCCGACGGAAGCAGATCAGCAGGAACGGTTCGGCGGCGGCCGAAAGGACGCGCCCCTAGCGTGGACCGCATGCGTGCATTCAGGGCGACTTACAACTCCTTCGCCGACCTTCACCACGCCGATACCCCCTTGCTCCTGCCCAACGCCTGGGACCAGGCCACCGCGATGGCCATGGCGCGAAAGGGTTTCCGGGCGATCGGCACGACGAGTCTCGCGGTGGCGGCGGCGGTGGGGCTGCCGGACGGAGCCTCGGCTACTCGTGACGAGACTCTACGGCTCGCGTTGATTCTGGGTTCGCAACCGTTCTTCCTCTCGGTCGACGCGGAAAGCGGTTTCAGCGAAGATCCGGACGAGGTGGGGGAGTTCGCCCGTCAGCTGGTGGCGGTGGGAGCCGTCGGCATCAACCTGGAGGATGCCCTGGGGCCGGTCGACCGGCATGCGGCGAAGATCGCCGCGGTCAAGGCCGCCGCGCCCGGCCTCTTCGTCAACGCCCGTACGGACACGTACTGGCTCGGCGAGCGGGGCGAGGGTGGGAAACACGGGAAACACGGGGAACGCGGGGAACGCGGCGGAGCCGAAACGCTGTCCCGCCTCGATGCCTACCAACAGGCGGGGGCGGACGGGGTCTTCGTCCCGGGGTTGACCGATGCGGGCGAGATCGCCGCGCTCGTCGCACGACTGGACGTCCCCCTCAACATCCTGTACTCGCCGACCGGGCCCACGGTCCCCCAACTCGGCGACCTGGGGGTGAGCCGTGTCAGCCTCGGCTCGTTCCTGTACCGGCGAGCGATGGGTGCGGCGCTCGAAGCCCTCGACGAGATCCGGGAAGGGCACAGGCCGGCTGGCCGTACGCCGGCGTACGAGGACATACGGAGAATGGGCGCTGACGCAGCAAGCCATTGCTGAGGGCGTCAGCTACCGGCGTCGCCGCTGTCGCTCTCTCGCGGCCAGTGGATCAGGGCCATGTGCAGGGCGTCGATCGCCTTGTCCCATGACCGCCGCACGTCCCGGGGCGCGGCGAAGCCGCCGGTGGCCTCCAGCGTGCAGTACCCGTGGAAGGTGCTGCGCAGCAGGCGGACGGCGTCGGTGAGGTCAGGTTCGTCGAGGCCGTAGGCGCGGAGCATCCCGTAGGTGATCTCGACGGTCCGGCGCGGAGCGGGGGACCCGGCGGCCAGTTCCCGGTCGATCTCCTGGTCGATCCGGATCTGGGTGGCGGCATATCGGCCCGGGTGCCGGAGGGCGTACTCCCGATACGCCCCCGCGAAGGCGACCAGCGCCTCCTTGCCTGCGAGCCCCACGACGGCCACGGCGATCCGGTCGATCATCTCGCCGCCGACCAGCAGCGCGAGCCTGGTCCGTAGCTCCCGGAGGTTCCTGACGTGCGAGTACAAGCTCGCGTCCTTGACGCCGAACCGTCGGGCCAGCGCCGAAATGGTGACGTTGTCGAAACCGACCTCATCGGCCAGCTCCGCGGCGGCTTCGACGAGGCGGTCGGTGGTGAGGCCGACTCGTGGCATGGGAACCGCCTTGCGTGCGCTCGGACCTGGAAGTATCAGGCAGGATCCTAAGGGTCTCCCAGGTGGGACGGCGGACGGTGGGTGGAGCCGCTGCCCCGGGGCCGGGCCCAGGGCCGCCGGGCCCTGAGCCCTGGAACCGCTCCGCAACCGTTTTCCCGCCCCGACCCAGCTCATCTTGCCGGGTCCGGGTCCGGGTCCGGGGCCGAGGGGCGCGCGGGCCGGGGCGTCAGGGCCCGCCCCGGCGCACGGATCCCGCCGACGCCGCTCAGCACCCGCTCCGCCCACCCAAGAAATGACGGGCACGGAACGGCACGCACTGGGAACATGATCGGCACACGGCACACGGCCCCACCCAACCCCAACCCCATCCCCCCTGACCCCAACCCCAGCGCCCAACCCCAGAACCCGGTCCCAGCCCAGGAACCCGGAATCGGCGCCCAGCCCCGAGTCGTCGGCCCCCGAGCGCCATGAGGACGCATCGCATGCCCGTGCCCGCCGACCCCACCGCCTTGCACCCCATGCCCGAGCAGCCGCGGGTCGTACTGCTCAGGGCGCTGGTGAAGTCCGCGCTGATCGAGATCGGGGAGTACACGTACTACGACGATCCCGACGACGCCACCGCGTTCGAGACGCGCAACGTGCTCTACCACTACGGTCCGGAGAAACTGGTGGGCGGACGCGGACGCGGACGCGGACAGGGACACGGACACGGACGCGGATCAGCTGATCGGCGCGTACAGTACGCCCAGCTTGTCCACCTCGTCGCCCCCGCGGCCCGTGAACCCGACGATCTGCCAGCCGGACGGGGCAGTGAAGGTGGTGGCGTCGGTCGTCGCCGTGCCGGAGGACAGCGTGCGGCTCTTGTCGGTCGTGAAGGCCGCCGAGAAGATCCTGGTACGGCCGTCCTTCTGGCCCTGCGTCAGCTTCACCGAGGTGAGGTGTTCGCCCGTCGCCAGCGTCAGTGATGTCGCCGTGCCGCCCGTGCCGCCGTGGGTGAGGGTCGTACCGCCGTCGTGGGTCAGTGCCACCGCGTCGAGGCGGGCTCCACCCCGCAGGGTCAGCGTGCGCGGGGCCGGGGTGGCCGGCAGGTCGTCAGCGTCGTTGAACGCGGTACCGTGCGGGCCGCCGAGGAAGTCACTGGCACGCAGTGTCGAGTTGAGGGTGTAGGAGAAGTCGACCGTGTGCGGGAAGTGGTCCGACAGGTTGCCGCCGGCGGAGTCCAGGAACGATGCCCACTCGTTGTCGTAACGGGTTGCGTTCAGGCTCAGGAGCTTGCTGCCCCGGTAGAAGACCTTGTCCACGACCTCACAGTCGTTGGCCGGCGCGGTCGTCGGGCAGAGCAGTGCGTCCGTGCCCTGGGTGGGCCGCGTGCCGCCCTTCACCCGCTGTACCCACGCGTCCGTCAGACCGTTCTCGTCGGCGAGGAGGCGGATGTTGTCGCCGGCGCGGGTGTAGCGCGTGTTGGTGTCGCCCATCACGAGCACCGCGTTGCCGGACGAGTTCGCCTGGATGAAGTCCGACAGCTGCTCGATGTTGGCGCGCCGGGCGGCCAGCGCGTCGTCCGAGTCGTCCGCGTTGGTGTGCACGTTGTAGAGGTCCACGAAGACGCCCTCGGCCAACCGGACCCGGGACAGCGTAAAACCCTTGGGGGTGAGGCAGTTGGTCCCCGTGCAGTTGTTCCAGCGCACCCGCTCGAAGTCTTCGAAGGCGTAGTCCGACAGCGTGTTGAGGCCGTCGCCTATGGCTGCTCCGCCACTGGTCGCGGTGCGGTACGGGTGGTTGTCACCCGCGTAGAGCGCCGCGTGGTAGTTGAAGTCCTCCTGGACGTTGACGATGTCATAGGCGGCCAACCGCGGTGAGATCAAAGGGGTGTTGGTCGCCGGGTGGCCGGAACTGAGGCCCTCGGGCAGGCCCGCGACGTTGTACGTCAGGACGTTGAAGGTGCCGGACGTGGCGGCGGTGGTCGCCTGGGCGGGGGCTGCGGCGGTCGCGGTGAGACCGGTCAGGGCCAGAACGCCGGCCGCCAGGGTGCCGATGAGTCGTCTCATGTGGGGGTGTCTCCGGTGGGGGAAGAGCGGCGAAGGAGCTGAACAAAGCTCAGATTGAGGCCGTCCGGAGTGACGCACAAGGGTTGTTGAGGAAACAGTGAGTGCGGAGGAGAAAACGCTTACCCTCGCTGGTTCTGCTTGTTCTGCTTGTTCTGCTTGCTCCTTCTTTGATCTCTTTGTATTGCTTGCGGCGCTCCCTCCGTTACCGGCACGACTCCTCCAGCTTTCCGACCGGCGCCTGTACGTGTCCCGGCTCCCCCTCGTCGATTCGGCCCGCGCATCTCCACACCACCTGCCCGTCCTGCTGACCCGGGTGCATCCCGAGCCGGTGCTCGGCGCAGACCGGCCACACCTGCCACAGGCACTCCAGCACCGTGTCCTGCGCGGCCTCGGCGACAGCAGCGAGCGCGGGGCCGGGTCCGGCACCCGCGTGCGGGGGCAGGTCGTTGCCGTGCCAGCGGCCGTCGGGCAGGGCGACGTACACATGCTCGGACGCATGCTCTTCGTCGGCCGACTCCTTCGGCCAGGCGGGCAGCGCGACCAGACACAGCGGGCCGCGGTCCGGTAGAAGGGTGCTCAGGTCGTGGTTGACGAGAGCCAGCGCCTCTTCCCATACCGGGTACTCGCCGGGCTCGACCGTACGCAGGCGGGGTGCGCCGAAGGAGTCGTACATGAGCCCATCCTGTATCAGGCACCGCCTCGACGGAATCTCGACGGTGCGGGCGTCGCTCCTCAGGGTGCGGGCAGCAGGGCGCGGGATGCGGACCTCCGACTCGGTGATCGACACCTCCGGGCCGAGGGTGCTCCAGCCGTGCGGAGGCCCAGCCCGCACCCGGCGGTATCCAGTCATCCGTTCACCCCCGTGTAGTGCCCCAGACTCCACCGCCACAGCAGCCGCGAGCCGAGGTACGTCAGCAGCCCCAGCAGCGGGGAGGCCCCCGCCAGCCAGTAGGGGACTGCGGTGTCGTGGCCGTGGCCGGTGAGCACGGCGGCCGGGAAGTACGCGACGAACGCGAGGGGCAGGCCGTACGTCAGGAGGCCGCCCACCGCCCTGGGCAGCACGTTGAGCGGGTAGCTGCCGAACGTGCCGAGGAGTTCCTCCAGCCAGCGGCCCCAGTAGTCGGCCGTCGGGAAACGCAGAGCGGCGGAGGCGACCGCCGTGAACAGGGCGGCCTCCAGCAGCATGCCGCCGAGCACGGCCGCCACCAGGTAGGAGATCCGGCCCGCCGTCCAGTCGAGGTGGCTGCGGCCGAGCGCCGCCGCCATCAGCCCCGCGGCGACGGTCAGATCACCGATGGCGTTGGTGGGGAACACGCGCAGCTGGACCTGGAGATGCACCGGCAGGGGCCGCACCAGGCAGACGTCGATCTGTCCTTCCTGGATGAAGTAACCGATTCCGTGCATGCGGCCCAGGAAGAGCACGAACAGACCGTGGGCGAGCATCCGGGTCGCCGGGATGAGCAGCACGTCCGAGCTGTCCCAGCCGCCCATCCCGCTGAAGCGGGTCAGCAGCACGGTCGCGAACACGATGACCGAGACCTGCCAGACGGCGCCGATCGCGACCATCATCAGGAACTCGGAGCGGTATTCCAGCTGAGCGCGGAAGTTGAGACGGGTGATGCGCCACGCGAGACGCACGGCTTTCAAGGGCATCAGCCTCCTTGGGAGATGACCCGCCGGGCGGCGAGTCGCCACACCAGCCGGGTGAACAGGGCCAGCACCGCCACCCAGGCGGCCTGTACCAGCAGCGCGGGGGCGGCGTCCGACACCGGGATGCGACCGACGTAGAGCGACAGCGGAACGCTCAGCGTGGCCTGGAACGGCAGGAAACCGCTCAGCGTGACGAACCAGTCGGGGAAGAACCACAGCGGCGCGTACACCCCCGACAGCAGGTTCTGCGCGAAGATCAGGATGAGCATCGCCGCGTTGTTGCGCAGGGTGAAGAAACACAGCTGGTCGATGGCCAGCATGACGTAGTACAGGATCCACTGGCCGAGCAGGAGGCTCAGCGCGAACACCGCCGCCACGGCGGCCGACCCGGGCGGCTCCACCACCCCGGCGGCGAGGCAGACGACGTAGCCCGTCAACGCCCATGCCAGGCCGTACAGTTGCTCGCCCAGTGCACGCAGGGCGTAGTAGCGCTGAGGCGACAACGGGCGCAGGTACCAGTAGACGATGGTGCCGAAGTGCATGTGCTGGATCACGGTGTCCCGGGCCGCGTACTGGTCCAACTCCCGCAGCCGGGAGGCCAGTACGGCCAGCACGGCGTAGGTGACCGCCTGGTCTCGGGTCATTCCCGCGGTGGTTCCCGTCTGGGCGTACAGGCCGTGCCACAGCGACGCCACCAGTACCACCTGGACGGCCAGTCGCAGCAGGGCGGCCGTCATCCGGGGCGGGGTGTGCAACTCGCCGAGCGGGGTCACCCGGGCCGTGCGCCAGGCGCTCAGGACCGCCATCAAGCGTCCCCGGCCTGCACGTACGCGGCCCGCATGACGTCCTCCAACTCGGCCTCGTCGAGGGCGATGTCGGTGACCTCGTACCGTTCGATGACCGACTTCAGCGCCTGGTGCACCGTCGGCGCGCCGGGTCCGTCCGGTCCGAACACCACGCGGGATCCGTCGCGTCGCAGCACCGCGATTCCCGGCAGGGCCACGACCTCGGCGTGCGGGTCGGCGAGGGTGGCCCGCACCTGCCAGGTCGAGCCGAACGTGCGACGGATCTCGTCGAGGGTGCCGTCCAGGACCAGTCGTCCGTGGTTGATCAGCACCACGCGCTCGGCGAGCCGTTCGACCTCCGTCATGTCGTGCGTGGTCAACAGGACCGTCCGGCCGCGCTGTTCGACCTGGTGGCGCAGGAACTCGCGGACCTGTTCCTTCACCACCACGTCCATCCCGATCGTCGGCTCGTCCAGGAAGACGACGGGTGGGTCGTGCAGCAGCGCCGCCGCGAGGTCGCAGCGCACGCGCTGGCCGAGGGAGAGGTGGCGCACGCGGGTGTCCCAGAAGGAGGACAGGTCGAGAAGGGCGTCGAACTCCTTCAGCCGGGTGGCATGTTCGGCCTTCGGTACCTCGTAGATGTCCCGCAGGATGGCGAACGACTCGCGCACCGGCAGGTCCCACCACAGCTGGGTGCGCTGCCCGAACACGGCGCCGATGTTGCGGGCGTTTCGCTCCCGTTCCCGGTACGGCACCACGCCGGCGACGCGTGCCTCGCCGGAGGTCGGGGTGAGGATGCCGGTGAGCATCTTGATGGTGGTGGACTTGCCGGCGCCGTTCGGGCCGAGCAGGGCGAGAAGTTCGCCGGCGGCCACATCGAAGGTGATGTCGCAGACGGCGTGCTTGGCGACCCGTTCCGGGTTGACCAGGGAGCGCAGTCCGCCGGCGAGGCCGGGCCGGCGGACGGTGGTGTGGAAGGTGCGGGAGAGATCGCGTACCTCGATGCTGCCGATCACCAGTTCAACCTCCAGTGAAGCGCGGCCGGCCGGCTGGGGGAGCCGGCCTGTCGCGGGAGACGTCATCACCGTGTCGGAATGTCGATCAAACGGTCAATCAATTAATCGATCTCCGAGAACACGAAGGAGAACGCGACGGGTTCGGCGTTCAGGAAGTACCGCGGGAGCGGGCCCGGGCCGCACGACTGGGATGGTTGGTGTAGAGGGGCGAGCCGAAGGCTCCGTCGTCCTGGAGGACCCATTGGCCCGGCACCGCGACCTCGGCCCAGCCTTCGGCGTCGTAACCGTCTTCGGCGAACGAGTCGTCCTCGGCGTCGGCGGTCGCCGACACGCGCAGACGCCAACGTCCGTTCAGCGCGGGTGACTTCGCGTCCGAGGAGGCGTACCGGGCGCGGGGCGGAAGGGCCCCGCTGCCCGGCGAGACGTTTTCGACGTAGCCGACGGCCGTGGCGCGCAAGGACATCGGTCTCCTGGGTCAGCCCTTGATGCCGGTCTGCGCGATCCCCTGGACCAGCCAGCGCTGGAGGAAGAGGAACACGAACACCAGGGGCAGGATGGAGAAGGCGGTGGCCATGAAGATCAGATGGAAGACGACGGTCTGGTTGGTCATGTAGTTGGAGAGAGCGACCTGGACGGTCCACGAACTCGGGTCCTGGCCGATGACCAGCGGCCACAGGAAGGAGTTCCAGCCGTTGATGAAGGTGATGGTCGCCATCGCCGCGAAGAAGTTCAGCGAGTTGGGCACCACGATGCGCCAGTACGCACCCCAGTAGCCCAGTCCGTCCACCCGCGCCGCCTCCTCCAGTTCCTTGGGGAACCCCAGGAAGTACTGCCGGAACAGGAAACACGTGAAACCGCTGAACAGGCCCGGAATGATGAGACCCCGGTAGGTGTCCACCCAGCCGAGCGACGACACCAGGACGAAGCTCGGGACGAAGGTGACCGCCGTCGGGACCATCAGGGTGCCCAGGACGGCGTAGAAGACCTTGTTGGCGTGCCGGTAGGGGATGCGGGCGAGACCGTAGCCCGCGAGCGAGCACACCAGCAGGACACCGGCGGTGTGCAGGGTGGCCACGACCGCGGAGTTCCACAGGGACTGGCCGAACGGCACCGTCTCGTCGGTGAACAGTTCGCTGATGTTGCCCCACTGGAGGTCCGTGGGGAAGAACTTCCAGTTCTCTCCGGTGATGTCGGCGTCGGTGGAGAGGGCGTTGCGGATCAGCAGGTAGAACGGGACCAGGAAGAAGAAGCCGGCGATCCCGGTGGCGATGTAGAGGCCGGTGGAGCTCATCACGCCGCGGCCACGACTGTCGCGGCGGGGCCTGTCCTGCGGCGGCGCGGATTCCCGTGCCTCGGGCAACGTGGTGGTCACTTGGACTCCTCACCCCTTCCGAAGCCCAGGAACTTGCCCTGGAGCAGGGTCACGGCACAGATCAGCACGGTCAGGATGACCGCGCCCGCGCTGCCGGCGCCGTAGTCCTGGCTCTCGCCCAGGGCCTTGTAGTACAGCTCGACGAGGGGCGGACGACCCCACGTGGTCTTCGACAGCAGGTTGTAGAACTCGTCGAAGGCCTGGTACGCGGCGATGAGCAGCAGCAGGATCACCGCGGTGGAGGTGGCGCGCAGCTGGGGCAGGGTGATGTACCGGAAGGTCTGCCAGCCCGGCTTGGCGCCGTCGATGGCGGCGGCCTCGTACAGCTCGCCCGGGATGTTCTGCAGCGCGGCCAGGAACAGGATCATGTAGAAGCCGGACTGCAGCCACAGCCGTGCCGAGACGATGACGAGCCAGTACCAGGGCGGGTTGGGGTCGACCAGCCAGGCGATGTTCTCGATCCCGAACCAGCCGAGGACCGTGTTCATCATGCCGAAGCGGACCCCGCTGAAGATGGACATCTTCCAGATCAGCGAGGCGGCCACGTAACTGCACGCGGTCGGCAGGAAGAAGACCGAACGGAAGAACGCCCGCATGAAGCGCAGCCGGTTCACCAGCAGGGCGAGGCCCAGGGAGAGCGCCCAGGTGGTGGGCACGATGAACGCGGCGAAGGCGGTGAAGGTGCCGAGCGAGCCGACGAAGTCGTCGTTCGTCAGCATGTACGTGTAGTTCTCGAAGCCGACGAACTTGTCGGGCGTGACGGTGAAGCGGGCCTCGAAGAAGCTGAGCCAGAGGCTCCAGAGGATCGGCGCGTAGACGAAGACCGCCAGGCCGATGAGGAACGGCGCCGTGAAGAGCCAGAAGTTGAAGGTGGGGCTGCCCCGCAGAGCCCGCCGCGGCCTGGCCGGTGAGGCCTTCGCCGCGGCGGGGCGCGCGAGGTCGCGCGTCTTGGTCGTCGACATGTCGTGTTCCGTCCCGCGGCCTATCCGAACAGCTTCTTGAGTTCGCGGTTGACGGCCGTGTCGGCCTTGTCGAGCGCGGCCTCCGGGTCCATGTCCTTGCGGACGCTGTTGGCGAAGACGTCCTCGAGCGAGGTGCGCATGGCCTGCGTCCAGCCGATGTTGTCGAAGTGGCCGAACTCGTTGAAGAGCCGCACGCCTTCGGCGGCGTTGCCCGACTTCAGCTTGGTGGCCGTCTGCGCGATCGAGGTGCGCGGCGGGATGTGGAAGCCGAAGGACGTGGCCCACTCCTCCTGGTACTTCTTCTGGTCGATCCACAGCCACTTGACGTACTCCTTGGCCGCTTCGACGTTCTCGCCCTTGGCGTTGACGAACATCGACCAACCGCCGTTGTAGACCGACTGCTTGCCAGAGTCGACGGTCTTGGGGAAGGGGAAGACACCCCAGTCGTCGCCGAGCGCCTGCTGGATCGCCGGCATCGCCCACATGCCACAGAACTGGATGGCACACAGGCCCTGGTTGAGCGAGGAGGGGTCCCAGGAGGCGGTCGGTGCACCGAGGAGGAGGTCGCCGCTGGTGAACAGCTTGCGCATCTTCTTGATGCCTTCGATGACGCCGGGGGTGTGGTAGGCGATCTCGTTCTTCGCGTTGAGGTGATCCGCGCCGGCCGACCAGATCATCGTGTCGATGACGCTGTGCAGGTCGTCGCCCATGTACAGGCCCTTGACCTTGCCGGTGGTGAGCTTGGCGGCTGCCTCCGCCAGCTCGTCGAGGGTGGTCGGCACCTCGACCTTGGCCTTCTCCAGCATCGACTTGCGGTAGAAGAAGAACTGCGGGTCGTCGATCATACGGACGCCGTAGATCTTGCCTTCCACCGTGTGCGACTTGATGTCGGCCGGGTTGAAGTCGTCCTTGACGGGCGTGACGATGTCGGTCAGGTCCGCCACCTGACCGCTCTTGATCAGCTGGATCTGCGGGTGGAACTCGAAGAGGTCGGGCGCGTTCTTGGTGAGCAGGGTCGCGAAGAGCTTGCTCTCGAAGTCGGCACTGGTGATCCACTGCGTGGTCACGTCGGCCTTGTCGTAGGCCTTCGCGTACTTCTTGATGGCCTGCTCGGTGCCCTGCTCGCCGTACGCGTGGAAGTACTGCGTGAGGCCGACGCCCGAACCGGATCCGCCACCGCGGCCGTTGTTGCCGCCGCAGGCGGCGAGCGTGCCGGCGGCGGCCATGCCCGCGGCGGCTCGGAAGAGGGACCTGCGGGACCAGTTGCTGTTGCTCATTGCCGACATGGCGACGTCCTTGTCTCGAAGTGCGGCTACGGCTCTGTGGCTCGGCGCAGGTGGCTCAATTCCTGTCGCGGAGCGGGACGTTAACCTTCGGCTAAGCCTTCGGCAAGGGGTTGGACGAAGTCTGTTCGAAGCGTTGTGATCGGTTCGGCATGGCGAACGAGAGCGGCCGCTGCAAAGGGTGTGACCTGGCGGCCGCAGGGGTAACGCGGGTGCGTGGCAGGGAGGTTGAGGGCCGCCGGTGTCAGGGCCGGCGGCCCTCGGTCAGTGGGGTGCTCCCGGCGGCTATCGCCTGGTCGCGGCCCTGTCGGCCTCGCGGGTGCGGCCGTGCGGGATCACTTTCGAGCCGTCGACGACCGCCCGGCCGCGGACGCCGGAGTGCTCTCCGTTCGTCCGGTCGGCGCGCTGTCCGCCGGCGGTCGGCAACCGGCGCAGGAGGCCGTCACCGGCGGGCACGACGGTCGCTTCGGCCACCGGCCGGTGGCCGTGTGGTGGCGCCCCGGACGCCTGCTGCGCGTCGTACGACAGGTCTGCCGCTCGCTGCCGCTCGAACGGGGATGCCGGCGCCGCCGGCCGCGTCGGCGGGCAGCGGATTACGAGAACGCTTTCCGGCAAGTGCTCCGTCACGGCAGGCGAATCGCCGGGTTTCTCGGAGTTTCCTCGGGCAGAGGGCGTGCGCCGTTGTCGGTGCGCGTAACACTGCATCCCTTCCGTCGTCGTGAAGGTGGTGCGGTTCCGCATGGTTCATGCGGGTGGTGCGGTACGGCTCCGCGCACCTGCGAAAACGGTGCGCTTGGCGTTTCTCTGACCCACCGACTGCAACGCCCCTTCGAGCGCGAACGTCGCCGCGCCCAGACAGGCCGGGTCGGTGGGGATGGGGGAGAGGACGATCCGGCTGGCGGCCAGCGGCCGTTTCAGCGCGTGCCGGGCGACCGCCTCCCGCACCTCGTCGAGGAGGGGTTCGCCGAGCCGCGCGGCGACCCAGCTGCTCAGGACGACCACCTCGGGGTTGAGCACGTTGACCAGGTTGGCGATGCCCGCGCCGAGGTAGCGGGCGGTGTCGCGGACGACCTTGACGGCGACCGGGTCGTTCGCGGCGACCCCGGCGGCCAGGGCGTCGATGGTGGCGGTCTGGTCGTCGGGATGCAACAGCGGGCTCCGCGGGCTGAGTTCACGCAGGTTCTGCATGATGCCGGGCGCGCCGACGTACGTCTCCACACAGCCGTGATTGCCGCAGCGGCACAGCCGCCCGTCGAGCACGAGCGTGGTGTGCCCCCACTCGCCGGCGCTGTTGCTGACGCCCCGGTGCAGCCCGCCGCCGAGAACGAGACCGGCCCCGACGCCCGTGCCCAGGTTGACCACGACGGCGTCCCCGTGCCCGCGGGCCGCCCCGAACCACAGCTCGGCGACCGCGCCCGCCCGCAGCGGGTTGTCCAAGTACAGGGGATACGCGATGTGTTCGGAGAGCAGGTCGAGCAACGGCACATCGTGCCAGTCCCAGTTGGGCGCGTACTCGGAGATGCCGGTGGCCCGGTCCACCTGCCCCGGCACGCTCACCCCGACGCCGAGCACCCGGGCGGCCTCGACCCCGGCCTGCGCGACCACCGAACCGGCGGCCGCGGCGACATGGCCGACCACCTGCTCGGGGCGGCTCTCGCCGGGCCGCATGTTCTCCTCGGCCCGCGCCAGCACGTTCAGCGCGAGGTCGAAGAGCTCGACATGGACGTAGGTCTCCGCGATGTCCACGCCGATCAACGCGCCCCCCGACGCGTTGACGGCCACGAGGCCCCGCGGGCGGCCACCCGCCGAGTCCTCGAACCCGACCTCGGTGATCATGCGCAGGTCGAGCAGTTCGCCGACGAGGGTGGCGACGGTGGCGAGCGAGAGACCGGTGGCGGCCGCGAGCTCCTGCCGGGAGGTGGGCGAGGCGGCGATGATCTGACGCAGCACCTCGTAGCGGTTCGCGGTGCGGATGTCCCGTGATGTGCCGCGCTTCATGCAGCGTGCCCCCTCATCCCTTCCGTGCCTTTCCGTGGCGGGCGGGCCCGCACTGCGACGGCACCGGCGCCGCGCCAGGCTATGGGCTGCCGAACCGTTCGACAAGGGGTTAGGAAAGGGGCTTTATAAAGTCGCCCGGAGTCGCGCGCTCAGCCTGCCAGGACGTCCCGCACGAAGGCGTTGGTGAACTTCCCGGCCGGATCCAGCACACGTGCGAGGGCCGTGAAGTCGTCGATCCGGGGATACCGTCCGCGCACCACGGCGGCCGGCACCTCGAACACCTTGCCCCAGTGCGGCCGCGGCTCGAAGGGCTCCAGCGCGGCTTCCACCGCCCGCACCACCGGGAGCACGGCCGCCGTGTCCTCGACCCAGGTGAAGTGCAGAGCCACGGTGTCCCGCCCGTAGGAGGGACTCAGCCACTGTTCGTCGGCGGCCACCGTACGGACCTCGCAGACCTGGAGCACGGGGGCGACCGTCTGCCGGATACCGTCGATCGCATACAGCGCCTCGAGCGCATGCCGGCGCGCCAGCAGATACTCGCTCTGCAGCTCGTTCCCGCTGCTCGGGGTGAACTCCGCCCGGAAGTGCGGCAGCCGCTCGTGCCACGGCCCCGGCACCCCGAACTGCTCGGTGCAGTTGACCGCCGGCATCCCCGGTACCGGATGCAGCGCCTCCACGGCGGGCGTGGCCCACGGGAAGTCGGTGAGCGGTTCGTCCGTGCGCCGTTTCAGCCACACCTGCCGGAAGCCGGGCGCGTCCCAGTCGGTGAACAGGCTGACGCTGTACGCGGCCCCCGCGATCGTCTCGAAGTCCAGCCCGTCCAGAGGCAGTTCGGTGAACGTGCGCTGCTCGACCTCATAGCCGGGCTGCAGGTCGAGGACGAGCGCGGTGACCACCCCGAGCGCGCCCAGCGAGGTGACGGCCCCACCGAACCGCCGGTCGCCGCGTCCGATGACGACGGTGGAGCCGTCGGCGGTGACGATCTCCACCTCGCGGACGGCCGAGGCGAGCGAGCCGTTGCCGACCCCCGAACCGTGGGTGCCGGTGGCCACCGACCCGGCGACCGAGATGTGCGGCAAGGAAGCCATGTTCGGCAGCGCGAGCCCGTGCTCGTGCACGCGGCGCGCCAGCTCGGCGTACCGGACCCCGCCCGCGACCCGCACGGTCCGGGCCGCCGTGTCGACGTCGACGTCACCGGCCAGCGCGCCCAGCGACAGCAGCACCCCGTCGACGCCGGGCTCGGCGATCTCGTTGAACGAGTGCCCGCTGCCCAGCACCCGCACCCGCCCGCTCCCCGCCACCAGCGAGCGGAGCGCGTCGAGAGAGCGCGGACGGTGCAGTTCGCCGGCGGCGAAGGTGATGTTGCCGGCCCAGTTGGTAACGGTTTCGGTCATGCGACTGCTCGCCCCTCCCGAGGAGATCGAGAACCCGGAATTCCCAGGTGGAACCTACCTTGCCCGCAACACGAGGCCCCCGCCCCCACCCCGGCGCGGCCGGGGGCATACCGTGAGGAGTCGTACGCCTGAGCCGGGAGGAGAGACGGATGGACAGCCGTACCGCGCTGGTCGAGGATCTGATGGAGCGGTTTCCGCATGTTCCGCGGGAGGCCGTCTTCAAGGAGGACCTGCTGCGCGGAGGCGTGGCCTTCGACCCCTCCGCCCTCAGCGACAACGAGGGGGGCGAGGTCAAACCGAAGTCCTACTTCATCTTCTCCTTCGACCACGGCACCCTGCCCGAGCTGGGCGAGGCGGCGCTGCGCCGCCCGCCGGAGGAGATCATCCTCACGGGCGGCCCCTACGACCTGCGCCGGACGGTCGTCTCGGTCCGGGTGAATCCGTCCTCCCCGTACCGCGTCGCGGCGGACGACGAAGGTCTGCTCGGGCTCTACCTCGACGGAAAGCGCATCGCCGACGTCGGCGTGCCGCCGATGCCGGAGTACTACCGGCACAAGCTTTCCAACGGGAAGTCCGTCATGGAGGTCGCTCCGACCATCCAGTGGGGTTACCTGATCTATCTGACCGTTTTCCGCGTGTGTCAGTACTTCGGCGCCAAGGAGGAGTGCCAGTACTGCGACATCAACCACAACTGGCGCCAGCACAAGGCGGCCGGCCGGCCTTACACGGGCGTGAAGGACGTCGAGGAGGTCCTCGAGGCCCTGGAGATCATCGACCGGTACGACACCCAGAAGGCGTCCACCGCCTACACCCTCACCGGCGGCGCGATCACCAAGACCGTCGCCGGCCGGGACGAGGCCGACTTCTACGGTCACTACGCCAAGGCCATCGAGCAGCGCTTCCCGGGCCGCTGGATCGGCAAGGTCGTCGCCCAGGCGCTGCCCCGCGACGACGTGCAGCGCTTCAAGGACTACGGGGTGCAGATCTACCACCCCAACTACGAGGTGTGGGACCGCCGGCTGTTCGAGCTGTACTGCCCGGGCAAGGAGCGCTACGTGGGCCGCGACGAGTGGCACAAGCGGATCCTCGACTCGGCGGAGATCTTCGGCGCGCGCAACGTGATCCCCAACTTCGTCGCGGGGGTGGAGATGGCCGAGCCGTTCGGTTTCACCACCGTGGACGAGGCCATCGCCTCCACCACGGAGGGCCTGCGTTTCTTCATGTCGCAGGGCATCACGCCGCGCTTCACCACCTGGTGCCCGGAGCCCACCACCCCGCTGGGCAAGGCCAACCCCCAGGGTGCGCCACTGGAATACCACATCCGCCTGCTGGAGGCCTACCGCGCCACCATGGACGAGTTCGGTCTCTCCTCGCCTCCCGGCTACGGACTGCCCGGACCCGGCCGCGCGGTGTTCTCCGTCAGCTCCTTCATGGACAGCCTTCCGGCAGAGGACCCGGCGACCGTATAGTCCGCGCAACGGTCACCGGGGTCCGCGGAGCAGCCCACGGAGCACTCCGCGCGGCACCCCACGAAGCAATCCGCGAAAAAGGTTCGCGAAACCGATGTCGAAACATGGCGTCGGCAGTGAACGCAGGGCGGTCCGCGTCCGTACTGGAGGCCGGAGTACCGGGCGCGGCCGCCTTCTCGTCGTCCCGTTCAGCTGTCTGTCCTGCTGTCCTGACATGACATCTGAACAGGGCGCTTGTCAGTTGTGTTGGAAACGTGAAAAGCTCTGCCCCTGCCGCGAGGTTCCCCCCAACTCCATTGCCGTCATGGTGAGTTGACCTCGCTTGTGGATGCAGGAGACTCATGCCCGACCTGCCGACCCCGAAGGACGCCGCCGAGGCCGCGCTGTTCTCCGAGTGCTGGGACGCCGTCCTGTCGTACGCCGATCTGTGTACGTCCGGCTCGACCGCGGCGAACCAGCTGGCCCGTGAGGCGTTCGCACTCGGCATACGCGAGGCCCGCGCCGCCGAGGACGGTACCGCACGAGGTGCCGGCCGCCGCTCGTCCCGGCTGCCCCGGATCCCGCTGCTGCTGACCGCCGTACGCACCACGGCCGCCGCCTGGGAGGCCCGGGGACAGGGCCACAAACTCGACCCCGATCTGCGCCTGTGGCTCAACTCCGGCAAGGCCGCGCGCTACGTCGGACCGCCCCTGAGCCGCCCCATCGCCCTGCGCGGACTGCGTGACATGCAGGAACCGGACGCCGCTCTGCTGTGGCTTGCGGAGGTGGAGGCGCTGCCGCTGCACGCCGTCGTCCGCAGGCAGGGTCTTGACCCGACCGCCGCGGTGGAGGAACTGAACCAGGTCCGCGGACTGTTCCGGGACCGCTGCCACCGCAACCATCTCGACACGCCGATGGACGCGGAGTGCCGCAGCTACGTCCGGCTCCTGGACGCCGTCACCCGCTCGCCCGCCGCCGACACGCCCCCCGATCTCTCCCGCCACCTCGCCACCTGCGTGGAGTGCGCGGAGGCCGCCGCCTGTCTGCGGCTGCACGGGGGCGGCCTGCCCGCCGCCCTCGCCCAGGGCGTCATCGGCTGGGGCGGCCTGGCCTACCTGGAGCGCCGCCGCCGGGCCGCCGAGGTGCGCCTCGGCGCCGGCCGTCCGGACGCGCCGGACGCCGAGGGCGCGGCGGAACAGGTCGCCGCGAGCAGGGCGCGCGTGCTGCGGGGCGGCATGCTCGCCGCCGCCGTCCTGGTCTCCGTGGTGGCACTCGCCGTGTCGATGATGCCCGGCGACACCGGCGGCAGCGGCGGCGAGAACGTCGCCCAGGGCAACCCCGCGGACAGCACCCCGGTTGCCGGCCCCGGCTCCGTCCTGCCGTCCGCGGATCCCGGCACCTCCGCCGCGCCGTCCTCGTCCCGCCCGGCGGCGTCCGCGAGCGGTTCGCCCTCGGTGACGGGCGGCGACGACGCCGGGAAGCCCGACCCCGAGCCCCAGGGCACGTCCTCGGCCACCGCCGGTGCCGGGGGAGGCGAGGAGACGGCGGCCTGCGAGGTCACCTACGACCTCGTCAACCAGTGGCCCGACGGCTTCCAGGCCACCGTCACCGTCACCACCGCCGTGACGCTCGACGCCTGGCGCGTGGCCTGGTCCTTCCGCGACGGCCAGAAGGTCGACCAGATGTGGGACGCGAGCCTTGCCCAGAACGGCTCACGGGTCACCGCGACCGCCGCCGACTACAACCGGTCCGTCTCCGCGAACGGCACGCTCACCTTCGGTTTCCTCGCCTCCTGGCAGAACAAGAACAGCGCGCCGTACGCGTTCACCCTCAACGGGCAGACGTGCACGAGCTCTTGACGTACGAGAGCTGAACCGGGCGCGGCCGGAAGCGGAGCGCAGGACGGAGCGGGGGCGGGATTCCCGCCCCCGCTCCGGGTGCGTGAGAACCCTTGCGCGAAGGGCGATCCGGGGGTCTTCCCGGCGTCGGCCGCCGCCGGGAACAGCGGTGCCGCCCACGACGGGCGCTGCCGAGAGAACCCCCTCGGCAGCGGCTGCCCGGAGGGCGGGACGGCCCCGCGGACGGGACGGCCCCGCGGACGGGACGGCCCCGCGGACGGGCCGGGTCCGCGGACGGGCCGGGTCCTCTGCTGCGCTCGGCGGCCAGGTCGCGCTGCCGGACCGGGTCGGCGGGCGGGGCCGGGCGGGCGAGCCCACACGAGACCGCCGAGATCGTCGCCTTCCTCGCCGGTCCCGCAAGCGGTTACGTCACCGGCACGAGCCTCCTCGCCGATGGCGGGGAGGCAGGCATCCTGCCGGCCTGAGCAGGGGTGATCCGGGCAGGGCGCCCAGCCGCGTCGGCCACGCGCGCGTAGCGACGTCGGTGAGTGGGCCGGAAATAGGTGGCAACCGGCTTCCCGCGCCCCTATCCTGAGTGAGCTTTGGGCGGGGCCGACGGCCGCGCCGTCAGTCGTGTGAGGAACCTGAGGAACGGGAGGTGTGACCGATGACTGTCGCCGAGAAGGGTGCTGTTCGCAGCGACCAGACGTTCGTTCACTCCACCTCCGCGGTCTCCGGCTGACCACTTCTTCCGCCTCGCGTACGCGAGCGCTGCCGGGGCCGCCCCTGTGAAGGGTCCCCCTTGCATTTCTCCTCCGTCTCCTCCACCTCCGTCTCCTCCTCGGCTTCGCCGCTGCCGCTCGCCGCGTACGGCTGGGACGCCGACCGGGAAGCCGAGTTCGCCCCCCATGCCGAGCGGGGCCTGCTGCCCGGCCGCGTGGTGCGGGTCGACCGTGGGCTGTGCGACGTCGTCACGGTGGCGGGCATCGTGCGCGCCGACACCGAGTTCGTCGTTCCCCGTGACCCGCTGAAGGTCGTGTGCACGGGCGACTGGGTCGCCGTCGACCCCGAGGAAGCCGATCCGCGGTACGTACAGACACTTCTGACGCGCCGTACGGCCTTCGTACGTTCCACCTCCTCCAAGCGGTCCGAGGGCCAGATCCTCGCCGCCAACGTCGACCACGCCGTCGTCGCGATGTCCCTGGCCGTCGAACTCGACCTCGGCCGCATCGAGCGGTTCCTGGCGCTGGCCTGGGAGTCCGGCGCCCAGCCCGTCGTCGTGCTCACCAAGGCCGACCTGGTGCCCGACCCGGTCGCGCTGTCCTACCTCGTCGAGGACGTCGAGGCGAGCGCGCCCGGCGTGCCCGTGCTCACCGTCTGCGCGCGCGACGGCGACGGCGTCGAGGAACTCGCCGCGCTCCTCGGGCGGGGCACCTCCGTGCTGCTCGGGGCGTCCGGCGCGGGCAAGTCGACGCTCGCGAACGCGCTCGTCGGCGAGGACGTGATGGGCGTCCAGGCCACCCGCGACATGGACGGCAAGGGGCGGCACACCACCACCACCCGCAACCTGTTGCCGCTGCCCGGCGGGGGCGTCCTCATCGACACGCCCGGACTGCGCGGCGTCGGCCTCTGGGACGCCGGCACCGGGGTCGGACAGGTCTTCGCGGAGATCGAGGAGTTCGCCCGGAACTGCCGGTTCCACGACTGCGCGCACGAGTCCGAGCCCGGGTGCGCGGTGCGGGCGGCCGTCGAGGACGGGCAACTGCCCACGCGCCGTCTGGAGAGCTACCACAAGCTCGTCCGGGAGAACCAGTGGATCGTCGCCAAGTCCGACGCCCGCATGCGTGCCGACATCCGCCAGGACTGGAAGCGCAAGCAGGCCGCCGGCCGGGCCGCCGGGGAGGCGAAGCGAGGGCGCGGGCCGTGGCGACCCGCCCCTCCGCGGTAACACGTGCCTGTCTCGGTAACGCTTGCCGGACCGACACGGTGTGGGCGGTCCGGCACGGCGTTAGGCGGTCCGGTGCTGCGTGCGCGCGGTCCGGTAACGCCTGTCGGGTCTGGTAAGGCGCGCTTGTTCCGGAAAATGCCTGGCTGTTCCCGTAACGCTTGCGAGTCGTGAGACGCATGCTTGTTTCGGTAACGTTTGCCGGTCCGGCCGCGCGCGCATGTTCCGGAAACGCTTGCCGGTCCGGTTAACGCGTGCGTGGTCCGGTAAGGCTTGCCGGCCCAGGCCCAGGCCCAGGCCCAGGCCCAGGCCCAGGCCCAGGCCCGCGTCCAGGTAACGCGTGCCGGTCCGGTAACGCGCGTCGTTTCCGGAAGCGCTTTCCGGTCCCGGTTACGCACATGTGGTCCGGCAACACCTACCTGACCGGCAACCCGTTTCCGGTCCAATGTCACGTCCGATTTCCGCCAGCACGGTTTCTTCCGGGCGCCAAGACTGGAGTCCATGACGGACCAGGACACGCAGTACGAGGCGGTCCGCAGCAGGGATGCCCGGTTCGACGGCGAGTTCTTCTTCGCCGTCGAGACCACCGGCATCTACTGCCGGCCCAGCTGCCCCGCCGTGACGCCGAAACGCCGCAACGTGCGTTTCTTCGCGACGGCCGCCGCCGCACAGGGCTCGGGTTTCCGGGCCTGCCGACGGTGCCGCCCGGACGCCGTGCCGGGATCGGCCGACTGGAACGCGCGTGCCGACGTCGTCGGCCGGGCCATGCGGCTGATCGGTGACGGAGTCGTCGACCGGGAGGGCGTCACCGGGCTCGCCGTACGGCTCGGCTACAGCGCCCGCCAGGTGCAGCGGCAGCTCACCGCCGAGCTCGGCGCGGGACCGGTCGCTCTGGCCCGGGCGCAGCGCGCACACACCGCGCGGGTCCTGCTCCAGACCACGGGCCTGCCGGTCACGGAGATCGCCTTCGCGTCCGGGTTCGCCAGCGTGCGCCAGTTCAACGACACCGTCAGGACCGTGTACGCGACGACCCCGACCGGACTGCGGGCCGCCGTCCGTGCGACCCGCCGCACCGCCACCCCGTCCGCCGGGATCCCGCTGCGGCTCGCCCACCGGGGTCCGTACCACGCGGGCGCCGTTTTCGACCTGCTGGAACGGGAGGCCGTGGCCGGGGTGGAGGAGGTGAGCGGGCCGCCCGGAGGGCGCACCTACCGCCGTACGCTGCGGCTGCCGTACGGCACCGGGATCGTCGCCGTGGACGAGCGGGCGGGTGCCCCGGCCCGGGCCTCGGCCGTGCACCCCGGCGGGTGGCTCGACGCCCGGCTGCATCTCACCGACCCCCGCGACCTCACCACCGCCGTCCAGCGGCTGCGGAGGCTGCTCGACCTCGACTCCGACCCGTACGCCGTCGACGAGCGGCTCGGCGCCGATCCGCGGCTCGCCCCGCTGGTCGCCGACCGGCCCGGCCTGCGTGCGCCGGGGGCCGCCGACCCGGAGGAGTACGCGGTGCGGGCGGTCGTGGGGCGGGCGGCGGCCGAGCGGCTCGTTCGCGCCTATGGCAAGGCCCTCGACGCGCCCTGCGGGACCCTCACCCACCTCTTTCCCGAGCCGGCCGTCCTGGCGCAGGCCGGGTCTGTGCCCGAGTCCGGATCCGGGTCTGTGTCCGAGTCCGGATCCGGGTTTGTGTCCGAGTCCGGATCCGAGTCCGGATCCGAGTCCGGATCCGAGTGCGGGTCCGGGCCCGGTGCCGGGTCCGAGGGCCCGCTGGGCGTCCTCACCGCCGCTCTCGCCGACGGCACCGTACGGCTGGACCCGGGCGTCGACCGGGACGACGCCCAGGAGGCGCTGCTCGCGCTGCCGGGGCTGGACGCCCGTACGATCGCGGAGATCCGTGCCCGGGCCCTCGGCGACCCCGACGTCGTGCCGCCCGGCGTGGACGTCCCCGACACCTGGCGCCCCTGGCGCACCTACGCCCTGCACCACCTGCGCGCCGCGGAGGAACGATGACCGACCTGACGTACTGGACCAGCGTGGAGAGCCCGCTCGGCCCTCTGCTGCTCACCGCCGACGCCGACGACACGCTGACCTCCCTCTCCGTGCCCGGACAGAAGGGCGGACGGACCGTCCAGGACGGCTGGCGGCACGACCCCGGACCCTTCCGCTCCGCCGAGGAGCAGCTCGCCGCCTATTTCGCCGCCGAACTGAAGGAGTTCCGGCTGCCGCTGCGCAGTGACGGCACCGAGTTCCGCGAGCGCGTGTGGGCCGCCCTCGACTCCGTGCCCTACGGCGCGACCACGACCTACGGCGAGATCGCGGCCCGCGTCGGCGCCTCGCGGATGGCCGTACGGGCCGTCGGCGGGGCGATCGGGGCGAATCCGTTGCTGATCGTGCGTCCCTGCCACCGGGTGATCGGCGCCGACGGCTCGCTGACGGGATACGCGGGCGGGCTCGAGCGCAAGGTGCGGCTGCTCTCGCTGGAGGGCTCGCTCGAGGAGCGGTCCCAAACTCCCGCCTGACCGAGGGGCCGCCCGTCGGCGGTGCGGCAGCCCCGCAACCGTCACCCCCGCAACCGTCGTCCCCGAAGCGCCGTCCCCGAAGCGCCGTCATTCCCGCGCAACGGTCATCCCCACAGGACGGTCCCCAGCCACGCCCCCATGATCAACAGGCAGGTGAACAGCTCCGTGAGGACGCTGGAGCCGCCCGAGCGCATCGCCGTCCGCAGGGCCGCCCGGGCTTCGCCGTGACGGCCCAGGCGGAGACGTTCGGAGAGATAGATGCCGCCCATGAAGCCCGGGATCGCGCCGATCACGGGCAGCAGGAAGAAGCCGAGGAACGCGCCGAGTCCCGCGTACGCCGCCATCCGGGGGGTCGCGCCGCTCTCCCGCAGCCGACGGGGCGGCAGCGTCCAGCGCACCACCTGCGACAGGAACAGCGTGACCGTGGCACCGACCAGCACGAGCCAGGCGGCCGGCTGCGGATCCTCCAGCGCCCACCACAGGACCGCGGCCCACACCAGCCACGACCCCGGCACACCGGGCACCAGCACTCCGCACAGGCCGAGCAGAATGACCACTGCGACCAGCAGGAGTTGACCCACTCCCATCTGCCCAGGGTGCCCGAGTCAGGGAGAACCCGCAGGTCAGCCATACGGCCTCGGGCCGCTGACGCGTACGGTCAGTGCTCCCGGGCCACCCACCCCCGTTCGTACGCGTGCCAGCCCAGTTGCAGCCGGGTCGTCACTCCCGTCAGCTCCATCAGCCCCTTCACCCGGCGCTGTACGGTCCGCAGCCCGAGGTCGAGCTGCTTGGCCGCGCTCGCGTCGGTCATCCCGGCCAGCAGCAGGGACAGGATCTCCAGGTCGGTGGCGTCGGGACCGTCCGGGGCCTGCTCGACCACGCCGGCCGCGCCGAGGCGCAGCGGCAGCGCTTCCCGCCACACCGACTCGAACAGGCCCGACAGCAGCTCCAGCAGCCCGCTGGCGTGCACCACCAGGGCGGCTGGCTCCGCCGAGCGGCCGGTCAGCGGCACCAGGGCGAGCGAGCGGTCGGCGACGACCAGTTTCGTCGGCACCCGGTCCACCACCCGCACCTGTTCGTCCCGGCCCAGCGCGGCGGTCAGCTCCGCCATGCCGTCCGGCTGGTCGAGCACCGCCCGCTCCAGTACGACGCGATAGCGGACCCCGCGGGCCGTCGCCCGCTCCTCGGCGTCGTTCTCGCCGCCGGTCACGGCCACCGGGGTGCCGGTGACCAGCGCGCACACCTCCTCGCTCGCCCCGAGCTGGATCTGGAGGAAGCGCTGGGAGACGGCGGCGGCGCCCGTCACCACCTCGACCAGGTCGTGCACCGCCGGTTCGGCGGCCGCCGCCCGGTACTCCTCGGCGAGGAGGGCCGCCGCCAGCTCCGCCTTCTCCAGCTCGTGCCGCTGCTGGGTGAGCAGCGCGCCCAGGGCGACGCCCGGAGGCGCGGCGACCCAGCGGCCGGGGCGACCCGAGGACTGCGCGGCGAGACCGTGCCGCTCCAGCCGGCGCAGCGCGCGTTCGGTGTCGTGCTCGCCGAGGGCCAGTCGACGCGCCAGGTCGGGCACGTCGGCTGCGCCCACGGAAACCAGCGCCCGGTACGCCGACTCGTGCGTCCCGTCCAGCCCTATCGCTCCCAGCATCGGGTGCTTCCCTCCTTCTGACGTCCCGTGAATGGCGGGAAACAGCCACGGCGTAAACCCGCCGCCGCACATCATCGCCGTACCGCCGGTCACTCTGCCAAGGTGTGGCCACGGCGGAAACACGTGATCATCCACTGATCATCCACAGCGGAGGTCCAGGAGCGCCGTGCAGACTCGGGCCGGTCGGCCACGACACCGCGGCGCGGAAATCTTTCGAGAACGTGATCCGGGCTCATGACGCGCAGGGGCGCATAGGGGATATGAGTCTGGGTCACCCCATGTCGCCGGGCGGTTCTCCCGTGGGGGGTGGAACCGCCCGGCGACCTTTGTCGCACCGTGCTTCGCACTGGCGTTCAGGACGTCACTCGGCCCGCTGTTCGACACACGTGCGGTGGCGCATTTTCCGGATGCCCCGTTTTCATCCGGCCCGCGCAGTGGACAATCGGGGGCATGAGCCAGCAGGGGGGAAGGCCCACCGGTCACGAGGACGACTGGTGGGGGCAGTTGTACGACGACACCACCGAGGACGCGGGGCCCGCGCGCACCGCGGACTCCCTGGACGACCGTTTCGCCTCGGCCGCCGGAGCGGTGCGCTCCGGCGGTGCGGCGGAGAGCGCGGGTACGCCGGACGACGTCGGCGGCCCCGGATCCACGGCGGCCCCGCGGCACCCGAAGGGCGCGGGCGACACGGGGGGCCAGGCGGGCGGCGCGGACGCGCCCGGCGGCGCCGGACCGGTGCCGGCACCCCGTGCCGAGCGGCCCGGTTCCGCAGGGCGGACCGACTGGTGGTCCTCGTCGGCCGCCACGACGGCAGGGGCGCCATCGTCCCCGGAGACCACCGTTCCGCCGCCCGGGAACCGATCCGCCGCCGAGTCCGCCCCGGGGCGGGACGCGGGGCGGGACACCCCGTGGGATGCCGTGCCGGATGCCGTGCAGGATCCCGAGCAGACTGCTGGTGCTGGTGCTGGTGCTGGTGCTGGTGTCGGACATGACGGCGACGAGCGCGACGGCAGGAGCGATGCCGAGCCTGGCATCGGACGGGACTCCGGACCGGACTTCCGGCGGGACGGCGGGCGCGGCGGCGGACGGGATTCCGGACGGGACTCCGGACGGAACGCAGCGCGGGACGGTATCGGGCGCAGTCCAGGGCGCGAGGTCGCCGAGCGTGAGGTCGGCGTCGGTACTGGCGCCGTGAGGACGGAGCGGAGCGCCGGCCCGTCGGGGCGGCACCGCGCTCCCTGGGAGCCGCCGTCGGACACACCCGCCGGTCCTGCGGACTTCCCGCCCCGCCCGCTGCCACCGGGATTCGCCGAGCGGCCGCCCCACGACCCCGCCCCCTCCACCACCGGCGGCCTGGCGCCGACGGAGACGCCCCCCGACGCCCCCGAACCTCTGGCGCCGGCCACCCCGCCCGCGCCGCCGTCGACCCCGCTCGTACCGCCGACGAC